>JAFLUT010000011.1 GCA_022508665.1 Prevotellaceae bacterium | reverse complement strand
TTCCCAAGGAACTGATGAATAGACTCTTTCTCGCAGCAGGAGGCAGAGGCTCAGTCGGCACAGGCGGTGGTGGTTCTGACAATGAACTTACCAATTGGGATGGCACGAAGAAACGGAGTGGATGGGGTATGTAGTAGATGTTTTTGTTTATTCCTCATTTTCCAAATACGAGTTCGGTTGATAATCTTCAGTCGCGGAATACGATCAACCTCTTCTATATCATATTTTTTTGAGAGTTTAGCAAAACAAGTATCCAATGAGGTTTTAATATCAAGTATACTGGCTGTTTTGTTCATTGTACCAGAAAAACTCTGCTGTGAGGCATCTTCGTCAATGTCCTTTGCTATCGAACAACTGTATCTCTCGCCGAAATGTTTTTGCCATCTCACACATCCGTCATGTTGATTTTTGCTAACTATAGTTATTTCCGCATCCTCCTTAAATGATTTCAACTCATCCAGAAGGAGAAAGCAAAAAATCCACAAGATATTGTGAAATAGTTGGAATCAACAGTAAATCTATGGATAAATTTCCATAGCATGAATGTATCAAGCGGTGTGAATCATGTTATGGAACTTCTTTTTATGCAGACCATAAATATTTGCACGTTTTTATGACTTGCTATTACGTTTTCTCGATATATTTGCACGATTTTCGATATTTTTTTGCACTTTTATGGTATTTTCTGCTAAAATCCGAAAAATAATTATTATCTTTGCACACCATATAAATAATAATGATATGTCTACAGATATTCTCCGCATTATAGAGGGTGGTCTCTTTAATGACAAAAGGAAAATCATAAACTACTCAACAAGGTTGGCTGAGCGTCTTCGTTTAGAAGGAGACACTCAGTTGGCAGATTGTATCTTGGAACAGATAAATGCAAATAGCAACAAAAGCACAGCCACTGCTGATGCTATGCGTATGATTCCTATGGATGCAGATAGTAAGTTACAGATTGTTGAAGTAATCCCGGAAACTACAACAAGGACCAAAATCGTTCTTTCTGATATGGTAAAACAGCAAATTGATGATTTGATCAATCTTGTAAACCACCATGAAGAAATAGAACGAGCAGGCATTGAAATTAAAAATTCACTTCTTCTTTACGGTCCTCCAGGCTGCGGAAAGACTTCTATTGCTCATTATATTAGTGAGCAAACAGGACTGCCTCTTGTGGTTGCAAAGCTTGATGGCATAGTTTCGTCTCTTTTAGGAAGTACCGCTAAAAATCTGCGCAAAATATTTTCTTATGCTGGCGGTATTCCATGCATTCTTTTTCTGGATGAGTTTGATGCTATTGCCAAGGCAAGAGATGACAGCCATGAGTTAGGTGAATTAAAACGTGTTATCAATAGTCTTCTTCAGAATATCGATAGCTTGCCATCGTCAACCGTGTTGATTGCAGCAACTAATCACCCACAGCTATTGGACAAGGCAGTATGGAGACGTTTTACAATTAAGTCTGAGGTCAATTTGCCTGACGAAAACAATAGAATTACCTTAATAAAGCTATTGTTAGAGGGTTTTAATTGTTCCTTTTTGGAAGACGCAAATAGACTTAACGCCTTTTCAAGCCTTGTTTCTTCCATGTCTCCCTCTGACATATCAACGTTGTTGACAAGGCTAAAAGTAAACTGCATAATAAACGGATCGAAAGATATTTCATACGAAAACTTGATTCAAGCAGTTTTTGATTATCAAGGCAAAGATGAAACCATGGAGCAAAGGATCGTTTTCTATAACGCTAATGGTGTAACCCAAGCAAGCATCTCAAAAATGTTAAACATAAGTGTCAGACAGGTACGTAATGTATTGTCAGACAATCACAAATAAATACAAGTATGGCAAAAGAACTTCCTATACAATTCGTCCAGTTCAGAGATGAACGCGATGATTTTTTGACAGAAGGTGGTGGCAATTCTAAACTGCCGACATGGGTAGATGATAATACAATCGCTACTAATGTTGCACGTATACAATCACACTTAAGAGACCTAAATGAGCGATTTGCGACAAGAATATATGATTTGCCCATATTGACTACTGTTGAACTCCACGAAAAAGCTACAGCCAAATCACATAGAGATTCTATTTGCTCTATGCTAGATGTTGATTCCAAGCATAACGTGTTAAGTTCAGTCTCACCTGGCAAATTACTTGTAAAGATAGATTCTTTAGTAGATCTCAAGAAGATTGCATCTCGCTTTGCTGTAAATCGTAATTCGAGCAAATCAAGACAAAAAGGATTGGCTGCAATACAAGATATTAAGCCCTATAAGGCTACACTTGATGAAAACATAGCTTTGGAAGATGTAGTAAAAATACAGCTGGTCAATTATCAGAATTCGCAAGACAATGAACGCTCGAGACGCATATTTGACGCATTTTGTCGCACTCAAGGCATTCAAATTGAGGCACTTGATTATACCAGTGACTTGATACTGTTCAAGACTGATCAACTAAGTCAGGAACAGATACATAGCCTTGCAACCATGGATTGCGTATTATCTGTCATGAAAATGCCGACAATAGAGTTCCTTGCAGCACCGGATCCTGATGAAAGTGAGGTTTGCGTAATGATTCCTAGAGAGGAGCATGACTATCCTCATGTTGGAATTCTTGATTCAGGAGTTGAACCTATTGAGTACTTAGATCCTTGGTTAGAAACTCCTGAAGATAATGCCGCAGACTTATTGGATGAATACATCAACAAAGAACACGGCACTGCAGTTGCAGGCATAATAAACTATGGAGATTTGCTGGAAGGACAAGATTTGACGATGTGCAGCCCCTGCAAATTGACGAGTTGCATAGTCAATGGTACTAATAATATTTACGAACACGAATTAGTAAAGAATATAAAGAAGGCTATACAGAATCATCCCGAGATCAAAATCTGGAACCTATCACAAGGCATCAATGCTCCTATTTCTGATCGAGAATATTCGCACCTAGCAATAGCGCTGGATGGATTGCAGAAACAACATAAGATACTGATATGCAAATCCGCAGGAAATTTTGAAGTACAACCAAATGGAGCACCCCTCAAGATTTCTAAGGGTGCAGAATCAGTAATGAGCTTAGTTGTTGGCTCTATCGCATTAGAAAAGAACACTGACCGAGACGCAGAACCAGATTGTCGTAGTCCATTTTCACGAATCGGATTGGGTGTTGAGAATGTAATAAAGCCAGATTTGGTACATTATGGTGGCAATACGGATTCTCACATTTCATCTTTCTCCATATATGGACGACAAGCGCGTTGTTTCCGCGGAACAAGTTTCTCAACCCCACGTGTAGCTGGGCTTGCTGCAAACCTAGAGCATCACTTAGGAGACAAGTTTAGTCCATTGCTTGTAAGAGCCATGCTGATTCATAATGCTACATACCCTGTAAACAATAGTTCTGATATATCATCTTTGCGAAAAGAACTCGGTTTCGGAAAACCAAGCACACTTAATGACATTATTAGAAATGATCAAGATGAGTGTACCATGATTTTCTGCCACACCCTTGACAAGGGCAAGAATATTGTGTCATTGGACTTTCCATATCCAACAAGTCTTGTTGAAAATGGATATTTCTATGGCGATATCACAGTCACTTTGATAGTTGACCCTGTTCTGAACCCAAACCAAGGAAACGAATATTGCCAAAGTCAGGTCAATGTATTCTTAGAGACATATGATCATGTTGAACAGATTGACTTAGCTCAACCTGGTATAATGCGAAATGAAAATCGCATGTCCAAAGATTCAAAAAATGTGTTATCAGAGAGTCTTTACAGTAAGTCATCTCTCAAGACTGAGCACCTTGGTGAACGAGTACTTATTGAAAAGGGTACCAAGTTCCAACCTGTAAAGAAATACCATGTGTTGTTAGAGAAAATGACTAAAGCAAACAAAAGTCATTATCTTACTTCAAATAAGAAATGGGCTCTTAAGCTTGAAGGTCTATATCGATATGCCGCAGAATTATCACAGGTTGAAGACGGAGTAGATATATCACAGGATGTCGTTGTCATGGTAACCATTAAAGACACGAAGCATAGAGGTGTAGTATATTCAGAATGTCTACAACTTTTAGAAGAGCGAGGTTACTTGCATCAAGATATTATAACAAGACAGGATATTCATGTTGATAATGACAATATTGAGTAATATCATATCCCTATACTAAGCGTGAGTTCGATATAAACTTTACTCAATTAATCTGCTTTTGTCAATGATGTCAATGTTCATTGATGATTTCTTCGGCAGTAGGTTGTATACAATGAGTCCTGCCAGCAGGTTGGTGGCAAAGTTGTCCGCCGAGCGGTGTCTTGTGTGCTCAATCTGGTATATGCTCTTCAGTTCGTCGTGGACTTGCCTTTTCGTGCCCATTCCTCATCGTCCAGCGTGAGTGCATCCGTTTGATGTGGTACGCTTCCAGCAGCGTGGAACCGATGATGAAGATGCCAATGCACTTGCCCAGGGCGCAGGTCGGCAGGAAGAACAGCGGTAGTGCGCCCGACCTGCGTCTGCCGCTCTACGAAGCGATTGTAGGACACGGTGTGTGAGAATTCCTTTCGCATGTGCCAGCAGACATAGCCTAGGTAGAAAGACTTCAGGTCGCGGAAGCGGTGGGTGTGGAGTAGCACCAAGATGGTCATCACCTCGTTGTTGGACAAGCGGCTGGGACGGTTGCGGTGCCGCTTGCTGGGGGCTCACACGGTACGTTTTTTCATCTCAGGAGACAAATATTTGCAGAATTCGTCGAGAATACAGAAAATTTCTATTAAATTTGCAGGTGTCATAGGAGTGGATGTTTTATGTAACTATTTGATTTTCACTTATATAGAGTTACAGAAAATATTCTACTCCTACAAAATTCTGGGCACTTTTCTTATATCGAACTCACATATTCAGAGAAAACAGGAGAAGATCAATCGCTATATCCATGCCTACTTCAGCGACAATGCCGAGGTCATGATGGAACTAAGAGGTATCTACCTCATGTTCTCCGAACAGGAAGTCATGACTATACCTGTCAGAGAATATCGTGAGTACATGACAGAGCGTAAGAAAGAAGCGAAGGACAAAGCCAGAGGCAACAAGCGGAAGTAACCTATGGTCTTACTTTTCCCTACTGTCAATACCCATGGCAACAGCCAAGTGTAACGAGCCGCTATAATTTCTTTTCCGTAGTTATATTGATTTTAGTCGTTAAACTTTCCGTTAGCAAATCCAAAGTACTTTGTAAAGAATGCCTTTACTCTATCAAGAACACGCTCTACCTTGCCTTGGCGGTTTGCATTTGGGTCGAAAGGGTTGATAGGAGGCATGATGTTGTTAAGTTCCAAACCACCTTCAGGAACATAGCCGCGAGTAAATGCCATTTCTATGAACTCCACAGCCTTGTCACCTTTCAGATGCTCTTCAGCAATGAGCTCTGCAAACTCTGCTTTTTTCTGTTCATTGAGGTAAGTCTGCCATTCCTCATAGACATCACCTGTGGCGGTCATGCTTTCAATGAAGCGTTCAATAAGCTCCTTCTTGTCTCGCAGGTCTGCACTTGACTCAATTGACTTGACGATGCGGATATGAATCTCGTTATCCTGACAATGGCTGTCATGATATAGCTTTACCAGATAGAGGATGTAATCAATGTTAACCTCCACCTGTTTAACGAGCTCCATTTCAAACTCGATGTCATCGTTTACATTGGTCTTATCTCCATTGCTGTGAGTGCGATAATAATCATGCAAATCTATGTAAACGCTTGTATAGTCTTGGATTTCTCTTGCAGTAAGCGGATTTAGTTCAGCAAACTGATCAAAACAGCTCAAAAGGTTGATGAAACGTAGAACAGTGCCGAACAACTTGATAAAGTCACGTTCCTTCTGTTCTCCAACAGGGATAGTGCCAGGAGGGACGAGAGCCTTCAACTCCTCGACATACTCAACATAGCCCTTAACGTGCTTGCCCTTCTCATCGATATAGCCGTTAAAATAGTCCTCAAACGGACGAAGTATCGCTGTACCTTGTGCATCGGCATCGCCAAAGAGTGCCAGAGCCTTGTTCGTCTGGTCTTCAAGATTGCGGAAGCATACGATGTTTCCGGCATTCTTCACTGAGTTCAGAATGCGGTTTGTACGGCTGTAAGACTGTATCAGACCATGATTGCGTAGATTCTTATCTACCCACAGTGTGTTGAGGGTTGTGGCATCGAATCCTGTCAGGAACATATTCACGACAATAAGGATGTCAATTTCACGATTTTTCATGCGGAGAGACACATCTTTATAGTAGTTGGGGAACTTGTCGGCTGATGTGTCGTAGTTGGTCGAGAACACCTTATTATAGTCTGCGATAGCACGTTCCAAGAAGTCACGGCTGCTTTCATCCATACCTTCTGTGCTGTCTGAATCCTCGTCCTCTATTTCTTCACCTGCTTCGTCATTTACTCCATAAGAGAAAATCGTGGCTATTTTCAGTTTCTTGTTCTCTGGCAATTCTGACATTTGCTTTTGGAACTCATTGTAATACAGTTTGGCTGCATCTATGCTCTGCACCGCAAGCATGGAGTTAAAGCCATTGAGTTTAGCCTTCCTTCTGATTTCCTCATAGTCCTTTTCACCGTAGTGCTTCACTACATCTGCTACATCATTCAACTGCTTGAAGATATAGGAACTTGCCTGTTTTGTCTGTTGGGCATAATGCTCCAATATGTAACTTGTCACATTGCCTATGCGCTGTGCTGACATCAAAGCTTTTTCACGCTCAATATCCCACACCTGAGCGTTCTCGATGCTTTTCTTGCTCTTCATGGTGCTGACATAGGTCACACGGAATGGAAGCACATTGTGGTCACGAATGGCATCTACAATCGTGTAGGTATGCAGCCTTCTACCAAAGACATCGTCCGTTGTCCTAAGATTGCCACGACTGCCAGATACATTCTCGGCAAAGATAGGTGTGCCTGTGAAGCCAAAGATATAGTATTTCTTGAACTTCTTGACGATAGCAGCGTGCATATCGCCAAACTGTGAACGATGGCACTCATCGAATACCATTACAACATTTTTGCCGAAAATCTCATGTGTTGGGAATCTCTTAATCAGCGAAGTCAGCTTCTGTATTGTAGTTATGACAATCCTACACTTCGGATTCTTCAGTTGTCCCTCCAGTATCTTAGTCGATGCGTTGCCGTTAGCAGCACCTTTCTGGAATCGGTCATACTCCTTCATTGTCTGATAGTCAAGGTCTTTGCGGTCCACCACAAACACCACCTTATCAATGAAGTCGTATTTAGTTGCCAACTGTGCTGCCTTGAATGAAGTTAGAGTCTTGCCTGCCCCCGTTGTGTGCCAGACATATCCGCAAGCGTCTATTGTGCCTTGCTTTTTCATGTTGTGGGCACGTTCTATCTGGTTTAGAAGTGCTTCGGTTGCAGCAATCTGGTAAGGTCGCATTACAAGCAACAAGTCCTGCTCCGTCAGCACACAGAACCGTGTGAGTACATTGAGCAGGGTATGGCGAGAGAAGAAAGTGGCGGTAAAGTCAACCAAGTCGTTGAGCACTTGATTGCTGGCATCTGCCCAATAGCTGGTGAACTCAAACGAGTTGCTTGTCTTAGGTTTATTCTTGTTCCCTCCCTTTCTAATCTCATTGATATGACTGTCTCGTGTCGTATTGCTGTAGTATTTTGTCTGTGTGCCATTGCTCACCACAAATATCTGCACATATTCAAACAAGCCATTTCCTGCCCAGAAAGACTCTCTCCCATAGCGGTTTATCTGATTGAAAGCCTCCTTGATGCTTACACCTCGCTTCTTCAACTCAATATGTACCAGTGGCAAACCATTTACAAGGATGCTGACATCATAGCGATTGGGACGTTTGCCGTTCCACACCTCGTACTGGTTTATTACCTGTGTGCGGTTGGCATGAATATTATCCTTTTTTATCAGGTAGATGTTCTTTTCTTCGCCATTGTCACACTTCAATGTCTTTACGAAGTCGGTTTGGATTGTTCTTGTTTTGTCAATAATTCCTTTGCCTTCAGAGGCTATTTCTGTTTTGAAGAAACTGCTCCATTCATTATCGGTGAAATGGTAGTTGTTCAGTTCCTCCAGTTTTACACGCAGATTGCCAATGAGTTCCTCCTCATTGTGTATCTGGGCATATTCATACCCCTGACGCTGGAGCTGTGCGATAAACGAACTCTCCAAGTCGGCTTCGGTTTGATAGCCTTCATCCGCAGCCATTGCAGGACGCTCATAATGAGCCACAACGGTGCTGGTGTTATTTTCTGATAGAATGTTATACTGCATTTATTTTATGCTGCTTGATTAAATGTTAATAGTTTATTGCGATAATATTCATATTGCTGACGACGAGCCTCAATCTCTGCTGGCAAGCCAATCTGCAAATCAGTGGTGAGGGCTTCAAATCGGTCGAGAATAGAAATTATGCGCTCTTGTTCCTCCATAGAGGGGACTGGAATAACGAAGTCTGCTACTGCATCAGCATTTATACGTATTACTTTTGTACCAGTAGCAACTTTTTTCTTATACATAGAGAACGATTCTGTCTGTAAAAGATAACCTAAATACTTTGGATTCAAGGTGTGATGTATGAAGCAAGCGTCATTACTTACAATGACATCTTCCTCACCAAGCCAAACTATACACTTGCCTACATCTTCGATGTTCTCCCTTGTAGTCGCCATTACGAGATCGCCTGTCTTTGCTCTTCGTGTGGAGCGGCTGATTTTATTACCAACAAACGAAATTGTTTCATAAGCATGATGAACATACAGGGTGTATATCTGCCCATAATGGATGCAGGGAGTCCCCTTGCCAGTAAAATGCTTCTTCTGGAAACTGGTGCCTCTCATAACTGTTCCTATCTCACTGATTTTCTTCCAAATTACCCCCTATTTTTTTGAATGTCAGTAACTCATTTCGATAATACTCGTATTGTTGCTTTCGTGCTTCCAACTCCGCTTCCAACTCCGCTTCCAACTCCGCTGTAAGCGCAGTCATTTTGTCGAGGATTTCAACAATGCGGTTTTGAATTTCCAATGGTGGAAGAGGTATCTCAAATTGTGAATAAGTTGAAATCCACTGCCTTGAATGTTCCAATGTTTCATACTTGATGCATTTCATCGCATAATAAACAAATCTGAAATTGACATCCTCATTACAAGGTGTCAGCATCTTCATTGCTGAACTTTTTACCTTGAAATCAAAGTCAACCCAGTGAAATGACGTTGTAAAGTCATCAAAGATAATTACTGGATTTTCTTTAGATGCATGGTAAACTCCATTTGTTTCATCTGTATAGCCCAATATAAAAGTCTGACCGGCAGTCAGAACAGGAGTGCCATTATCCAGATAATCTTTTGAAGTCACTCGATACTCTGTTGGCTGTTCATATTCCAGACAATCTGCCAATTTTATTCGCTTTACTCCATTAGGGCAAAGACGGATAATCATATCTTTAATGCATTCCATATTATAGGTTCTTGATTAGTTCTTTTATTTCTGCTCGTAAACAACATTGACGCTCAACAATGCTCTCAATTCTTTCATTGAGTTCGTCTATGTCAACTTCTACATTTGTATTCTCCGATTCTACATAGGATGAAACAGACAGGTTGTGTTTCTTTGCTTCAATCTCGGCAGTAGTTACAACCTTGCTGAAGTACTCAATCTCTTTTTTGTTGAATTGAGTATCATATATTTTTTCAATATTCTCATCACTCAGTTTGTTTTTATTACCTTCATGAATAAACTCGCTGCTTGCATCAATGAAGCATACCCGGTTATCGCTTTTGTTCTTCTTCAAAACAATGATACATGTGGCAATAGGAGTTCCGAAAAACAGGTTCTGAGGGAGTTGAATGACCGTATCTACATAGTTGTTGCTTACCAGATACTGCCGTATCTTCTGTTCGGCACCTCCACGATAGAGCACACCAGGAAACTCAATGATGGCAGCTGTGCCTTCGGTTGAGAGCCATGATAGCATGTGCATAGTGAAGGCAAGGTCTGCTTTGCTAGCAGGTGCAAGTACACCAGCTGGGGAGAAACGAGGGTCATTGATAAGGGTTGGATCATTCTGTCCATCCCAAGGTGTTGAGTAAGGAGGGTTTGATACGATGGCATCAAAAGGCTCTTCGTCATAGTGGCGAGGATTCTTCAGCGTATCGCCCTGCTGTATGTCAAAATGGTCATAGTTGACATTGTGCAGGAACATGTTCATACGACATAGGTTGTAGGTCTTTAAATTGATTTCTTGACCAAAGAAACCGTCAATGACATTTTTTGTGCCAAGCACTTCCTTGAATTTCAGCAACAATGAACCACTGCCACATGCAGGGTCATAGACCTTGTTCACAGATGTGCGACCGCTTGCGGCAATCTTTGCAAGAAGAAAACTAACCTCAGCCGGAGTGTAAAACTCACCTCCCTTAGTTCCAGAATTAAGGGCATACATCTTTATAAGGTGCTCGTAACAGATTCCGAACACATCAAGACCAGAGTCTTGATATTTGGCAAATTCAAGGTCACGAACACTCTCCAAAAGGGTTGTCAAGAGTTCGCAACGCTCAGCAACTGTGCCACCAAGTCCAGGGTCATTGGTGTTGAAGTTGGCAAACAAGCCTTTTACGTCACTTTCGCTGGCCGTTCCTATTGCACTTTCTTCAAAGGCACGGAAATTGTTGGCAAGTGTAGTGTTCAGTTCTGGGTTGTTCTTTGCCTTATTTGCCACATTTATAAACAGATGCGATGGCAAGATAAAGAAGCCTTTCGCATTGATAATCTGGTCTCTGGCATTTTCTGCCATTTCATCTGGCATATTAACATAGTCTGGATTTGGCACGCCTGCATCCCTCATCAGGTTATTGCAGTAGTCAATTACATCCTCGGAAATAAAGCGGTAGAAAAGACTACCCAGCATAAAATCCATAAACTGGACTGGCGATACTTTGCCACCATGTACGAGGTTGGTCGCAGTCTTCCATATCAGACTGCCCAACTCATTGCGAAGTTCATCTGCTGTCATATTGGTGTTTTATTTGTTTACATGGGTTGGAACTAAAAGCTCTTGGATATTTACCTCCAAAGCATTGGAAATATCACGCAACGCATCCAAACTTGGCTGAGTTGTGTTAGTGCACCATTTTGAAATGGTAGCTGGGTCTTTGCCGATTTCAGTTGCAAGCCACTTGGCAGTGCGTTTTTTCTCTGCAAGCACCACTTTTAGACGATTTATATCTTCCATATCAAGAGAATTTTGTTTGTTCTGGGAGCAAATTTACTGATTTTTTCTGAAATATAGATGCTTTTAAGGTCAACACACCTTAATTTATATACTTTTTTAAGCCTTTCAACCCACTTTTCATGTCTTTCAGCAAAAATAAAGTTGAAAAAATATATCAGAGGATATATCCATATCGACAACTACTTTGAAAGTAAAGAAAGAACACAAAAGGGCATCGCAAATTGCGATACCCTATCATTTCTTTCCTTAACTTTTCAACCCTGTCCGAAAAAATCAGACAGTCTATCGACTGCATCAATCCTTGTCGGCATAATCACACCAGCATAGATCTGAGTGGGTTGAATATCCTTTTGGTCAAGCAACTTTAATGTTGTTTATGTGTTGACAGTTGAAATCCCATAGATATTTTCAATCTGTCAACATTAAAACTTGACAACGCAGAAATAATAATTTCTTGCAGAATAAGTCAGATGGGATTCTGCAAAATTGTGAATGCAGGCGGTATGCTTATTTGAAATTGGGTGCAAAATGGGTGCAAGTTTGAAATGTGAGAAAAAGAAAAGTCCTGTAAACTTTTGATTTACAGGACTTTCTTTCTGGCGCTTCAGGATGGGCTTGAACCAACGACCCCATGATTAACAGTCATGTGCTCTAACCAACTGAGCTACTGAAGCAGGGATTGCTTTTGAAAAGCGTTGCAAAGGTAAGTCTTCTAACGTAAACAAGCAAGGAAAAGGGAAAGAAATTGCAGGAAAATGTTTGTTTGTGGCTGAAAAAGCGTAACTTTGCAACAATTTCAGTCATAATGAGAGTCCTTATTATCAATACTTCTGAGCGGATTGGGGGCGCGGCGATAGCGGCTAACCGCCTAATGGATGCCTTGAAAAAGAACGGTGTGAAGGCATTGATGCTGGTGCGTGACAAGCAGACTGACCGACTGACGGTGCATTCGGTGAGTGGCGGATGGAGGCAGCCTATTAACTTCCTGTGGGAGAGGCTGTGCATCTTCATTGCCAACCGTTTCAGCCGTCGGCAACTCTTCCTGACAGACATTGCCAATACTGGCACAGACGTGACGAAGTTGTCTGAGTTTCAGCGTGCCGACGTAGTGCATCTGCACTGGGTCAACCAAGGCTTCTTATCATTGTCAGTCATCAACAAGATACTGCATTCGGGGAAAAAGGTAGTGGTGACGATGCACGACCAGTGGTATTTTACGGGCGTGTGCCACTATTCAGGCGAGTGCGAGAAATACATGGACTTGTGCCACGACTGTAAACTGATGCGAGGCAGACTGCTGGGCGACATGGCGAAGAAGGTTTTCCTTCAGAAGCAGCGTATCTATAAGGACTCACGCATCACCTTTGTTGGGTGCAGTCGTTGGATGGCAGGTATGGCAGAGCGTTCACGCCTCGCCACAGGGCAGAGGGTAGTGAGCATACCCAATGCCATAGACACCAAGGTGTTCTGCCCAACAGACAAGATGCTGGCGAGACAGACTTTGCAGTTGCCCACCGACAAACGCCTTTTGCTTTTTGGCTGTCAGCGCATCACGGACGAGCGCAAAGGTTTTCACTTCCTTGTGGAGGCGCTGCAACGGGTGAAACAGATGCGCCCCGAACTGGCAAAAGATATGGAGATTGTTGTTGTAGGCGGAGAAGCGGAGAGCGTGCGAAGCCAAGTGCCTTTCGACATTATGCCAATCAGTTATGTGAGCGACACGGAGAAAATGGTGGCACTCTACAATGCTGTGGACATCTATGTCACCCCCTCATTGCAAGACAACCTCCCCAACACTATCATGGAGTCCATGGCGTGCGGCATACCTTGCATAGGCTTCAACGTGGGCGGCATAGCCGAAATGATTGACCACAAGCACAACGGATATGTGGCGGAACATCGCAATGCGCAGGACTTTGCCGACGGCATCATGTGGACCCTTTCCGCAGACTACGACGCACTGAGCCGCCATGCACGGCAGAAGGCATTGGAGACATACAGCGAAAACATCGTGGCAAGACAATACATACAGATTTATGAAGATTAGCATTGTCACCGTCACGTATAACGCTGAAAGCACCATACGTCGCACCATGGAGAGTGTGGCATCGCAGACCTACAGCGACACGGAACACATCATCATAGACGGCGCATCCAAAGACCGCACTGTGGACATAGCCAAGGAATACAATGCTACAATCTTGTCAGAACCCGACCGAGGGCTTTACGATGCCATGAACAAGGCTTTCAACCTCGTCACAGGCGACTACATCTGCTTTCTAAACGCTGGCGACACTCTGCACAGCCCTTTCACTCTTGCCCACATCGCACAGGCAGTCTCATCCGCCACAGCATCCACTGCCGACCCCAACTCATTTCCTGCCGTAATCTATGGCGACACCGACATTGTTGACTCCGACGGCAACTTTCTCCGCCCTCGCCACCTCACGCCACCCGACAATCTCACGTGGCGTTCTTTCCAGCAGGGCATGCTCGTATGTCACCAAGCCTTCTACGTCAACCGACGAATAGCCCAGTCATACGACACTTCTTATCGTTTCTCCGCTGACTTCGACTGGTGCATCCGCTGCATGAAGGAGGGAGAAAAAAAAGGTATGCACAATATATATATAAAGGAACCCCTCGCAGACTATCTCAGCGAAGGAATGACTACTGCCAATCACAAGGCATCCCTCCTCGAGCGTTTCCGCATCATGTGCCGCCACTACGGACTCCTCTCCACCATCGCCAACCATATTTACTTTGTTTTCAGGGCAATCTTCCGCCATATCAAGCCTATTCTTCAGTAAAAAATGTGTACCTTTGCACCTTGTTAGGCATGAAGATAATAGGCAAAGATTGTAGCATACGGCCATGTGTGGCGACTATCGGCTCTTTTGACGGAGTACATCTGGGGCATCGGTTTGTCATACGGCAAGTGGTGGAACAGGCTCGCAGTGAGGGACTTGAAGCAGTGGTTGTGACGTTTGCCAACCACCCTTTGCAGGTACTTCGCAAGAGCTTTGTGCCACAAATGCTCTCGCCAGAGGAGGAGAAGGTTTCGCTGCTGAAAGAGACGGGAATTGATAAAATCGTAGTGATTGAATTTACGAGGGATTTGTCAGTGCTTTCGGCTCGGGAGTTTATGAGGAGCGTGTTGAAAGAGCAGATAGGCGTGAAGACTTTGCTGGTAGGCTATGACAATCATTTTGGACATGACTGCAAAGGATATTCCGACTATGTGGAATATGGAAAAGAATTGGACATAAAGGTAATGGACATTGCGCCCTTTTCTCCTGCTGAGGGATGCAGGGCATTGTCTTCTACTGCTATACGGAATGCACTCCTTACGGGAGACATCAAGACGGCAAACGCTTTGCTCGGCTATTCTTATTTCCTGCAAGGCTCGGTAGTTAGAGGTTTTCAGAATGGCAGACGGCTCGGCTACCCTACGGCAAACATGCAGGTGAACTCTCTGAAACTCATACCCGAGAATGGCGTCTATCTCGTTAGGTCAGACATGGGATTTGGCATGCTCAACATTGGCACACGACCGACTCTGCACAATGGAACGGAGCGAAGCATAGAGGTGCATCTGTTTGATTTTCAAGATGACCTGTATGACACGACGATGAGGATAGAAATTCTGCATCACCTGCGAAAGGAGCGTGAGTTCGGCTCGTTGGAGGCATTGAAGCGACAGTTGGCGGAAGATGAACGTGAATGTCGTGCGTTGATTTTGTCACTATATATATATAATATGTATGATTGAGATTTTAGGTACACTCGTTTCGCTCGACCTATTCAAGGTGTTTTTCTGTTGCGACCTCAGCAAGTGCCATGGCATCTGCTGTGTGGAAGGCGACGCTGGTGCGCCTGTAAGCATTGAGGAGGTGGAACTGCTGGAAGAGGCGGTGGATGCGCTTGGGGATGAACTCTCGCCTGAGGCACAGAAAATTATCGAGAGTGAAGGAGTGGTGTATCCCGACCGTGACGGCGAACTGGTTACGCAGATAGTGAATGGCAAAGATTGCATCTTCGTGAAGCACGGCAACATAGAGGGTGTTGAAGGACAATGTGCCTTGTGTGCCATTGATTCGGCTTACAGATGCGGAAAATTTCATTGGCAGAAGCCTGCTTCGTGTGCATTGTATCCTGTAAGGCTATCGAAAGTGGGAGGGATGACCGCCGTGAATGTACATCGTTGGGATGTGTGCAAGCCAGCCCGTGACCTTGGCAAGAAATTACAAATGCCTGTCTATAAATATCTGAAAGAACCACTCATACGGCAATTTGGCGAAGAGTGGTGGAAGGAGTGCGACATTGCAGCCAAGGAACTGAAAAAGGCAGGGTATCTGGACTAAAAAGAACGGCAAATACACACTTTTTTGCCGATGTATTGAAAAAAAGGCATGGGAAACAATTCATGTTAGAGAAAATTATCCTAAATTTGTAAAATGTGATTGAAGGGGATAATGACGTAGGGGATATAGAACCGTTTGTACAATCTTATTCCTTATCAGATGCCAAAGCAATTTAAAGAGTATAGATAACATGAATGTTTTATATGAATATCAATAAATAAAATACTTTCAAATATGATAACCATACAGAAAAACGACGGCGACAGGAAAGTGCTGGTTCTTGACAGTCCTTTCGCCCTTGATGAGAGTCCAGACTTTCCAGACTATCTTTTTGATGTCATTTTCATTACAAATGAGTCGGCTGAGGAAACGAAGACCATACTCAACAACATAAACCCTGTTACATCTGCCAAGTGCTGCTACAAACCTCTGTTCGTGGCTCGCTCTTTAGAGGACAAAATGGGCAACTATGATGAAATCATTGATGGATATGCCGATGACTGGAACGACATGGAGGTGTTGACGAAGGTGGAAAACATCCTCAGTTATCGCAACCAGTTGGGGCTGAATGCACAAGAAGACCCTATATTGTCATCCAATCAGTTCTTCATCAGGCTTACACGTTATCTTATTTCACGTAAGAAGACGGAATTGGTGCCAAAGCTTGACGTTTCGGCATCTACAGGATATGTAATCCCTGTGTTCGACCTGTTCTATCGTCTTGGGCAGTACGAACTGGGCGAATACTTTGTATTCATGCAGTCGATGACTGAGAAAGGGCTGTTCCGAACAACGAAGTTTATCAATAAGGTGTTCCTTTGCCCAACATGTCTGAACTCTCACCTTCTGTATTTGCAAAGTTGCCCAAAGTGCGGCCAGTCAGCGATACATACAGAGGAGGTTATCCATCACTTCCGCTGCGGCAACGTATCTCCAGAACACACTTATCACTTTGGCGGCCAGTTGCGCTGTCCGAAATGCCATAAGATGCTCCGCCACATAGGCATGGACTATGACCGCCCGACGACCATACATACTTGCAGCACATGCGGAAATACATTCATCGAGCCAAAGGCTAAGACAATATGCACAAACTGCGAGAACACTCACAATGCGGATGAACTTATTCCTCAGGATATTAACATCTATGAGATAACGTCAGACGGTCGTCAGTCGGTAATATCTCCAAACATCGGCTTTACTATCTACACAGAGTTTTACGACAACTACATTGAGTACAACCGCTTTGTCAATCGTGTACGCCTGTTGGCAGAACAGAAATTCAGCGGCAACATCAATGGCGACCTGCTCGTTGGCAAAGTGTGGATTCTCAACCAAGAGGGAGAGACAATGCCTATACGCTCTGAAAGCATTGAGCAGGTATGTACATACTTCCCTAACAACAAGGTATCGGCTGCAAACAACATGATATATGTAGGCTCTGTCATCCGCAACTACAAAGGCGACACGGAAGAGGACATCATCAATTTCCAAGTTCTCCTCGCTGAAGCAATACGAGCAATACAGCCAAGCCTCAACCCCGGAGAAAAGGTTTGCTACACATATCAGAAACTGCAAGGCAACCAATCGACCATAGACGACTTCATAAAGGAAATGAACTATGTGTCAGTCACTCCTGACGACAGTGTTGATTACGACCCTGCAGCAGTGAAGAAAGAGCCTTCCGAATAACCTCTACTTCTCCACAAACTCCTATAAATAGACAAAATTACTGTAACCTCAAAAGCAATAACACAACAATATGAACAACAACATCACACAAGGTATAGATGTAAGCAGCCTGTCAGTCCTCGTAGTGGATGACGTACCACTGAACATTCTCCTCATCAAGAAGATGCTATCTCAATATACTTTTGAAATCCGCACAGCAAACAGCGGTCAAGCAGCCCTTGACGCTATCGCAGAGAAGAAAGTTGACCTTCTGCTGCTCGACCTTATGATGCCCGGCATTGACGGTTTTGAAGTAATACGCCGCCTGCGTGCCGCTGACGACACCAAGGACTTGCCTATCATCATACTGTCAGCCCTCAACTCCGAACAGGACATCTCAAAAGGCTTCCAATTGGGCGCTAACGATTTCATCAATAAGCCAATCATCATGGAGAAACTTATCAACAGTGTGACAACACAGATAAATCTGCATGCAACAAAGAAGGCATAAACGCAACCATTAGTATTCTATCATAAAACAACAAGGGCGACAATCATTGTTTGATTGTCGCCCTTAATAATTATAAATAACGTCAATTCGACAAAAAGACATTCATGGGTCATAGAAGTTCGCCAAGTTCATGTTAAACAGTTTGGCGCCGACCAAACTGCCCTTTTATTATCCAAAACAACAACAGCATACCGCTCAAACGCCCAGCCGTTCACGATTACAATAGTCAGCCGTGACAAATTATAATAGTCAGCCAATGCAGATTATCTATGCCATCGGTTGCCTACTAGTTCGCTCAGCCGTTGTCCACTTTTCATGGCAACGGCTCTCATCTTTTTGTGGTAGCCTTCAACGTGATTCTATAGATTTCAGATGACATGAATATCAATTAACGTCATTTTACTTTTTTATTCAAAAACATAAAAAATTTTATTGCAAATGTTAACATTCTAAAAAAATGTCGTATATTTGCAAGCGACTCAGCCAGTCTATCTGTTCCAACTATCTAAAAAGGGAGGGCTAAAAAGGACATGGCAAGTCGAGACATTCGACGGAACGAGACCGGGAAAACCATTTGTAAGGACGGTTTCGGAAAAGGCGTTTACGGACGTTACTGTTCTGTGATCTCAAACTTCGTAACTTTGAATCGTGTCACAGAGGTAATGCAACGGAATGTCTACGTGGGTGCATTATATCCATGCTGATATATTATACCTATTATTATATGGTATGTATTCTGTTATATATAATCACTTGGTGTGGGCTGGCTGTGTTGCTTATCTTTGACACGGGGCAATGCGAAGATCTGAGATTTGGGATGGACACGAAAGTAATAAACTCCCCATGCCTTTTTTGTTTCCTTTAACTTAAACATAAACTTTATTTATTCACGCTGAATTCGGGAGTTCAGGAGGCAAAAAAATTATTAAAAATGAAAAACAAATTTTTTTACACATTCATTGCAATGGCAATGATTATGTTTGGCGCAACAATGTTCTTATCATCATGCGACGATGAAGAAGAAAATGCCAAGAAGGTTACTATAAAAAATAATAGTACCTACACATTAGAACGTTTCAGAATTATTTTTCTTAACGCAAGAGATGAAACGTTAGTAGACAAAGATTTTGGCACTCTTGCCCCAGGAGAGTCGATCTCAATCGAGATACCTGCTGCTGCAACAGAGTATTATATGGCAACATACCTCAGCAACATCTGGTTCTTCTCGCCCAATTACACAATCACATACACATCACTTAAACTTTCCACATCCGAGGTCAATAATTGGGGACGCAATTCAATAAATAGGTTATTTTCAGAAGTTGTAGAACAATAATAAAGAATAGAAAGGAGCTGCAATTTATGGCTCCTTTCTATTTTCATTATAAGTTAAGTCTGACTGTAATATGCTTGTTTATAGGTTTTTAATTTTGCAGATATTATTCTTAATGGGGTATAGTTTGTGGGCAATACCGGCTTATCCCAAAATCATACCAATATCTATAGGAGATAAAATTATTAATATCCGTCTATATGGCAATGAAAATTATAAATGGGCTGAGACAGACAGCGGATACACAATTATACAAAATGAAAAACAACAATGGTGCTATGCCAAATTAAACAGCGACTCAACATTATCTGCGACAAATTATCTTTTAGGCAGGCAATTAGATGATGCATCTGATTTCAAAAACTTTATTGAATCGACTCCTAAACATTTGGCAAGATTTATTCAAAAGAAAGATATATCCAGTCTGCATGCATCCCAACACATTAACAAAAAAACCGCAACGGGAGAGCGTCGGATATTAATTATCTTAATGGAATATCAAGACCTTAAATTCTCTAAAAATAAAGACGAGTTTGATAGGCTTTTTAATGAAGAGGGGTATAATGACGACAATGCCCAAGGAAGTGTACGAGATTTTTACAACTCGGCATCATACAACCAATTAGCATTAGCAAGCGATATATACGGACCATATACAGCCACCCATGAAATGGGGTATTACGGACAAAACTACAATAATACAGGATATGACGTAAATGTTTACGCCTTATTTGAAGAAGCGATACAAAATGTTGCAAAGGAAATAGATCTGACCCCATACGACTGTGACGGAGACGGTTTCATAGACAATGTACATATTATTTTTGCCGGGTATGGAGAAGAAGCAGGAGCGGCATCCAATGCGATATGGTCTCATGAATCCACATTTTTTCAGCCATATGAAATACAAGGACTAAAAATAAACCAATACTCATGCGCTCCCGAGCTAAGAGGCAATTCGGGTAAAGGTATATCACGAATTGGGGCTCATTGCCATGAAATAGGACATGCCCTCGGAGCAATGGATTATTACGACACAGACTATCAAACAGGCGGTGAATACAGAGGTACTGGAGAATGGGACATAATGGCAGAAGGCAGTTGGAACAATGAAGGAATAACACCTGCCGATTTCAACCCATACGTAAAATCTGTTGACTTCGGATGGATATCTCCAAAACCTCTACCAACAGGCGAGGTCTGTATTGCTCCATCATATAGTACACCTAATAACTATTACATTTTACAGTCAGCCGAGAACCGTGATTATTACATATTAGAAAATAGAACGAAAGACGAATGGGGTGCAGGACTCCCCGGAGAAGGTCTTTTAATATATCACATTCATTCTGATATAGAAAATGCGGGAAATACGATAAATTGTAGCACTCCACAAAAATGCTATATTGTATGCGCCTCTTCAAATAATAAACGACCTAACAACTCCCCCTCATCTTATGGGAATATAAATTCAGCAGGATGTCCTTTTCCCGGAACTTCTAACAACAATGATTTTGGACAAAACTCAACACCTATGGCTTTCTTTTGGGAGGGGAGTAGTTGTGGAATAGAACTCAACAATATACATACACTCGGAGACGGAAGCATTGAACTAATAAATAATAGTATAGGGGCAGACTTTGAGAAAAAAGATATGCAACAGATATTTTTCGAAGGGTTTGAAGAAGATATACAAGTAGATATAAATGAATCATCGGGTGTAATATGGCAGATAGGAGAAAATGCAGGGAATACATTAGTTAATTTCAACAAACCTGTTGCGTATGCAGGAACAAAATTTTTACAATTATCTGCAATGTATTCCATAAATGATGTATCTAACAGCATTGAATTTAGTTGTAATCCTATAAACTCTATTGGAGGACTACATGTAATGTTTTATGTTATATCCATGAATTTGCAATTCAATAATCAAAACACCATTCGCTTGAAATACTATGACATGAATGCCAAGGAATGGCGAGAAAAAGATTTTACTTCTTCTAAAAACAGTACATGGGAATTGTTCTCCATAAATTTGCCAACCAGTGTTATGCCTAATTTCATAATAGAAGGAACTGTTAGTGCAGGCAGTGTGTTGGCAATAGATAATATAACAGTAGAACAAGAAATCATACAAAACGATGTGACAAACCTAAACACCATAAAAGGGTCAGATCAAAGCGAGATATGCTATATTTACACAACGTCCGGAGTTATGGTAGCAAAAACTAATCTAAATAATATAAAATCACTTCATCTTCCCAAAGGGATGTATATACTACGTATAGACAATGGAAAGTCACGCATTATTAACGTAATGTAAATACGGAATATTCATTATATTCTTATCTATTTATTTTACGCTTTGTCACATGCGATTTTGCATCATAATTGCCTTTGCCTAACAGCCTCAAACATAAGTATTGCTGCGCTTACTGAGACATTCAATGAGTCGAGTTGTCCGAGCATGGGGATGCGTATGTGACGAGTTGCCGCTTGCCTCCATGCATCCGTCAATCCTGTCGCTTCTGTTCCCATGACGATGGCTGTGCTGCAGGTCATGTCGGTATCATAGTAAATGTTTGAGTCTTGCAGTTGTGCCGTTAAAATCTGTATTCCTTTTGTTTTTAGAAAGGTAATGCATTCCTCTGTGCTGCATGCTACACATGGCACAGTGAATACTGCGCCTATTGAACTGCGTATGAGATTGGGATTGTAGATGTCTGTGAGAGGGTCGCACACTATCACGGCATCTGCACCTGCGGCATCTGCGCTCCTCAATACAGCCCCGAGATTTCCGGGTTTCTCTACGCTTTCCAATATAATTAAAAGTGGATTTTCTTTCAGTTGCAAATCGTTCAGCAAAAGTCTCTTTTGTTTAACTTCGGCTATTATTCCCTCCGTTCCTCCTCGATAGGCGATTTTGTTATATACTCCTGCCGTCACTGCATAGCATCGTGCGGTTTGGAAGAGTGTTTCCAAAACGTCCTCATTGTTTCCCAATATCTCAGGGCAGAAAAAAATGCTATCAATCTCCAGCCCTGCATTGATGCAGTGCTGCAATTCCCTTTGCCCTTCCACAACGAACACTCCGTTTTTTCTCCGTTCTGCCGCTTTCTGCTGAAGCGCCAACAATTTCTTTATCTTCGGATTATGTGCTGTGGATATAGTGTTTTCTTGCATGGGAAGAGTGCTGTTGATAATTAAGAATACAAAGGTAACTATAATATTTTGGAAAACAAGATTATTTCCTTATCTTTGTAGCCAGAAGTTATGAATAAGGAGATAATTGCTACTATTCGGTCAGGTATCTTTGCAGGTATTTGTATAGGCATCGCAGGGTTCGTATATCTTGCGGAGAAGAGCATTGTAGGCGCTGTGCTGTTTGCTTTCGGATTGCTAACGGTTATAGGGTACAAGTTGAAACTATACACTGGTACAGCCGGGTTTGTCAAGAAGGATGAGGTCGGCACATTGCTGTTGATACTTATTTCCAATATCGTTGGATGTTTTGTCGTAGCCATGATTGCACGCTGTTCGCCCATGCCTGTACAGGAGACGGCACTAGGCATTTTAGAGGCACGGTTAAGCATAGGAGCATTGTGTGGCGGAGTGCTTGCTGTGGGATGTGGTTTAATAATGACTACGGCAGTGAATTTCGCCCGGAAAGGCAATAACTACCCGTTGCTGTTTGGTGTTCCCCTGTTCATTATGTGCGGTTTTCCTCACTGTGTGGCAGATGCTTTTTATTATCTCACTGTACCGACGAGTTTCTGGGTGGAGAATTGGGGAGAAATACTTACCTTTTACCTTAGCATAGTGATTGGGAACTTTGTCGGTTGCAACCTCTACCGCTTGGTGGTAGGAGAAAAAACGGATAACTAACAAGCTTATTTACCTAAAAACCTATATATTATTTATGAGAAGAAACATTAAAATATACAGTATTGTAGCGTTGCTATGTGCGATGTTTTGCAATGCTGTGACATCAAGGGCTGCTTTGACAGCCAATAAAGAATATTACATTTGGCTCAACATCTACGAGAAACTGCTGGGTAGCAATGCCGCAGACGATGCTCCTTCGTTGTCTGCATACGGCAAGAATACGACTGCTGACAGTTATGTGTTTGTGGCAGAAGCATCTGGTACAGACGGATATGTGTTGTTGCGCCAGAAGAGCAGTGGGAAATACCTTGCGGCGAGCAGTAGCAGTGCATGGGGCGTTGTCTTTGAGTCAAGCAGTTCAAAAGAAGACCGTTTCTGCTGGAAGGTGGACGAAGGCACTTACACATACTTAATAAACAAGAAAAGTGGCAATTATCTCGGCGTGGATGGTGCAAACAAAGGAGCAGATTATGTCAGTGTGTACTACGACAAGCCAAAGGGCAGCCATTCGCAGTTCTCAGCCATTCCTGTGGTTGGCAGCACATGGAGCGATGCACGGCAAGCGTATGAATCATCTGTTTACACTAATACTCAGGGCGTAAAAGAGATAGACTATTGCCAACTGAACAACAAGACCATTGACCGCTCAGATGCTGTCGATATTCACATCACATCAAATGACAATCCCATTCTTGGCAGCACGACCGTCAACCTTGGCAGTGACCGCACGTGGCTCATCTTCGACAACATCGTGCCGAGCAAAGTCATCAGCACATATCTTAAGTATGTAACAATCAATGGAGTGGCTGCAAAGAACGGCACAAACTGCCGGGTTGCCATTTACCTTAACGGTGCGGCAGTCATTCCTCTGCCTTCTAATATAATGAGTTGCCAAGGAACTACTGGCGACTTCACATTGGCAGTAGGCAACCACACTGACTTGAAGACAAACAGCAATGCCATGACTTCCTTCGTTCTTCGTCGTGGCTATATGGCAACATTGGCGACGGGCGCAAGCGGTGAAGGATATAGCCGTGTGTATGTTGCCGACCATGCAGACCTCGAGATTACTCTGCCCGATGCGCTTACGAAGCGTGTGACCTCTGTGAATGTAAAGAACTGGCAGTATCTCTCGAAGAAAGGTTGGGCAGACACAAAAGGGGCGACAAGAGGTCCAGAACTGCGTGCCTCGTGGTTTTGGTCGTGGAGTGCAGGATATAGTTCCACAACGGATATGGAATATGTGCCATGCCGTCAGCACAAATACTGGCCAAGCAAGAGCGATGTGAACAACAAGACCGCTACTGCCGCTATGTCGCTGAATGAACCGGAGCATAGCGAACAGCACACAAGCGATAAGTGTTCGTGCGGTGGAACGATTGATGCATGGACAGCATGCACCATTACCCCCGATTTCCTTGCTGGCGGTGGACGTATTGGCTCGCCTCAGCCTACGGATTTCAGTTATATGAACCAGTATTTTGGTCATGTAGACGATATGGCTTACAGATGCGATTTCGCAATAACCCATGCATATTGGGCAAAAGGCGGACGAAGCGAAAGCGCCTATGCTGACTGGTTCGTTAACCAGTGTAAGAACGTGTGGAACAACACTGGGCGTCCTTTGTGGATTACGGAATTGGAGATTGGGGCAACGTGGATTACAGATGATATGATAGCCGACTACACTGAATACCGCAAATATCTGCAAGTACTGTTGCAGAAGATTGAGGAGTGCGACTGGATAGAGCGATATGCTATCTATCCTATTGATTACTGGAAGGCTTATATGTTCTACGACGACGGCGGAATAACTCCTGCCGGGCAGGTCTATCGCGACCACCGTTCAACATTTGCCTATCACTCTAACTATACCAAAGTGCCTAACTGGTGGGCGCCAAGCATGAAGTCACCTACACTCGACTACACCCTCAGCGCATCTAATAACACTCTCACATTCAAGATAGGAAACCCCAACACAGACTATACAGAAACCCTTATCCTTCAACGGAAGAGCGTTGGTGGCGATTGGGAGGACATCTACAGCGTGACAGACCGCTCGCAGTTCGAGCAGAGCAGTATCAGCCATACGGTTTCGCTCGACGACATCAACCGTGAGAGCGACCAGTTCCGTGTAATTTCTACAAACATCTTTGGCAAGAGCGCCACAAGCGACGACGTTGCAACGGGCTACATCACTAACCCTGAGATTGTGACATCATCCAAGACCAACGTGCCAGGCTGGACGTGCGTGAAGAATGCATACAGCGGCTTTACTAAGGCTGAATCGGGAGATACCTATCTTGAGGCATGGAGTTCTTCTGCTGCACTTATGGATTTCAATTATTACCAAGACGTTAACGACATTCCTAACGGTGTTTACCAACTCTCTGCTGTTTGCTTCAACTCTACTGACAAAGAGGAGGGAGCGACTGGCGTAAACGGCAATTTCGGACTGTACGCTGTTGCCGACGGTATAGGCTATTTCGCCCCTGTCACTATTGACAGCGAGATTGACTACGACACGAAGACTACGATAGACAAGGTGGTGGTACGCAATGGCTCGGTGCGTATCGGCATACGTAACATCGGGCAGATGTCGGGCAGATGGGCTGGTGCGGATAACTTCTCGCTGCTCTATCTCGGCACAGAGAAGGAAGTGCTTGGCGAGGAGAAATACAGCGATTTCGTCTATGATGCTGAAGAAAGCGTGATAAACCGCTTCCCAGTTCTTGCCGACAGCCTTTGGGACGCATCGGGACTTATAGGCAATGCCGACTGCAAGCGTGGCACAACCGACTTCTGGGCAGTCAGCAACATTGCGGTTGACAAGGGCAAGGCATGGGATGGCGACGCCAACAACCAATACTTCAATATATGGAAATCAGGCGGATACACATCTTCTATGGAGCAGACCATAGACTACCTGCCAGCAGGAACATACACGCTGAGCGCATTGATACGTGGTTCGCAAGATAAACCTCTCACATTGAAAGCCAAATGTACTGATGTAAACGGCATATCAAAGGCTTATTCAGCATCCGTCAACGGCAATGGCGAAACGGCTGTTGCTGGCACGGACTACCAGAACGGTTGGCAGAAAGTGGAAGTGGAAGATATTCTCATAGAGCGAGGCGACCGCCTTACCATTACTGCCGAGTTTGCCCCTTCGGAGACGGCATGGTGGAGCGTTGACCACTTCCAACTGGCATACAAACGGGCAAACAAGATAGAAGAGGAAGAAGAACCCGAGGAGGAGCCTAATGCCATCGTTTCCGCTAAGTCTGACGCTACAACCGAAAGCATCTATACGCTTGATGGCCGCAAAGTAAACGGCACATTGTCTCCCGGCATATACATCGTGAAAGCAGCAGGCAATGTCACTCGCAAGATACTCGTAAAATAAGCAGGCATTAACCTATCTGCATATTGAGAAACAGCAACCGTGCCTTGTAAGTTTTGTATATGACTTACAAGGCACGGTTGCTTTTTTGTGCGCTTGACAGGACTCGAACCTGCACATCGGAGATACCAGATCCTAAGTCTGGCGCGTCTACCAATTCCGCCACAAGCGCAAATGTGGATGCAAAGGTACAAAGAACTCCATAAAAAACAAAAGGAAATGCTGACAAATCTACTTTTGTATTATAAATACAGATAGATTTTATTGAAAATCGTTTCACAATCAAAAGGTTTATGAGATAAAGCATACAGTAATTACCATAAGAGAATTTTGTAAAGATAGCAAGATTTTGCTACCTTTGCACACCGAATAGAAATAGGACGTAAAAGCAATTATATGGCGCTAATCTTCGACATAAAACGCTTTGCAATCAACGATGGACCGGGCATTAGGACAACGATTTTCATGAAGGGCTGTCCGCTTCGGTGTGCGTGGTGCCATAATCCAGAAGGTTTTTCGGAACAAGCAGTAAAGATGTACACAAAGAAGAAGTGCATCGGATGCGGCGGTTGCGTGGACGCATGTCCGCAGAAAAACCTCGTGCTTACACCCGACGGGATAAAAGATTTAGGACAATGCACAACGTGTGGCAAATGCACAGACGAATGCCCCACCCTTGCATTGGAAATGGCTGGTAAAGAGTGGGCAATGGAGGAACTAATAGAGGTTGTGGAGAAAGAGCGCACCGTGATAGAAGAGAGTGGCGGAGGCGTGACCATTTGCGGCGGAGAACCTCTTATGCATGCCGACTATCTCTGCCTGTTGCTCGACGAGTTAGGGAAACGAGGATTTCACAGGACTGTAGATACAACCTTATTGGCATCGGCAAACAACGTGAGACGTGTAGCGGAACGATGCGAACTGATGTTGGTCGACTTAAAACTTATGGACAGTGAGAAACACAAGCGCTACACCTATGTAGATAACACACTGATACTTGACAACATACGGTTGATAAGCGAACTCAGACACGACTTTTGGATTCGCATTCCTCTCATTGACGGAGTGAATGCCGACGACGATAACCTTACGGCATCGGCAGAGTTTCTCGCATCGCTGCCAACTCATCCACAAATGGTAAACCTACTGCCATATCACGATGTAGGCAAAGGCAAACATGCACGCCTCGGCACAGCATACAACCCCGAGCGTCTGGCTATGAGAGTACCGTCTGAGACCTTGCAACAGCACGCATTAGAGATTATGAGCAAGCATGGACTTGCAGCAAAAATAGGAGGATGATGTCCTTCCATACACACATACTATTATTAAATATGAGAATTACAATCAAAATCGGCAGCAACGTGCTAACACGCCAAGACGGTTCACTCGACGTGACACGCATGTCGGCACTTGTTGACCAAATAGCAGATTTACGCAGCATGGGGCATGAGATTATCCTTGTGTCGTCAGGCGCCGTGGCAAGTGGCAGAAGCGAATTGAAGCACATTCAGCACGACCTCGACTCTGTTGACCAACGCCAACTCTTCTCCGCCGTAGGACAGGCGAAACTCATCAACCGCTACTTCGAAATGTTCCGCGAGTATGGCATTTCCGTGGGGCAAGTGCTGACCACTAAGGAGAATTTTGCCGATTCAGAACATCGCAAAAACCAAGAGAACTGCCTCAGAGTGATGCTTGAAAATGGCGTGCTTCCCATTGTCAATGAGAACGATACCGTGTCCGTAACCGAACTGATGTTTACCGACAATGATGAACTCTCTGGACTCATGGCACGCATGACGCAGTCGCAGATGCTCATCATTCTGAGCAACATCGACGGCATCTACACGGGCAAGCCCACCGACCCCGACTCTCGACTCATCAGCATAGTCAAGCCGGGCAAAGACCTGAGCGACTATATACAGCCAAGCAAATCGTCGGCAGGACGAGGAGGCATGCAGAGCAAATCGTCGGTAGCCACACGCACCGCAGCCGCAGGCATCAGCGTGGTGATAGCCAACGGAAAGAGAGACAACATTTTGGTTAAACTAATGAACGACAGGGATAACACACCCTGCACCGAATTTCTATGCTGAAAGAGACTTTCCAAGCCGTGAAGGATGCAAGCATCGACCTTGCAATCCTCGACACAGAGACAATAAACAGAGTGCTGCATGCAGTTGCCGACCGAGCCATTGCCGAGACAGATGCTATCCTTGCCGCCAATGCCAAAGACCTGCAGCGAATGGACGTGACGAACCCAATGTACGACCGTCTGAAACTCACCCAAGAACGCATCGAAGGCATCGCAGACGACACACGCAAGGTCGCCTCCCTACCCTCGCCACTGGGCAAAGTGCTGAAGCAAAGCACTCTGCCTAACGGACTGGAACTTAGAAGAATAAGCGTACCTTTCGGAGTTATCGGCATAGTGTATGAAGCACGTCCAAACGTCACCTTCGACGTGTTCGCCCTATGTCTTAAAGCAGGTAGCGCATGCATACTGAAAGGCGGAAAAGATGCCGATGACAGCAACCGCATCATCGTAAGCCTCATCAAGTCTGTGCTTAAAGAGTTCAGCATCAACGAGAATGCCATTACCCTTCTGCCTGCCACCCATGAGGCAACAGCAGAACTGCTGCACGCCAACGGATATGTTGACCTTGTCATCCCTCGTGGCAGCAAGCGGCTCATTGACTTTGTGCGGCAAGAAGCCTCTGTGCCAGTCATTGAGACAGGAGCCGGAGTGTGCCACGCATACTTCGACAAAGACGGCGACACAGACAAAGGCAGCCGCATCATCCACAACGCAAAAACTCGACGTGTCAGCGTGTGCAACGCTCTCGACTGCACACTCATCCATGCCGACCGCCTTGCCGACCTCCCCGCAATCTGCACTCCGCTCAAAGACAGCAACGTGCTGATTTATGCTGACGAAACGGCGTTCTCCGCACTCTCTGGCCATTATCCCTCCGACCTTCTTCGCCTATCCACAGAAGAGAGTTACGGCACAGAGTTTCAGTCATATACAATGGCAATAAAGACTGTATCCTCCGCAGACGAGGCAATCCGCCACATCCGCCGCTTCGGTTCGGGGCATTCAGAGTGCATCATAACTGAAAACCGTGCCACAGCCAACAAATTCCTCTCCCAAGTGGACGCTGCCTGTGTATATCACAATGCGCCAACATCCTTCACCGACGGCGCACAGTTTGGTCTCGGGGCAGAAATAGGCATATCTACTCAAAAACTCCATGCCCGAGGCCCTATGGCTTTGGAGGAAATCACAACATACAAATGGATTATTGAGGGTAACGGTCAAGTGCGTCCTCAGTGATACATGTAGCACTACAACAGCCCCACTACCACCGCTAAAAACGACACCTTTTCCCACAAATTTGTTACAACGGCTGACCGAACTTGTGGACAACCGCCGGCAGTGATAATCTGCATTCGCTGACGATTATAATTTGTCACGGCTGACTATTGTAATCGTGAACGGCTGGGCGTTTCAGAGGTCAGCCGTTGTCATTTCGAACAGGAAAAGGGTATTTCAGCAAGGCATAAAAAATGCACGGCTAACCGTGCAACGCTTGTGACTCGGATGGGACTCAAACCCATGACCTGCAGAACCGGAATCTGACGCTCTATTCAACTGAGCTACCGAGCCGTGATATTACAAATGTGTGGCAAAGTTAGATATTTTTATTGATATTTTCTGTTTTATCACTGAATTTTATTCGAAATTTATCTATTTGTAGTAATTTTGCAGTGATATTTATATTTAAGGTATAACATGATTTTGCGAAATAGACAATCAGAATGCGCCAATATGCCTGTGTGGCGTGTCGTTTTGATGGTTGCCATACTGTTTTGGGGGGCTATCGGAACCACGAAGGCTCAGCCATACGTTCCGAAACATAAGGGAGGAGATTGGTATGTGGGTGTGGCAGGAGGCTTCAGCCAGTCATTGGCAGAAAACGCTGTGAAGTCAGACTTTATTGTTCATCAGATACCTTCAGCAAATATCTTTGTTGGTCATAATTTCACTCCGACTTTCGGTTTGCGTCTGATGGGCGGGTTTAACATGCAATCATCCCGAGCCAGCAAAGTTGTATTGAATACGATGCCTGAGGTATATGGCAACGGAAGGTACAGTTTCAAATGCTTGACTGCTACGGTGTCAGGTGTTGTTGACCTGACGAGCTTGTTCTGGGGCTATGAGATAAACCGTCTGATGACATGGAATTTCACATTTGGCGCTGGCTATCTGCAAGCAATGGGGTTTGACGATAAGATAAATGAGTGGAATCAATATAAGTATTATCCAGTGAATGGCAATGGCGGAATGTATGCCGTAGGATTTGCCGGACTGATATGCTCTTTTCGTTTGAACGAACCATGGGATTTGAACATAGAGGCACGTGCCAATGCTACAGACAATGCCTATAACGGTGTGACGACAGGCAGCATAGACTTCTACCTCGACTTGATGATAAATGTCGTTTACCACTTCAAGAACAGTCAAGGCCTGCGACGCTTCCGCAAGCCAGACAAGAGGAGTTATATAGACCCTGTCCTCATAGACCACAGCCATGACAATGTGGAGACTGTCAGAATTGGCGAGACGATGTACACGCAAATCCCATTTTATTCAGGCTTCTATTATATCAACGCCATGTCTCTCAAACGCATCGGCTTTGTGGCAGATTTCTTGAAGACGCACCCAGATATAAGGCTGAATATCGTTGGGTATCCCGATGTCATTGACGATGAAGACACGGAGTACAACCAGCGTCTTGCGCAGAAGCGTGCCGAAGCGGTGAAGGATGAACTTGTGGAGCGATTTAAGATAGATGAAAATCGCCTTAGCGTCACCGCCAAGACCTCAGCGCTGCAACCTTACAAGAGCGTACGAGAGTGGGTGCCAGCGGTTAACTTTGTAATGGAGAGGTGGTGATATGAAGCATATCTTATTTGTATGTCACGGCAACATCTGCCGCAGCCCAATGGCAGAGTTTGTGATGAAGGACTTAGTGGCAAAAGAAGGGCTTGCCGACGAGTTTTATATAGAGTCTGCCGCTACATCTACCGAGGAGATAGGAAATGAGGTCTATCCGCCTGCAAAGCGGAAACTGGCAGAGCATGGCATATCGTGCAAGGGCAAGACTGCACGTCAGATGACACGGCGCGACTATGACCGCTTTGACCTGCTGATAGGCATGGACGAGTGGAACATCCGCAACATGACACGCATCTGCGGTGGAGACCCCGAGGGGAAGATACACATGCTTATGGACTTTACCAACCGCCCCGGAAGCGTTGATGACCCATGGTACACAGGGAATTTTGAGACGACGTGGCAGGATGTGCTGCTGGGATGCAAATGTGTACTGAAATGGGTAAGCAACAATATGGAATAAGGTTAATGACGCCATGCGAAATTTAGTGTTTGTAGCGTTAGGCGGAGCATTGGGCGCTGTTTGCCGTTATCTTATCTCCCGACTGTCTGACACCTCTTTCCCGTGGGGTACATTGGCTGTCAATCTCTTAGGCTCTTTCCTTATTGGACTGCTTGTTGGCGTTGTCAACAGAGGTCTGCTGTCTCCTGAAATGAAACTCCTGCTCGTAACAGGCTTTTGCGGAGGCTTTACAACTTTCAGCACCTTTGCCAGCGAGGCATTTACTATGCTCAGAATGGGGGATGCCATGCTCATGGCACTGTATGTCGGTATGAGTGTAGCATTAGGCATCGCCGCCGTATGCGTGGGGCTGATGTTAAGCAGGTAGTTGCATAAGGATTAGTTATGCATTCCAGATAAAAGCAATTTGGCAAATTCCCATATAACCATGCCAGCGGCGGTGCTTACATTAAGCGAATGCTTCGTGCCAAACTGCGGAATTTCGAGGCAATAGTCGGAGGCGTTCACAACATCTTGGCTCACTCCTTTTACTTCGTTGCCTAAGACAATAGCGAATTTTTGTGGATTTGATATGCCTTGCGATAAATCAAGGTCTTTTACTTTGATGCTGTCAAGCACACTGGGAAGGTCGTGCAATTTGGCAGAGCCTTCACATTGCTCAATGCTGAAAATTTTATACCCTGCCGTTTTTAAGCAAGAGACAGCCTCCAAAGCGCTCTGACAATATTTCCATTCCACCGTATCTTCCGCACCTAATGCCGTTTTGTGTATCTCCTGATGAGGAGGGGTGGCTGTGATGCCACACAGATATATGCTCTCCACCCGAAAGGCATCGGCCGTGCGAAACACGCTGCCCACATTATACATGCTTCTTACGTCGTCCAGTAGCACCACAAGCGGCATCTTCTCCGAGGCTTTGAACTCCTCGGCATTCATGCGCCCCATCTCTGTGATTTTCAGTTTCCTCATCATACCGCTTTCTTACATTTGCCCACTTTCTATCAGCAGGATAGCACGCTCCGTCATGCGGTCATCCACCTCTGCGTCATACTCTTTTTTAAGGCTCGCCCCAAACAAACTCGCAAAGGCGTTGTAAAAACCTGCCTTAAAGCCGCCCATATATTTTTTTATCAGTTGGTAGCCAGTCATTTCACATTGTCTGTCAATAAGTTTTATCAGCAGTTTGCCTTGCGAGAACGTCAGTTTCTTCAATTTGGGGTAATACTCCGCCTTCAAATCCTTTTCCGCCTGCTTGATATAGGCATCCTTCTCTTTCTTTGTGGGCAGCGAATCCAGATGGGCAACTGTCCGTTCCACAGTACGCTGAATTTCACACGCTATGGGATATACCTTCTTTATGTTGTTGGCTATATTATAATACTTCTTTGCCTGTTTGGCATTTTTGAATACCAGTTTCTTGAACACATACACATCTGCGTACGTGAAACTTGGTATCATTTCGCCCTCATACTCCACCATTCCATTGTAGTACAATGCATGAGAAAAAATCGGGTCGCCAGTCATTTCACGGTCAGTCTGTGCATCAGCCTTTATCTGCTGAGCCATACAGCCCAACGACACAAGCATCAACACCATTGACAATGCAAATGATATGGCTATTTTGTTTTTTCTCATCTATATATTTTTTCTATCGGGTGCAAAATTAGTAAGAATTTTACATATAAAGTTCATATTCAGACTTTATAACATTCCTTTTCAGACTTTTTCACATCTTGTCATCGTCTATTTGATGCATTTCTTTATTGTTCTTTGTACATTTTGTAACATTTTCGCAAAGATAAGAAACAAGGTACAGTGTAGATTTTAGACATTTGATGTAACTTTGCGGAAGAGTAATTTGCAATAATCTATAAACAAGAGAATAATGATGAAGAAAATCTGTTTTCGCTTAGTGCTTGCACTGATGTTCGTGGCGGCATCGCAAGCAATGTCGGCGCAGGAGCGTCGCCCGATAGACTCAAAACACCCTTTGTGGCTCATCCATGTGGACGTATGGAACAAGGCTGACCCTCAGAAAATTATCGACCTTATTCCAGAGGTAATAAAGCCGTATGTGTGCATGAATTTATCGCTGTCATGCCAGTATGACACGGAGAAGAACGTGTATAAGATGCCTCAGAATGCAGTGAAAACCTATAAATCGTGGGCAACCGTGTGCCAAGCAAACGGACTGTGGTTCACTTGTCAGCCAGCCAGTGGAGGACACACGCACATACAGGATGATGACTTGGAGACTTTCGAGTATTTCTACAAGCGTTTCCCCAACTTCCTTGGGTGGAACTATGCCGAGCAGTTCTGGGGATTTGACGAGCCTAACGACAAGAGTTCAAGCACGCAGGCATCGCGCATTGAGTTGTTTGCAAAACTCGTGCCTATGGCGCATAAGTATGGCGGTTTCTTGACCATCAGTTTCTGCGGTAACATCTGGTCGCATCCGCTCAATCCTGTGGGCATGATGAAGCGTAACAAGGATTTGCTCGATGCATGCGAGAAGTATCCAGAGGCGATATTGTGGCTGTACAAATACACCACATCGTCATGTTTCTACAACAACGAGAGTGTGACTTTCTCTCCGTTCATTTCGGGCTTGGCGAAGAATTACGGCGTAAGATATGACAACTGCGGTTGGAATGGCGCTCTCGATGCTCTGCTGGGCGATGGGCATGGGAAGAAATACCCTATTGCCGCAGGTATTGGCACGGTGATGGAGCAGACGGGCGTGAACGGTGGCGCCGTGTGGGATGGACCCGAATTGATTTGGACTGAGGATTTCCAAAATCTGAGCAACACAACGGTGAATGGCTACACTCGCCGCAACTGGGGAACATTCCCGGGTTTCCGCAACGCATGGCTGGACATGTTCCAGAAGATTATCGACGGTACATTATATATACCTTCGCGAGAGGAGGTTGTCGACAGAACAAAAATAGTTGTCATAAACGATATTTCATCTGGCAATGACGAGCAGAAATACGCCGCATGGGGCGACCTCTACGACGGCTTGTACAAGCAGACCGACCCATTCAACAGGGGCAACGGGCAGTGGATGGACAACTTCTGCTATTTCAAGAAGACAGGACGATATGCAGCCATTCCCGTGGCTATCGGTCTGTATGACGATTTGGCAAAGTCTATTCCTGTGCAGGTGAAGAAGTCGGCTTACTCCGCACGCTGGAACACCCAGACAAAGAAAGTCAGCGAGTTCAATGAATACTACCCCGAGGTAAGCACTGGCGACCTATATGTGTCACGCCACAAGAACCAGTTGGTGACATACACTCCATACACCTATATGAACAGCAAAACTACTGCATCGGCACAAATTCCGCTGCAATACAACACTTGCGAGAATTTGGAGTTGACATGGGGCAAGTTGAGCAGCGGTCTCATCCGTGAGTATGCTGACCACATAGACTTCTACCTTAACAACTACCGCAACGACACAACGAATATGGTGTTGGACAAGATAACCGTTACTGGCGCATCGGCTGAGCCTAAATACACAATGAATAAGCGTGTACAAGCAACGGCAGAAGCCACAACTGAATGGGACGTAGCAACAGGTACATTCACGCTGAACATCAGCCATAATGGACCTGTGGACGTATCTATCAGTTGTGCAGGAAACGCTACGGAGAGAAGCACCGATGTGTTGAGCGACACACCGCTTTCTGCTGACCTCCCTAAACAACCTGCGGAATACTACGGAGAAATCATCATCGAGGCGGAGGATATGGACTACAAGAACATACAGAGTTGTGTTACAGACCCTTACGGGTGGTATCCAAACGTCAGAGGACATGCCGGAAATGGTTTTATGGACATGGGAACGAATACTACTGGTTCGTTGCGTCACACTATCAACATAAAGCATGCAGGAGAGTATAATATAGCCGTCAGATACACCTCAAATACACGTGCAGGGGCAATGACTGCAACCATGAATGGTGTACGTAGCATTCTGAGGTTTGACAAGACTGACACCAATGAATGGAGAAAGATGAAATTCTCTGCCAACATGAAAGAGGGAGAAAATACTCTCGTCATCACTAATAACGGAGGCATAGGTCTATATATAGACAATGTGACATACACTCCTGCGGATGTGCCAGAAGAGGTGTTTGGTGTGACAATCCGCAAGGCTGAACATGGTACAGTGGTAGCAGACGTTGAATCTGCTGCAGAAGGAGACATGGTCACTCTTACTGTAATACCCGATGAGGGATATGCGTTGGCTGGCTGGACAATAGTGCATGGAAATATCACAATACATGATGACAATACTTTCATTATGCCAGACGACAACGTGACAATACAGCCAATCTTCGCCGACATGACTGCCGTGTATGCCCTCGACTTCACCAACGTGCTTACAGGCACAATGCCAGAGGGATGGCTCGCAGTGCAGGGAAGCAATGAAAAACACGAATATCCAAACAGTTACGGTTCGGGAGCGCGCACATTCGCTGGCTTCACAGGCTACCAAGGCAAAGCTCTCTATTGGCGTGAGAACTATGCCGAATATGGAAGACAGGCCAAGTATCCGCTCACTCTCGATGAGGGGAAATACATCTTGACCTTTGCCTCCGCTGCATGGAAGGGAACACCTCAATACAGGGTGCAAGTCCTCGACTCCAAGAATACCGTGGTTGCTGAATCATCTGCATACCCAGCAACTCCAAACGCCAACGGCAATACGGCGGCAAACATCAGCGCCGCCAAGTCATACGAACTGCCGTTCACCATCAAGCAGAAGGGCAACTACATTGTTAGGTTCTATACCCCAAGCAGCGGTTACGACGAGTACCTCCTGCTGGAATGCCGCATCAACACCGACGGAGTGCCTGATGGCATCGACTCTCCTTCATGGGCAGACGCAAGCACGCCGGCTGGTATCTACACCATCACTGGCGTGAAGGTCAACTCTATGCAGCCAGGGCTGAACATCATCCGCACGGCTGACGGAAAGACACACAAGGTGTACAAGGGTAAATAGCCAGAAAGCCTCGCTATTACCATAAGAACCCACAAAGAAAAGTGAATGTTTTGGCATCTTTAGAGGTGCTGAAACATTCACTTTCTGTTTTCCATTCGATGGCTGATATACGAAACATCCGTCTGAATGGCCAGTCGTTTGCCCGTCAGACGGATGTTAAGGAATTATAGCAAGAGGCTTATTTCACCTCCCAAATGTCGTTAGTTTCAAGCAGTTCCGCAAAGTTGTGGTACTTCTTTGCCGCCTTCACCTCTTCGATTTGTGCTGTAACGCTGTCGTCGTAGGTCGGAGCATCAACATCGCGGATGACACCGAGGGCGATTGGGAAGCCGTCGCCATTGCCCATAAGGGCGAGTTTAAGTTGAAGGGTGTTGTCCTCGCAATGTGCATCGTGAACGAGGATGTCAGCCTCTGTGATGCCGTTCTCTCCGAGTTTCACAACCTTCAATCCGAAGCCCTCTTGCATGAGTCCATATTCGCAGTTTTCGCCGAAGATGAGGGGCTTTCCGTGTTCAACGTAGATAGCGTTCTTGGCACGCCCTTCTTTGGTATATACCGCATCGTGAGTGCCGTTGTTGAAGATAACGCAGTTCTGCAACACCTCACATACTGCCGCACCTTTGTGGTTGTAGGCAGCCTTGAGTATGTCGATAGTGCCTGTAGCATCGGTCGCAACGGAACGGGCGAAGAAGTGTCCGCGAGCACCGAAGCAGAGTTCAGCAGGGCGGAAAGGGTCTTCCACCGTGCCGTAAGGGCTTGATTTGCTGACAAATCCGCGTGGCGATGTAGGGCTGTACTGACCCTTTGTGAGACCATAGATGCGGTTGTTGAGCAAAATCATATTGAGGTTTATGTTGCGACGATTGGCATGGATGAAGTGATTGCCACCGATGGCGAGACCGTCGCCGTCGCCGCTCACCTGCCACACCGTCAGGTCGGGGTTTGCCACCTTACATCCTGTTGCGATGGCAGCCGCACGACCGTGGATGGTGTTCATGCCGTATGTAGCCATGTAGTGTGGCAGACGAGACGAGCATCCGATGCCCGAAATGACGGCATTGTTCCACGGGTCAATACCAATCTCTGCCATAGCCTTGTGGAGTGCTGAGAGGAAAAAGTGGTCTCCACATCCCGGACACCATCTTGGCTGTCCTTTCTTGAAATCTGTTGCTGTATATGCCATAATGAATGTCCTTTCTTTTATTTGTCAATGATTGCGTTGAATGCCTCTACCAGTTCGTTCACAACGAATGGCTGTCCCTTCACTTGGTTGAACTTGTAAGGCGTGAAGTTGTCCACGTTCATGCGGAGCCATCCTGCCAGTTGCCCCATATTCTGCTCGGCAACAACCACCTTTGGATATTTGCCAAGCACCTCGGCGGTGTTCTTTGGCAGAGGGTTGATGTATTTGAAGTGAGCCAAAGCAACCTTCTTTCCGCTTGCACGGAGTTCGTCCATAGCGGCGTGCAGGTGTCCGTATGTGCCGCCGAAGCCTACGATGAGGAGGTCGGCATCGTCCTTGTCGCCAAGCACTTC
>JAFLUT010000109.1 GCA_022508665.1 Prevotellaceae bacterium | reverse complement strand
TGACGATTATAATTTGTCACGGCTGACTATTGTAATCGTGAACGGCAGGGAGTTTGAGAGGTGTGCTGTTGTCGGAAATGACAAGAAAAGAGCGTTTTGGGATGTGGCTGACGGGGAGAAATGGTTGTTGTTGGTGGTGCTTCTTTCCGATGTTTTGTCTGTGTGAATAGGCAACAAAAAATGTTTTTGGGGTCGTTTTGCTTTATGTTGAGAAAATAATTTGTACTTTTGTGTGGAAATAATGTTTTGTGTGAATGTATGGCAGACAATAAGATTGATTGCGAGAGGTGGACACGTGAGATGCGCGACTTTGTGCAGGAGCATTTGGAGGACAGTGCGGCTGAACTGTTGCTGTCGGCACACAGGTACAGGGGCATTGATGTGCCTTTTGCTGTGGAGCAGATAGAGGCTCGCAGACGGTTGAAGGCTAAGTTGCCAGAGTGGTACGGGAATGCCGATTTGGTGATGGGCGGTCGTGTACCTGCTGAGCAGTGCAGTTCGGAGATTGTGGCGAAGTATAAGAGGGGCATCATAGAGGGGGAGAGTCTGTGCGACATGACGGGGGGAATGGGGGTGGATTTCTGGTATATGTCGGAGGGTATGAAAAGGGCTGTATATACTGAAAGGCAGGAGTTTCTGTGCGGTGCGGCGAGGCATAATTTCTCTGTGTTGGCGGACGGCAAGCATCCCGAGGTGGAGGTAAGGCATGGAGACGGATGCGTTCTGCCTATTCCGCAAGTGGATGTGATATATTTAGACCCTGCTCGGCGAGGAGAGGACGGCAGCCGAGTGTATGCCATTGAGGAGTGTGAACCCGATGTGACTGTATGGCAAGACGAGTTGCTGCGGCACGCACGGACGGTGCTGGTAAAGTTGTCGCCAATGGTGGATGTGACGGATGTGTTGCGTAAGATGAAGAATGTCACGGAGGTACACGTCCTTGCGGTCAGAAACGAATGTAAGGAAATTCTGGTTAAACAGCAGTCTGGTGTGCGGAGCGGTGAGGGTGGAACACCTGCGTATGCGCTCGGTTGCCGTGTGTTTTGTGTGGACTTCTTCCAGTCATATACGATGAAATACTCTTTTGCCTTTTCGGCTGACGGTGCAGGTGCTTGCGCCGTGACCGACAGGGGAGTGATGAAGTACATTTATGAGCCTGATGTCACGCTGATGAAGGCTCGTGCATGGGGCAGTTTGTGTGGGAGTTTTCCTGTTTGTCAACTTGACTATGACACGCGGCTGATGACTTCGGATGAGTTGATTGAGGATTTCCCGGGACGAATTTTTGCTGTGAAAGAGCAGATGCCTTTCTCGTCGAAAGTGGCAAAACGCTTGAAACGCTCTATTCCGCAGGCGAATATATCCACTCGGAATTTCATCTTGACGGCAGACGAACTGCGACGGCGCACGGGCATAAAGGACGGTGGGGAGGTGTATCTGTTTGGGGCGAAAGTGAACAACTTTGATTATGTGTTGCTGAAATGCCGAAAAATTTTGCTAACTTTGCACCACAATGAAACGTTCTGATTTTGAAATAATGGCGCCCGTTGGCAGTCGCGAAAGTCTTGCGGCGGCAATCAATGCTGGTGCCGACTCGATATATTTCGGCATTGGCAAACTGAACATGCGCAGCCATTCTGCCAATGCTTTCACCATTGACGATTTGAAGGAAATTGCCGCTATCTGCCATGAGAATGGGGTGAGGTCGTATCTGACGGTGAACACTATCATCTATGACGATGACATGTCTGCCATGCGTGAGATTGTGGATGCGGCGAAGGAGGCAAGCATCTCTGCCGTGATTGCAAGCGATGTGGCTGTGATGACATACTGCCGCGAGGTGGGGCAGGAGGTGCATCTCAGCACTCAACTGAACATCTCCAACATCGAGGCGCTGAAATTCTATGCTCAGTTTGCCGACGTGGTGGTGCTTGCGAGGGAGTTGAACATGTGGCAGGTGAGAGACATCTACAAGCAGATTGTGGAGCAGGATGTGAGGGGTCCGAAGGGGGAACTGATAAGGATTGAAATGTTCTGCCACGGTGCGTTGTGTATGGCTATCAGCGGCAAGTGCTATCTGTCGTTGCAGAACGCTGGGAGGAGCGCCAACAGGGGGGAGTGCGTGCAGATTTGCCGTCGCGGATATGGCGTGACCGACCTCGAAACAGGCACTCAACTGAACATCGACAACAAGTATATAATGTCTCCTAAGGACTTGAAGACCATACGGTTTATTGACGTGATGATGAACGCTGGCGTGAGGGTGTTCAAGATAGAGGGGCGTGCCAGAGGAGCGGAGTATGTGCATACGGTGGTGAAGGCTTACGATGAGGCTATCAATGCGGTGCTTGACGGCACTTTTGCTTCTGCCGATGACCGCAAAGATGAGTGGGACAGGCAACTGGCTACTGTCTTCAACCGTGGTTTCTGGGACGGCTATTATCAGGGGCAGAAACTGGGCGAGTGGTGCGACGTGTACGGCAGCAAGGCAACGGAGAAAAAGGAGTATGTGGGCAAGTGCATGAAGTATTTCACGAAGATAGGTGTAGCGGAGTTCCTTATTGAGAATGCCGACCTGCATGTGGGGGATAAAATCCTCATCACAGGCACTACCACAGGGGCTATCATACAGCAGTGTGAGGAGATACGCTATGACCTCAATCCAGTGCCGTCCGCCACCCGTGGACAGCATATAAGCATAAAGGTAAACGAGCGTGTGCGTGTGAACGACAAACTCTATGTGCTGTTGCCTGCGGACAGGTTGACGCAACAATGAAAGTGTAAATCCCTAAATCAGTATTTTCTATGAAAATGCCTAAATCTATAATTTGTATATTGCTTTTTCTTTCGTGCTTTTCTGTTTCGCCCGTTAAGGCGCAGGAAAGCGACTTGGTAGGTGTGTTGTCATATATGAAACGTGCTATGATGTTCTCGCAGGCGATGCCGCAGGAGAAGGTGTATCTGCACTTTGACAATACGGGATATTTTAAGGGCGAGACGATATGGTTCAAGGGTTATGTGGTGCGTGCGGACAATGGGAAGCCAACGGATATGAGTGCGGTGCTTTATGTGGAGCTGGTAAATCCGACTGGCGATGTGGTGGAGACGAGAAAACTGCCCATACAGAACGGCACGGCGTATGGGGATATAAAGTTGGATAGCCTTTACACCACGGGGTTTTACGAGGTGAGGGCATACACACGATATATGACTAACTGGGGGAATGGAGGCATCTTTTCGAGGGTGTTCCCTGTGTTTAAGTCACCTGAGAAAGAAGGAGACTATTCGAAGATGGTGATGGATGATTTTGGCTATCGAAAGCGTTTGCCAAATGTGCGTGTGGATGATGAGCAGAACGATTCACGAAACGGTCTGAAGGTGCGATTTTTCCCCGAGGGAGGGAAACTCGTGAAGGGGGTGCCAAACCGTGTGGCGTTTCTCGTTACTGACAAGACTGGGATGTCGTTGGAGACTGCTGGCGCATTGTTGGATGATAGGAAGGAGGAACTAACGGCGGTAAGCACAGTGCATGAGGGCAAGGGGGTGTTTGATGTCACTCCTGACGGAAAGGCAAAGTATCTGCGTTTGGCTGACAGAAACGGACGGCAGCACGACATTCGTCTGCCAGAAGCGGAGAATGAGGGTTTTGCCATGAGAATGAACACGCTGAAGGATGATGAACTGGAAGTGACGTTGTATGCCACTCCTTCTATGGTGGGGAAATTGCTTGGATACACGCTGATGCACAACGGCAAGGTGGTGCATGCCGACACGGTGTATGCCGAACCAGCCATGATGTTGCCTTTCGACCGTGCGTCGATGCAAGCAGGAGTTAGCCAATTGACATTCTTCACTTCCGACGGACACATACAGGCGGAACGTCAGTTTTTTATCTGCCCCAATGTAGATGATGCAGACTCTATCACCGTTTCTTCTCCGCAGGCTTTCCCTAAGCCATGCAAGAAGGTGACGGTCAACATTCACGCACAGCCAAACAGCAGTCTTTCTCTGTCGGCAATGGATGCTGCCACAATGACTAATGGACGTGAAGGAAATGCCTTGACGTGGCTGTTGCTGTCGAGCGACATAAAGGGGTATATCGAGGACCCCGGCTATTACTTTGAGGCTGACGACCATGACCATCGCATGGCGGCAGATTTGCTGATGCTGGTGCAGGGCTGGAGGCGCTATGACTGGGCGTTGATGGCTGATGCGGTGGAGCAGAACGAAGGCTATTCTTTGTTCAACGACAGCACGGCAAAGTTTGTTCAGCCGATAGAAGATAAGTTGTATGTGTTCGGCAAGTTAGGACAGAAAAAGAAGAAGAACACAGTGGAGGGAGTGGATTTGTCAATGTATTTCTACAATCAGCAGGGGCAGCATTTGGACGGACACACCGTCACCGACTCTTTGGGTGGATATGCTTTCGCCTTGCCTAACGTGGACGGAGAATGGAACCTCATCATAAACACTCAGAAGGGTGATAAGGATGCCAATTATTTTGTAGGCATTGATAGGCATTTCTCACCTGCGAAAAGGTGGCTTTCTCCTTACGAGACAAAGACTGTCAATCTGCTTAAAGCCAACCTGTTCAGTACAGAAGAATCGAAGAAAGCGGCAGAAGAAGACTATGAGTATATTCCCATTCAGAAGCGTGACCATGTGTTGCCAACAGTTGTTGTGAAGGCAAGGCGTCGCATCTATGACAACGCAAGGGCATCGTGGGAGTCGGAGAAACAGGCGCAGCATTATGCGTCGATGTATTACAATGCCGATGTCGATGCGGATAAGTTTGCCGACAAAGGCATGCAAGTGCCAACGCTAAACGCATGGTTGCACATGCGTAACCCTTTCTTTGGTGGCTCGGGTAAAGACATAAACGCTCTTGCGGCCGATGCTGCTGACTTAGAAATGGCTAATGGCATAATGCCTACCGATGACATTGAAACAGAGAGTGGAGACATGGAGGAGAATTTGGTCGATGTAACCGAAATGCAACAGGTTAACATTGAAGAGCCTACCAGTGCTGTCAATGATAACATATATCGTGGCGAAGGTCTCGGGTATAAGAACCGTCCTATTATATGGATTGTTGACAATGTTTATAAGTCAATTACCAACATGGGGTCAACTAAGTTTGAAAAGTTTGAGGTGCTGTCTCCAAGCCTTGTAGATTTGGATATGCCGATATTCATAGACGAAATAAAATCTGTATATGTGACGGAAAACTCCACCGCGTATAAGAGGTATCTATATACTGTTCCGAGTGTTCCTAACGCCGTGACAGTCTTTGTCTATACTCACAAAAAAATGGCATACAAGCAGAAAGGGTTGAGAAACACTCATTTCCAAGGATACAACAAGCCTTCCACTTTCGAAATGGAGGACTATTCCGTTCTGCCGCCAATGGAGGACTATCGCCGCACTCTGTTTTGGGAGCCTAATGTTCAGACAGATGCACAGGGCAATGCCACAGTGGAGTTTTGGAACAACTCTTCATGCCACGAAATGCACATTTCTTGCGAGGGCATGACGCCAGAGGGTAAGTTTATGGTTAATGAATAATGATGTGGATTCGCCGAAATAAGGCGGATAATAGGTTATAAAAATAGCCTTCCAGTTTTCCTGCAACTGGAAGGCTATTATACATTATTATATGTTATTTACTCATACTCCTGCCAACTCTTTATCTGCAAGTCTCCAATGCCTTTCTCGCAGAACGCCTCGATGAATGCGGATGCAAGGCGTGCATTGGTGATGAGCGGAGTGTTGTGGTCGATGGCTGCACGACGGATGCGGTAGCCGTTGGTGAGTTCGCGCTTCGTGTGGTTCTTTGGAATGTTCACAACGAGGTCGAACTTGTGGTCGGCAATCATCTGCATCACGTTTGGCTTGTCGCTCTTCTCCTCGTCGGGCCATGCCACGGCAGTGGCAGGAGCACCGTTGTCGTTGAGGAACTTGGCTGTGCCTTCGCTTGCATAAATAGTGTAACCGCTCTTGACGAGTGCACGGGCAGCATCGAGCATCGCCACCTTCTCCTTCGTTTCGCCCGAAGAAATCATGATGCCCTTGTCCTTTGAAGGAATCTTGTAGCCTGTGGCAATCATAGAGTTGAGAAGTGCCTCTTCGTATGTGTCGCCCATACAGCCCACCTCGCCTGTACTGCTCATGTCCACACCCAGCACAGGGTCGGCATTCTGCAAACGGGCAAATGAGAACTGGCTGGCTTTCACACCCATGCGGTCGATGTCGAACTCGCTCTTGTCGGGCTTTGAGTATGGAGCATCGAGCATGATGCGTGTGGCTGTCTCGATGAAATTGCGTTTCAGCACCTTGCTGACAAATGGGAATGAGCGTGAAGCACGGAGGTTGCACTCAATGACCTTCACGTCCCTGCCCTTAGCGAGGAACTGGATGTTGAATGGACCAGAAATGTTCAACTCCTTTGCGATGGCACGGCTGATTTTCTTGATTTGGCGTGCTGTAGCGAAACTGATTTGCTGTGCTGGGAACACCATCGTAGCGTCGCCCGAGTGAACACCTGCGAACTCAACGTGTTCGCTGATAGCGTACTCTACCACCTCGCCGTTCTGCGCCACTGCGTCGAACTCTATCTCGTTTGTCTCCTGCATGAACTGCGAGATAACCACTGGATACTCCTTGCTCACCTCGCTTGCCATCTGGAGGAAACGCTCCAACTCTTCGTAGTCGTAGCATACGTTCATCGCAGCACCCGACAGGACGTAAGAAGGACGCACAAGCACTGGGAAGCCGACACGCTCAACGAATGCCTTCACGTCGTCCATGCTCGTGAGTGCACTCCATTGTGGCTGGTCGATGCCGAGTTGGTCGAGCATAGCAGAGAACTTGTTGCGGTTCTCCGCACGGTCGATGCTGACAGGGCTTGTTCCGAGGATTGGCACGCTCTGGCGATAGAGTTTCATCGCAAGGTTGTTAGGAATCTGACCGCCCACAGATACGATGACACCACGAGGATTTTCGAGATCTATCACATCAAGCACACGCTCGAAAGATAGTTCGTCGAAATAGAGGCGGTCGCACATGTCGTAGTCGGTCGATACCGTCTCAGGGTTGTAGTTAATCATGATGCTCTTGTAGCCGAGTTTCCTCGCCGTAGTGATGGCATTTACCGAGCACCAGTCGAATTCAACCGACGAGCCGATGCGGTATGCACCCGAACCAAGCACGATGACAGACTTCTCATTATTATAATAGTTGATGTCATACCCCTCAACTGCGTAAGTCATGTAGAGGTAGTTAGTCAAATCGGGATGTTCGCTTGCCACAGTCGGGATGCGTTTAACGGCAGGCAGAATGCCTAATTTCTTGCGGTATGCACGCACGGCAAGGTTTTCCTTCTCCATGTTCCCAGCCGATGATTTCAGCACGAAACGGGCAATCTGGAAGTCGGAGAAGCCAAGCACTTTCGCTTCACGCAGCACTTCTGCTGGCAGTTCCTCTATGGCGTTATATCCCTCCAACTTATGCTTATAGTCGACGATATTCTTCAGTTTGCCGATGAACCACGGGTCAATCTTCGTAAGGTCATAGATGCGGTCGATGCTGTAGCCCTCTTCCAAAGCCTGTGCAATGGCGAAGATGCGGAGGTCGGTCGGATTGGCAAGTTCTTCGTCAAGATTGTCAAACTTCGTGTGGTCGTTGCCTACAAAGCCGTGCATACCTTGCCCTATCATGCGGAGACCCTTCTGTATCAACTCCTCGAATGTACGACCGATAGACATGATTTCGCCCACAGACTTCATGCTCGAGCCAATCTTGCGACTCACTCCTGCGAACTTCGTCAAGTCCCAACGAGGTATCTTGCAGATGAGGTAGTCAAGCGACGGAGCGACATACGCAGAGTTCGTCGTACCCATCTCGCCTATCTGGTCGAGAGTGTAGCCAAGAGCAATCTTTGCCGCAACGAATGCGAGAGGATAGCCCGTAGCCTTCGATGCCAATGCGGATGAACGGCTGAGGCGGGCATTGATTTCGATGATGCGGTAGTCATTAGTCTCAGCATTGAAAGCATACTGAATGTTGCACTCGCCCACAATGTTAAGGTGACGCACACACTTCACAGCCAACTCCTGCAGCATCTTCACCTGCTCATCGCTTAACGAGCAAGTCGGAGCAACCACGATACTCTCTCCCGTGTGTATGCCGAGTGGGTCGAAGTTCTCCATCGAAGCCACGGTGAAGCAATGGTCGTTGGCATCGCGGAT
>JAFLUT010000108.1 GCA_022508665.1 Prevotellaceae bacterium | reverse complement strand
TTGCAAAAAAATCTCGTTTTTTGCTTGTTTGTAAAGCAGAAAAGGGGTATATTTGCAAAATGTAGTATCAAACCTTAAAACAAATAAGATTATGGCATTCTTAACAGACGAAAAACTTGTGATTGTAGGGGCTGGCGGTATGATTGGCTCTAACATGGTTCAGTCGGCGCTGATGATGAACCTGACTTCTAACATTTGTCTCTATGACGTGTTCCCACCTGAGGTTGGTCCTGTGGGCGTGGCTGAGGAGATGAGGCAGTCGGGTTTTGTTGACGCTAACATCACGGCTACGGCTGACCCTGCCGTGGCGTTTACCGACGCTAAGTACATCATTTCTTCGGGCGGCGCTCCTCGCAAGGAGGGCATGACTCGCGAAGACCTCTTGGCTGGCAACTGCAAGATTGCGGAGGGGCTGGGCAAGGACATCAAGAAGTATTGTCCTGACGTGAAGCACGTTGTCATCATCTTCAACCCTGCCGACCTCACGGGTCTTGTCACTCTGCTCTATTCGGGCTTGAAGCCGGGTCAGGTGACTACTCTTGCGGCTCTCGACTCCACTCGTCTGCAGTCGGCGCTGGCTAAGAAGTTTGGCGTGATGCAAAATCAGGTGACTGGCGCTCACACTTTCGGCGGTCATGGCGAGCAGATGGCTGTGTTCGGCTCGGCAGTGAAGATTGCGGGCAAGCCTCTGAACGACATCATCGGCACTCCTGAGTTCCCGACGGAGGAGTGGGAGCAGATGAAGAAGGATGTGACTCAGGGGGGCGCACAGATTATCAAGTTGCGTGGTCGCTCTTCGTTCCAGAGTCCGTCGCTGCTTTCGGTGCAGATGATTGCTGCCGTGATGGGTGGCGACAAGTTCCCTTATCCGTCAGGCACATACGTTTCAAACGAGAAGTACAACCACATCATGATGGCAATGGACACTACGCTCGACAAGAACGGATGTTCGTACAAGGTGCCGCAGGGAACTGCTGAGGAGAACGCTAAACTCGATGCTTCTTACGAGCATCTGTGCAAGATGCGTGACGAACTTGTCACTCTCGGCATCGTTCCTGCTATCTCGGAATGGAGTAAAATCAATCCTAACTTGTAAATGCGGATTGGCAAGCATACTCTTTTAGGCTGGAGTTGGCGTATCCTCTTGTGGGTTACGCTGACTCCAGTCTTATTGTTTCTTTTGCTTGCCATACTCATCTACATACCTCCCGTGCAGAAATTCGCCGTGGACAAGGCGGCGGAGATGCTGAGCGAGGAACTGGGCATGGAGGTGACGGTGGAGGACGTGAGCCTCAAGTTTCCGCTCGACCTCTCAATGGGCGGCATGCTTGCCATGCAGGACGGCGACACGGTGGTGTATGCAAGGGAACTGGACGTGAGCGTGAAGGCTCTGCCGCTGTTCAAGATGAAGGCGGAGGTGGATGGCTTTCATCTTTACGACGCGAAGATAAACACGAAAGACATGATTGACGCTGCCGTGGTGAGGGGACGGCTGGCGGAGTTGAGCGTGGTGTCTCGAAGCACGGATTTGAAGGAGCAGTTGGCAGTGGTGAACAAGGCGCTGCTGAGGGATGCTGATTTCTTTGTCTCGCTTGCCGACTCAGTGCCAGAGGACACGACGGAGAGCGAGAAGGTGCTATGGAAAATACGACTTGACGACATAGAATTGCAGAACGTGAAGGCGAGAGTGCTGCTTGCACCGCAAGCGGACAGCACATACGTCATGGCTGACATCGCTTCTGCCCACACGAAAGGATTTCTCGACCTCGGCGAGGAGGTTTATCGCATAGACAAACTGGACATCGAGAAATCGTCAGCAGGGTTCGACATCAACAAGGCGGACGGGCAACAGATAACAGATAACAAATGCTTAAATCCAAATCATCTTTTGTTCAGCGACATATCATTGTCGGTGGATTCCTTTGTGTATAAAGGCACGCAGGAAATGCGGCTCAATCTTGTGCATCTCGAAGGCAAGGAGCAGAGCGGATTGGTCATTGCCGAAGCGAAAGGAAGGGTGGAAATGGACTCGCTGACATTGCGTGTGCCGAACTTCAAGATACAGACAGACGACAGCCGTTTCGCCCTCGCATACCGCATGGACATGAATGCCTTTGACGAGGCAAATCCCGGCACATTCTCCGTCCTTGCGGAAGGAATGCTGGGAAAGGGCGACCTGATATATTTCACGAGAATGGGAGGCGAAGGCACTCGCGACGTATGCACGATGATGGCAAAGATGCTTTCCGCTCAGCCGATAGAGGTGCAGATGAAGGCGGAGGGAAATATGGATGTGCTGGAGGTGAGCAAACTGTATGCGAAAGTGCCGACGATTGCCACGATAGAAGGCAAGGCAACACTGTATGACGTGGCTGACGACCTTTCTTTGACTGCCAAAGTGGATGCTCGCGACGTGCATGGTGCGACGGTGAAACTCGACGGCAGTTTTGCCATGGCGAATGAGGCATACAAGGCGGATGTGGTATTTAACAAAGTGGTCATAAACCATTACATGCCACTCGGCGACCGCACATCATTTTCAGGCAGGGCATCGGCACATGGACACGGCTTCGACTTCCTCTCTCCCAGCACGGCACTCAGGGCTTCTGCCAATCTGACGGAGGGATATTTCGGCGACATAAATTTGAGCGGCATAGATGCCGATGTGGCATTGAAAGGCAGCAAACTGACACTCGACATGGTGTGCGACAACGAGCAGTTGCAGACGGATTTGACATTCGACGGCAAACTGAAAAAGAATCTCATAGCAGGTTTGCTCAACATAAATCTGCCTTTTGTAGATGTGCAAAGCATGGGCTTCAGCGAGGAAAGGCTGCAAGCAAGCACGAGCGGAGAGATGACTTTCTCGTACAATCTCGACAAACTTTTCCGTGTCGATTCTCACATAGACGCACTTACCCTTTGGATTGGCAACGACAGCATAACGACCGACGATTTCCAACTCTTTGCCGAGGCACTGAAAGACACCACGTCTGCCACGTTAAGAACTGGCGACCTCGATTTCGACTTCTTCACTCCCAACAATATCTTCACTCTCATTCCGCGAATGGAAAAGATTGGAACGGAAGCGGCAAGACACTTGAAGGAACGTGACTTCAACCTCTACATACTGAAGAAATATCTTCCCGAACTGTCGCTGCACATCACGGCAGGGCAGCAAAATCCAGTGGCGACAATACTTAAAACATACGGAATAACCTTCGAGGAATTTATCGCAAACGTGGAGGCATCGCCCTCATTGGGATTGACAGGCGACGGACATATCTATTCCTTCATGAAAGACAGCATAAAGGTAGACACTGCTTTCTTCGACATTGCACAAGACAGTCTCGAACTCGACTACCGTGTGGGTGTGCAATGCCACGAACAGCCGATGCTGCCAGCCTTCCGTGCCTCGCTCGAAGGATATATCATGCCCGACAAGGCGGATGCTCATCTGCAATACTTCAACAAGGCGAACAAGAAAGGTATCGACTTGGGAATGAATGCCATTGTGGAAGACTCGTGCATCAACATAAGCCTCTATCCGAAGAAGCCGATACTGGCATTCAGAGAGTTTGCTATCAATGCCGACAACTACGTCACGCTTCGCCCTAACAGCCCTATCCTTGCCGACGTGCGTTTCACCAGCACATCCGACAGCAGTTACATCGCCATCTATGCCGACGAAAGCAGCATAGGCACGCAGATTGCCACTATCACCGCCAACGACCTCAACCTCAAGGAATTGCTGAGCGTCGTCCCCATTCCGGGATTGCCTTCTATGGGTGGTATGATACATCTTGATGCCACATACATCGACCAAGGAGACAACTTCCTCGTGGAGGGTATGCTCGATGCCGACAGGTTCACATACGAGGGCAACAAGGTGGGCGACTTTGGCACACGCTTCACATACACGCCGCAGGGAGAGACGGCTCACAGCATCGATGCGTCGCTCAGTTTCAACGGCACAGACATAGCGGAACTGAAAGGTGTATATGACACGGAAGGAGATGACAATCTCGACGCTTGCCTCACGCTGCTTGACTTACCCATGTCGATGGTGTCGCCATTCGTGCCTGACCAGATTGTGAAGTTCAGCGGCACTCTCTCAGGAGATATTGACGTGACGGGTCCCACCGATGCGTTGCTGTTCAACGGAGCGATTGTGCCAAAGGATGTGCATGTCATTTCAAATCAGTACAGTTTCGACCTCACGCTTGCAAACAGCCCTATCAACGTGACCAACAGCCGCATAGAGTTCGACTCTTTCCAGTTCTATGGTGCAGACCATAATCCGCTGACACTCAACGGATATGTCGATATTGCAAACTTCAACGAAATCTTCATGTCGCTGTCGCTGACAGGGCGTGAGTTCAAAGCCATAGAGGCAAAACGCAGCAACACGAGCGTGCTGTTCGGCAACATGTATGGCGACCTCTTCCTCCGCGTCATCGGCTCTACGAAAGACCTCACAGTGCGAGGCATGGTGAGAGTGCTTCCGACGACGGACATAACGTACATAATGAGCGAAACGCCTCTCTATCAGGGCGACCGTTTGGAGGACATAGTCACGTTTGTCGATTTCAATGCTCCTCCTCCAAAGAGGGATGACATCGAGAAAAAGACGTTCATGGGAATAGACATGAATGTGGTGCTGAGCATTGAGGACGGAGCGGAGTTTCACTGCGAATTCTCTGCCGACAAGCAGAGTTACGTCAACGTGCAGGGCGGAGGAAGCATCACTGCAACATACACTCCCGAAGGTGTGTTGAGCCTCATGGGACGATACACTATCAACGAGGGAGAAATGAAATACACCCTTCCTGTCATTCCGCTGAAAACCTTTACCATTGAACCCGGCTCATACATCGAGTTCACTGGCACTCCGTCAAATCCGACACTGAATGTGGCTGCCACGGAACGCACGAAAACCTCTGTGAGCCAAAGCGACGGGTCGAGCAGAAGTGTCGCCTTCGATGTGGGTTTGCGAATTACAAATACATTGGCAAACATGGGGTTGGAGTTCACCATTGACGCTCCGCAAGACATGGCAATACAGAACGAACTGGCAAGTTGCTCGCCAGAGGAGAAGAATAAACTCGCCGTCGCCATGCTTGCCACAGGAATGTATCTGTCAGGCTCGAACAGCAAGGGCTTCACGGCTGGCAATGCTCTCAACAACTTCCTGCAAAACGAAATCAACAACATAGCAGGAAAAGCCATGTCGACAATGGTGGACGTGAACGTGGGAATGGAGCAAACGACACGCGACGACGGCACGACACGCACCGACTACTCTTTCCAATTCTCACGCCGCTTCTTCTCCGACAAACTCAACGTGATTATCGGCGGAAAGGTAAGTGCCGACGGCAATACGGAGCAGAACGAATCGGGAGCGTATATCGACGACGTTTCGCTCGAATGGCGACTCGACAATGGCGGCACGCAGTATATACGCCTTTTCCACGAAAAAGACTTCTCAAACCTCATCGAGGGAGAACTTGACAAGAACGGTGCGGGTATCTTGCTTCGCAGAAAGGTGGATAAACTGTCTGACTTGCTCCTATGGCGAAAGAAGAAGGAGGAAAGCAATGCACCTGCCAACGTGAGGAAAGAGGGCGGCGACGCATCAACAAGGGCAAAGAAAGAGGAGAACGAAGCACCAGCAAACGAGAAAAACAAAGAATGATGAAGCATCGCATACACATATTTATAATAGCAGCACTCGTTTTGGCAACGTTAGCCGCTTGTTCCACAACCTCTCATCTGCCAGACGACGAGGTGCTTTACACTGGCATCGACAAAACTACCGTGCATGACAAAAAAGGCACTGTTGCCGAAGGTACAGCATTGGCAGAAGTGGAGGCGGCATTGGCATACGAACCTAACGGAGCATTCATGGGCAGTTCGTCCATACGCACGCCTTTCCCCATTGGCTTGTGGATATACAATGCCTACGCAAACAAAGAGCGCAAGGGTTTCAGTAAATGGCTGTTCGACTCCTTCGGCACTCCTGCTGTGACTATCTCAAAGGTGTCTCCAAATACTCGCACAAAGGTTGCTACGAACTTGCTACAAAACTACGGCTATTTCCGTGGCAATGTCGATTACGACATCATCGACACAAAAAATCCCAAGAAGAAAAAGATTGCATACGACATAAAACTCGGAGAACCATACCTCTTTGACAGCATCCGCTATGCTTTCCCCGAGATAGAGGACAGCATTATCCGTGCCACAAGCAAAGACACCTACATCAGCAGTGGCTCGCAGTTCTCAACACTCAACCTCACCAGCGAGAAAGACCGCATCGTAAGCGCTTTCCGCAACAATGGCTTCTACTACTACCGCCCCGACTACATCCGTTACTTTGCCGACTCTACCAACATACCATACAAAGTAACGCTACTTGTCGTTCCCGACATCGACCGTCCAGAAAACTCAAAACGGCAGTATCACATCGGCAATCTCAGCGCATACATCCGACAGAGCCGAACCAGCGTGGCAGGTCGTATGAGACAGGGAGGAGGAATGATAAACACCTTCGACGACTCCCTCCAATGGCGACGGCTGAAAATAGCATATCAAGGCAACAGGATGCCAATAGCACCACGAGTGATGCTGAAGAATTTCAGATTTCGTCCACGGCAGATGTTCAACCAATCCGATGTTGACCAAACCATTACGAACTTGCACAGCATGAACATCTTCTCTGGCATCAAGTTCACCTTCACTCCTCGCGACACCACCGCCACTAACGACACTCTTGATGCTCGTCTCGACCTCACGATGGATCAACTGGTGGATGCCGAACTGAACTTCAACATAACACAAAAGTCAAACTCGCAGATAGGGCCAAACTTAGGGCTTACACTCTCCAAACGCAACGCCTTCCACCACGGCGAGACGCTATCCGTAGGGCTGAAAGGGAGTTACGAATGGCAAACACAGAAGCAGTTTGGCGAAAACAAACGCATCGACTCTTTCGAGATAGGTGCTGACGTGTCCCTCGCATATCCGTGGATTGCCTTCCCGTGGCTCAACACCCACTTCTTCCGCTACCCCACCTCTACCCTCTTCAAAGTCAGCATAGACCAACTCAACCGCGCCAACTACTACCGCCTCATGTCCTCAAACATAGAGGCAAAATACGGCTTCCAGACAAGCCGCTCATGGAGCCACGAGATAACTCCTATCACCGTGTCTTACAACAAGATGCAACGCACCACAGCACGGTTCGACTCTATCGTGGCACAAAACTCCGCCCTCTATGTCTCCCTGCGCGACCAGTTCATACCAGCAATGCAGTATTCCATTTACTATGACAACACATGGAACACCCACATCCGCCACACTATGCACTTCGAGGGAACAGTAAAGGAGTCGGGCAATATGCTCAACCTCATTAACGCATGCTTAGGATATGGCTATTATACAAAAGACAAACTGTTGCTCAGCACTCCCTATTCGCAGTTTCTCAAATTCAACCTTCAACTGAAAAACATATTCCATACAAGCGAAAAGACTTCTATCGCTACCCGAGTGCAGATTGGCACCATTTGGACTTATGGCAACTCAAACTATGCCCCATATAGCGAACTCTTCTACGTGGGAGGAGCAAACAGCGTCCGCGCCTTCGCCGTCAGAAGCATAGGCCCGGGTAGTTACTACGACCGTCAAGGACATGGCACGTACCTCGACCAAGCAGGCGACATGAGACTTGAACTCAATGCTGAATATCGTTTCCCTATCGTCAACGCCTTTCAAGGAGTAGTCTTCATAGATGCAGGAAACGTATGGCTCCTGCACGGCGATGCCGACCATCCCGGAGGCAAGTTTGTCGCTCGCAATTTTTTCCGTGAACTTGCTCTCGGCACAGGCTTCGGTCTTCGTTACGACCTCGAATTTCTCATCCTTCGTCTCGACCTCGGCATCGGCATACATGCACCATACGACACAGGCAAGTCAGGATATTACAACATTCCCAAATTTAAGGACGGCCTTGGGCTGCACTTCGCCGTCGGCTATCCTTTCTGATGCCACAAAAGATGTCTTATAACGTTAGTTCGATGAACTTCAGATGACATAAATATATTTTCGTCGAACTGACACAAATAACACCTCATTCTTTATAACAAAAAAGAACCTTTCGCAAAAAAATGATTACAACACTTAAAAATCGGTAGCGGTAAGCCAGAAAAGATGATAGCAGTTGGGGGCAAAAGCAGACAGCCGTTGTCACTAAAAGTGGACAACGGCTGAGCGAACTAGCAGGCAACCGCCGGCATAGATAATCTGCATTCGC
>JAFLUT010000107.1 GCA_022508665.1 Prevotellaceae bacterium | reverse complement strand
TTTTTTGACATTCGCGACGCCCAGCCGTTTCCAGAGGAAGGATACGGCGGGGCGTTTGCGTTGGGATATAGGAGTTTAGTATTGAAGTCCTATCATTTGACTTAGAAAGTTCCCTGTTTTTTGTACCTTTTATATGAGATGTTTTTTACAAAAGCATAGTTCTCTGTTCATTTTCTCACAGCAATGTCCCTCTTTTCCTTATTGGAGAATAGGGATATTGTTCTATTTTATTCATTTAGTTTTTTATAATACTGCTATTCAAGTTAAAAATGGTTGTGTGTATCATTGCTTGTATAGTTATTCTTCAAAATAATCAGAATCCAACTTCTTTACTTCATATACTTTCTTTTCACTGACACCAACATTATACTCAATCATATAATCGGCAAGAGTTTTGCCATCGATTAGGACAATCTTTTTACTGGCTTTATTTGCTGTTTCCATTGCCCCATTGGTGAATTTACTTGTTGTAATGAACACGCCCTTCGTTGCTTTCTGCTCATCAAGCGCACCGATAAACTTGTGGATTTCAGGTTTGCTAACAGTGGTGTCTTTGTATCGCTTTGCTTGAATATAAATTTTATCTAAACCAAGAGCATCTTGTGGTATAATTCCATCGACCCCATTATCATGGCTGACAGGTGTAACAATTGCCATATCTTTGTTTTTGCTCCCAAATCCCATATTGAGTAATAAGTCGAGAACAAGTTTCTCAAAAAAGTTAGGACTCATTTCCAAAACTTTTTGTAGCAAATCAGCAGCAAGGTCGTCGTTAATACTCTTAAAGGTAACGTCCATTTGTTCTGTAGGGGTTAATTCACATAAATCCTCATAGGTTTGTTTTGTATCAGATTGCTCGTTTTTAGGAATAGGTTTGTGAGCATATTCTGCATATTCAGGGTATTGTAGAAGGTCTTTCTGTCTCAAATCTGTATTGTTTTTCAAATACAGTTTACCTCTCTCCGTAATTCTATATATACCCTTTGAAGGAATTTCAATGAATAAAGCCCGGCGCAACCATTGGCGTGACCAGCCTATACGGTCGTTCAACTGGAAGACAGAACCATTCTTTGTTTTTAGCGAACAATCTTCATCCGTAAGATTGAAATGCTTTATAAGAGCATCTTTCATTTCTTTGGTGCTGACATCCTTATCTTTCAGTTGATATAAGAAAGGATATAGAAAGTCCTCAAATTTAGGTATTGCCATATTTTATTCCTTTATAGAAGTTGGAGTTATATATTATTAGGCATTTATTACAATGTTTCAAGCATTCTTTTCAGCACTACAGTCGCTGAAATCTCACGGTTTGCAGCCTCGGGAATGACGATAGATGTTGGGGCTTCTATCACGCTGTCGGTGACAATCATGTTGCGACGAACTGGTAGGCAGTGCATAAAGAAAGCATTGTTGGTGACAGCCATTTGGCGGTCTGACACAGTCCAGTCGGCATAGTCGTGGTAGTCGCCAAGCACCTTGCCGTAGTCTTCGGGACGGGTCACTCCGGGGCAACTCCAGTTTTTTGCATAGATGAAGTCCGCACCCTCAAAAGCCTTCATTTGGTCGTATTCCACTTGGGCATTGCCTGCAAACAGTGGGTCGAGTTCATAACCTGCGGGATGAGTTATGACGAAATCGACATCAGCAGCGTTCATCCATTCGGCGAATGAATTTGGAACGGCTTGCGGCAATGCCTTTGGATGTGGAGCCCATGAGAGAACGACCTTTGGACGCTTGTTTGGTGTGCGTTTCACAGGTTCGCCTCCAAAGAGAGGGTTGGGGGAAATGAGCGTTTTGTCTTTATATTCTTCGATTGTGATAAGGTCAGCGAATGCCTGTAAAGGATGCACTGTGGCACTCTCCATGAAGAACACAGGGCGACCGCTATACTTGATAAATTGATTAAGTATCTTCTCTTCATAATCATCTGTGCGAGACTCGAAACGAGCGAAGGAACGCACGCCGATGATGTCGCAATAGCAGCCCATTACGGGAATGGCTTCGAGCAGATGTTCGCTCTTGTCGCTCTCCATTATCACGCCTCGTTCAGTCTCCAATTTCCATGCTCCTTGGTTCACGTCAAGCACGATTACATTCATGCCAAGGTTCTGCGCCGCCTTCTGAGTGGATAGGCGAGTGCGTAGGGAGTTGTTGAAGAAGATGAGCATGGCGGTCTTGTTCTTGCCAAGGTCTTGATACTTATAGCGGTTCTGCTTGATTTCGAATGCTTCGTCAAGCGCTTGACGAAGGTTGCCTATGTCGGAAACGTGTTGAAAAACTTTCATATTCTTGTATGTTTTTATAGTGTTGTGTGTAATCTTTAATATCATTATATGATAGAATTATTATGTTCGCATGGCAAGAGCCTTGTTTTCAGCGGCTTCCATCACTTCTCTTTCGCCGGGTGCTTTGTCGTTGATGCCTACGAGGTGAAGAATGCCATGAATGATTACCCTATACAGTTCCTCCTCGTATGTCGTGCCTTGCTGTTCGGCGTTGGTACGCACGGTGTCGAGACTAATGAAGAGGTCGCCCGAAATGGTGTCCTTGCGCCCCATTTGTGCCTCGTCATCGCAATAGTCGAAAGTGATAATATCAGTATAATAGTCATGCTGAAGATACTGCCTATTCACCTCCAAAATCTTCTCGTCATCGCAAAAGATGTAGGCGATGCTCCCCACTTTTTTGCCGTAAGAAGCAACAACCGCCTTTATCCATGCACTTGTGTCGCGACGACGGATTTTCGGCATTTTTACACCATCAGTATTATAACTTATCATGCGTTGTCCTTTCTGTTACGTATCACCTTATTGCGCACTGATTTGTTCAAACAACTCATCGTTCTTCAGTGCGTTCAGTCCCTGCTTATAAATCTCGTTTGTCGGGTTCATTATCTCGTAATACTCCGACATGCTCCATAGGTCTCGGGCAATGAGTGCCTTCATCTGCAATTTCAGCATTGGCAGAGTAGCATCCCATGCAGAATCAGTGTATTCTATTCCCTCGTCTTTCGCTTTCGACAAGACTAAATTCAGCATTTTCTGCGAAACGACAAACCTTTCCTTGAACTTCTCAAAGCCCTCGCGGAGGTCTTTGGGGTCAACATGCTTGTGTTCGAGTTGCCTTGCACGAGCCCTGTGATATTCCTCCACATCATACTCCCTTATGAGGTTTTTGCGATTAGAATCGAGACCTTTCAAACATGCGTATGTTATGCACCCCTTGGCTGACAACTCACGATGCAGACGTGTATAAACCGTTGTGTCGAGCGGCACATACACATCTGGCATAATGCCTCCGCCACCATACACTACACGTCCTGCTTTCGTAGTGAATTTCAACGAATCGGGGAAATGTATGCTGTCGGCATTCATCAGTTCACCGCTATTCAGACGGTCGAGCATATCCTTGTCATAACTCTTCTTGTCACCCTTGACGTATGGCTTCTGGAAGCATCGACCCACAGGGCTGTAATAGTTGGCAATGGTCAGCCTCATCTGCGAACCGTCGGGAAGGTCGACAGGTCTCTGCACAAGCCCTTTGGCAAAGGTGCGACGACCCACAATGATGCCTCGGTCGTTATCTTGTATCGCTCCCGACAAAATCTCTGCCGCCGAAGCAGTATATCCGTCCACCAACACAACCACCCTGCGAATGCCCATTTTCCCCGAATGAGCGCGGTATTCATGGCGACCCACTGTGCGTCCTTCCGTATACACTATCATTTCTCCATTGCCCAAAAACTGGTTGGAAAGTGCCACAGCCGCTTGCAGATAGCCACCACCATTTCCTTGCAAATCAATGATGAGGTCTTTCATTCCCGAGAAAAGCAGGAAAGTAGCCGCCTTCGTAAACTCAGTGCTTGTCGTAGAGCCGAAGTTGCTGATGCGGATGTAGCCAGTTGTCGGGTCAACCATATAATAAGAGTCTATCGTATAGACAGGGATTTTATCGCGAGTAACCACGAAGTTCTGCTTGCCTTTCACACCTTGACGGATTACTCCCAGTTTCACAGTCGTACCCTTAGTCCCCCGCAGACGCTTCATAATGTTCTCCCTCGACATCTTCACACCTGCTATCACGCTGTCATCCACCATTACGATTTTATCTCCTGCAATGAGACCCGCCTTTTCCGAAGGCCCTCCGCTGATTGTCTGTATCACCACAAGGGTGTCCTCCTGCATATTATATTGTATGCCAATACCCTCAAACGACCCATTGAGCGACTCGTTTGCCGCCTCCACATCCTTTGCCGGAGTGTAGGTAGAATGTGGGTCGAGTTCTCTCAGCATGCCGACGATAGCATCCTCCGTAAGTTTGTCAATGTCAATGCTGTCAACATACAGTTGGTTGATAGCCCCATAAGCAATGACGAGTTTCTTCATTTGCTCGTCCAACTCCTCATTGCTTCTCTGTTGAGCCGCTGCGGACAAACCCACAGCCATGCACAGAATTGTTAATGTCGATTTAATCGTCATGGTAAAAATTCTTTTATGTCTTTATTATAGGAAAATAATTCACGCACTACGCTCGAACTGATGCACGACAGTTCGGGTGCGGACAACATAAGAATTGTCTCAATGCCAGTAAGCCGACGGTTTACCTCTGCTATATCTCGTTCATATTCAAAATCTTTCGTGCTTCTCACGCCACGCAAGAGAAAGTCTGCGCCTATCTCCTTGGCGTAGTCAGTTGTCAATCCCTCGTATGCTTTTACGCTCACTTTCGGATTGTCCTTATACACATCTTTTATTGCTTGCACACGTTCTTCCAAAGAAAACATACACGTCTTCTGACAGTTCACTCCCACAGCCACCACAACCTCGTCCGCCACGCTTGCCAACGCACGGTCAACGATGTCTTTATGCCCTTTGGTGAATGGGTCGAAACTGCCTGCAAACAATGCTATCTTACTCATCTTCTGCCAACTCCGTATCTTCTTCGGGCTTATCTTCCTCCCACACAAGGTTGTTGATGATGAAGTTCTGCCTCTGCATCGTATTCTTGCCCATATAGTATTCAAGCAACTCCTTCACTTGGTCAGTCTTCCGCAATGTCACCGACTCCAGTCGAATGTCAGGCCCGATAAAGTTCCTAAACTCGTCGGGAGAAATCTCACCAAGACCTTTGAAACGAGTTATTTCTGGTTCAGGGCCAAGCATCTCGATTGCCTTCAACCGCTCCTCCTCGCTGTAACAGTAGATAGTGGCGAAATCCCCTTTGCTGTCGGGGTGCGCCGCCATGAACTTCTCCAGTGAAGCCTTCTTCAGCCTCTTCTTTCTGTTGCGCACACGGAACAAAGGCGTTTGCAGAATATACACATGCCCAGTCTTTATCAGTTCGGGGAAGAATTGCAGGAAGAAGGTTATCATCAGCAGACGGATGTGCATGCCGTCCACATCGGCATCGGTCGCCACAATCACCTTGTTATATCGCAGTCCCTCAATGCCGTCCTCTATATTCAGCGCTGCTTGAAGAAGGTTAAACTCCTCATTCTCATACACCACTTTCTTCGTCAGTCCGAAGCAGTTGAGCGGTTTTCCCCTCAGCGAGAACACCGCCTGCGTCATCACATCACGGCTCTTCGTGATGCTTCCGCTGGCAGAGTCACCCTCAGTGATGAAGATAGAACTCTCCTCCTTCAACTCGCCCTTAGCGTCGTTGAGGTGAACCTTGCAGTCACGCAGTTTCCTGTTGTGCAGATTAGCCTTCTTCGCCCTCTCGCGAGCCAGTTTCGTAACACCTGCAATAGCCTTGCGGTCACGCTCATTCACCTTAATCTTCTCCTCGATAATCTCCGCCACATCAAGGTTTTTGTGCAGATAGTTATCCACCTCCGTCTTCACGAAGTCGCCCACAAACTTGTTCACGCTCACACCACCGTTAGGCTCCATCGTCAGCGAACCAAGTTTAATCTTTGTCTGCGACTCAAACTGAGGCTCCTGCACATTGATTGCTATCGCCGCAATGATGCCCGAGCGAATGTCGCTATACTCGTAGTTCTTCCCGTAATACTCCTTTATCGTCCTTGCAATATGCTCCTTGAAAGCACTCTGATGAGTACCTCCCTGAATGGTGTGCTGACCATTCACAAACGAATGATATTCCTCGCCATACTGTTGATTAGTATGCGTGAAAGCAATCTCAATGTCATCCCCCTTCAAATGGATTATCTCATACAGCGGAGTAGTGTCCATCGTGTCTTTCAGCAAATCCTTCAAGCCGTTTCGGCTCACTATGCGACTGCCGTTGTAGAAAATCTCCAGCCCCGTGTTGAGATAGGTGTAATTGCGGAGCATATTGCTCACAAACTCATCGTGGAAATGATAGTTCAGAAACAGCGAGTCGTCAGGCTGAAAATATATGAACGTGCCATTCTCCTCGTCCGTATTCTCCGTCTTGTCATCCACCAGTTTGCCCTTCTCAAACACCGCCGAGCGCACCACACCGTCACGGTAACTCCTCACCTCAAACCGCGTTGAGAGGGCGTTCACCGCCTTCGTACCCACACCATTCAGACCGATAGACTTCTGGAATGCCTTAGAGTCGTACTTGCCACCCGTGTTGAGGATTGACACCGCATCAATCATCTTGCCCTGCGGAATGCCACGACCGTAGTCACGCACCGTCACGGCAAGGTTGTCTTTCACCTCCACCTCAATGCGTTTCCCTGCCTGCATCTTGAATTCGTCGATGCTGTTATCCACAATCTCTTTCAGCAGCACATAAATGCCGTCCTCGGCATGACTTCCGTCTCCGAGGCGACCGATGTACATGCCCGGACGCAGACGGATGTGTTCCACACCAGTCAGCGTGATGATATTCCCGTCGTCGTAATTGCCTGCTTCCACCGTGGCAGCGTTAAGGCTCTCTTCTTCCATTCCTTTCCTTTTTTCCCGTGTTTCCCTTTGCATCCTTTCAAAGTCTCCCTTTGCTTTTCTTCTGTGTTTCCCCACAAAGTCTTTCACCTTTCCAAAGCAAACCATTCTCCACTTTCCAACCCCACTTTTCACCTCTGCCGAGGGATATTCTTAATCTTCCCAGTCCTTCGCCGTGGAGGACTCTAATCCTCCTAATGAAGGACTGCGGTCCTCCTAAAAGAGGACTGCAATCATCTTTTCTTTTACAAAACTTTGATGAGTTCCACGTCAAAGATAAGCGTAGCGAATGGCGGAATCATCGCTCCTGCGCCACCCTCGCCGTATGCCAGCATATAAGGTATGTAGAAGCGGAACTTTGCGCCCTCGCCCATCAACTGTACACCCTCTGTCCACCCAGCGATTACCTGCTGCAAACCGAAGTCGGCAGGAGCATTTCTCTTATAACTGCTGTCGAACACAGTGCCGTCGAGCAATCTGCCCTCATAGTGGCAGCGTACCGTGTCAGTAGCCTTCGGCTTTTTGCCCGAACCTTCAGCCAGCACCTCATACTGCAATCCGCTCTTTGTCACCACGATGCCTTCCTTCTTGGCATTCTCCTCAAGGAACTTCGCCCCTTCCTCCTTCGCAGCCTTTCCAGCCTCAGCCTTCGCCGCATTCTGCTCAGCCTCCACCTTCTGGAAGAACGAGTTGACAATTTGCTGAGCCTCCTGATGACTCACCTTCAAATCGTTATCATTCAGCACGTCCACAATCGATGCCGCAAAGTCTTCAATCACAAGTTTATCCTTCAATCCCATTTGCTTGAGTTGCTGACCAATGCCAAGCCCAAGCGCATAACTAAGTTTGTCCATATTTATCTTTTGTTTTTTGATTTATTATTAAAGTTTATTCCATGTTTCCCAATCCGTCTCATATATGTAGTTTGTGATTTCTTCTTTCAACTGTGATAGACCAATTTTCTATCTCTCTCAACGCTTTTGTGTGCGAAAGAAGCAAGGGAACGGTCGGTTACCAAATCCACATTTCTGCCCAGAGGTTCTTTGAGGTCTTCATACATGCCAAAGAACTCCATACCGACAGGCTTGTTGGGGTCGAGCATTACAAGAATGTTCACATCACTCTGCGGAGTTTCCTCGCCGCGAGCGAAAGAGCCGAATATCCATGCCTTAACCACAGGCTTAGTCTTGAAGTATTCTGCTATTGTTTCACCTATTTTGTGAGCATGTACCATTCTTATGCGATTTTCTTCCTTTGCAAAGTTACGCTTTTTCTATGAAAGATGAAACTTTTGGGCGTTTTTTTGTAAAAAACATGAAAAGGTGGTTTGAGGTATAGTCGGGGAGGAATGGGATAGAATAAAGGAGGGAAGCAAAAGTTGGGAACAAAAATAAAAGTCGCTGATATTAAGCGACTTGTCTTTGGCTTTGTGATCCGCTTGGGGCTCGAACCCAAGACCCCAACATTAAAAGTGTTGTGCTCTA
>JAFLUT010000106.1 GCA_022508665.1 Prevotellaceae bacterium | reverse complement strand
TTTCTCGACCAATCAGCATGGTATCCATTAATTTTGATTCACGCCACAAAGATAACACTTTTTCGTAAGGAAACAAGCGGAAAGTTGATAAAATAATCAGATTCCGCTGTTTTACTAACGAAAATTCAACGTTAGGATGCAAAATTCTTGTAGTTCCAAATATGTTGACGGTTGAAAACAGCTTAGAGATTTCTACTTGTCAATCTGCTCTTTTTGAGTTTTTCGTGCTGCCAGAATCTTGTCACCAACTCTCTGAGCCTATTCCGAAATTCCAATGTGGATATAGCCCTCAAAAACTTTCTGGGACTGATGGCCGGTAATGCTACGAATCTCGTGCAAAAGAAGAAAGTCCTAACGTATCAGGACTTTCTTCTTTTTTATATACATTTCAATCTCAGAAACGTACACCTGCCATAAATCCAACCCATCCATTAACAGCAGTATTTCCATTTGTATGGAATATTGAATATGGTTTTAAGGAACTTCCAGTAACCCCTGTTTCTGAATTCACATGGTCTGAAACCGTTATATTTAATGTCGGGCCTGCAAAGACCTTGAAATGTGTGCGTATTTGTTTTGAAAAAGTAAACTTTACTTGTGCCAACACATTTGTACCAGTCTGAAATTTACCGTCTTCCGTAACGTAATATCCAACGGCTTCTATTTGGTTTGCCCACCCTGTTTTCTTCCATAATATATCCGTTCCGAAACCCATACCTACGCCGTATATCGGCTCTGAATGAAGGAAATTCACACCTGCTGAAAAGATTGTATAAAGCCTATCAACGCCTAATTTGAAACTTGTGTATGTGTTTAACGCATCAGACAAACCGACCTCAAATTCTTGCTTTCCACCATGTCTCACGATGTTAAATATCCCGATAGGCACACCACTACTACATGTGTCTGAATAGTTGACGATGCCGAACTGGACTCCACGGACATCTTTTGCCACATTTACCAATCCTGTAAACTGCAATCCCGAAACATTGTCAGCAACATTCAATACACCTGCAAACTGCAATCCCGTTACTTTATCGGCAACATTCAATACTCCTGCAAACTGAAACGGGGTTTTGCCGCTTTGGGAGATATTGGTAACTCCTGCAAATTGGGCTGCCTTTCTCGACTCGTTGGTATAGTTCATAACACCTGCAAACTGAAATCCAGAAGTGTGGTTGAGATTTACATTATACACACTACTAAATTCAAAAATCTTGTTTGCAAAACTATATCCACCCACAATATTGAACGACACCTTGTTTGTGGTTTGTCCGGAACTTACCCCATTAGTGCCTATCGGCGATACAAGCGACAGTTGAAAATTCTTCTCTTTCCCTTCTTCTGAAAGTGTTTCTTCAGAATAGGCAGATGTTGTGAATAACATTGTTCCAAACATCACCATTAAAATTTTGTTCATCTTTTTCATTTGCTTCATTTTTGTTTTTTTTGATGCAAAATTATAGCCAATCGGCACAGGGAACAACCAAATTCGGCTGAACTGGCAATAATGAAACATGAATGGTAGCGGATGGTGTATGAAATAACTAATTATCGTCCAGCCATTTCATAAATTCAGAGACTCTTGCTCTGCTGACAAATAGTTTCTCGTGGAAATTCGGGGAAAGAGTGATGAGAAGCCTTCCGTTAAAATAGCGATAAATATCCTTAATGCTATTTATGGAGGCAATAACTCCTCGTGTTATGCGGAAAAACTTTTTAGGGTCGAGTTGAGAGACCAGTGATTCAATTGTATAATCTACAATGCACTTCTTACCACCTTTAGTCATAGCAAAAGTGAGCCTATCTTCCGAATAGAAATAGGCTATATCGTCTATTTGCAGAAACTCTATTCTGTCTCCCTTTGTAACCGCTAAGCGGCTTTTGAACTCTTTTTGTGGACGCAGATTTTCAAGTAAAGCGCTTATATTATTGGTATTGAAATACTCAAATTTTTCAACAGCGGCAACAAATTCAGACTCAATGATTGGCTTCAGAAGATAGCCAATGCCGTTGACCTTGAATGCCTTAATAGCGTATTGGTCATAAGCGGTCGTAAAAATAACAGGCACACGTATGTCTGTTTGCTCAAAAATCTCAAAGCCGTTTCCGTCGGCAAGGTGTATGTCAAGGAAAATGAGGTCTGCCGTATTTTTCGCAAGCCAGTCAACGCTCTCCTTCACAGTCGCGAATTTCCCAACGATGTCAAAAGCCGGAAACCTTTTAATAATCAAGCGTTCAAGTTCCTCTTGAGCCAGTTCCTCATCTTCAATAATAAGCACTTTCATATAAGAGGTAATTTTACAAGATACATAGATTCATCCGCACTAACATCAATCCCTTTATTTGCAAGAAATCGGTACTTCTCATTCAGATTATTTAACCCAATGCCATTTGAAAATTCAACACGCTTTCGCGGGGTCACATTGTTCGACACACACAGCATTCCATCGCGTATAAAGATTGATATATCCAATGGACACGAAAGAGTTATTATATTGTGCTTTACCGCATTCTCAACAAGCAATTGCAATGTCATAGGCGGAATGTTATAAGACAAATAATCTTTTCCCACATCTATTCTGAAACTTAATCCTTTGCCAAACCTTAGGATTAAAATCTCCATGTAATTCTTAATAAAATCAAGTTCTTCTCCGATAGTAACCACATCTTTCATGTCATACGTCAAAACATACCTGTAAACCTCAGATAATTTCTTTACATACTCTGAAGCACGGTCGCTGTCCTTATTTATTAAAGACACAAGTGCATTAAGGCTATTAAAAAGAAAATGAGGATTTATCTGGCTCTTCAACTGGCGATATTGTATCTTGATATATTCTTTTTGAAGTTCATGGCTATTTCTGCTATTGACATAAAATTCAATAAGAAGCACAGCAAAACAATTAAAGAGGACTGAAATTACAACACTTTCTGCAGGTATATCAAAAACAGGTTTGAAGGGCAGGTTTCCTATAACCAGCACTATTAACGCCAACAAAATAGTGATGAAACTCTCAGCCATTATTCTCATCCACAAACTCTTCGACTGCCAAACGGGAGTGTTGAAATAATCGACAAATCTATAATCAATATATATTGTAATTACCATAAACGGCAAGCACAAGGCAACGCTCCCTACGAACTCTGATAAAGAAAAGGAAGTACGATAAGCAGGGAGTTGTATGAGGTAAATGACTGATGCCAAAAACACAACAAGCCCGGCAAATATAATTAGCCAATACTTATGCTTATTATAAATATCTATCAGACTTCCATATTTTATCATTCTACTAATATTGTTTGCCTTGTTTCTTACTTATGTGCTGTTTTTTGCCATAAAATCCTTATTATCAAGAACAAAGGTATAAGTAAATACCGTTTCCCACAAATTTTTTTTGCCCTTTTTATACTTTTCCCACAAATTTATTTCTTCATTTTGTACCGTTTCCCACAAATTTACCGCTTGGCGCTACAAGAAAGGAAACTCTGCAAATCACTGATTTGCGAGGCTTTTTATTTATCCCACCACTTTGCATACTAAGTTATACACCATTCTCTTCAATCCTCGCCTCGGGCGGAGTCCTCCAGTCATATATAGTGAAGGACTACAGTCCTTCACGGCAAAGGACTCTAATCCTGCACGGTAAAGGACTACAGTCCTGCTGGGCGAAGGGCTGCAGTCCTCCATGGCGGAGGTCGTTAAAGCAACATGGCAGAGGGTTGCCTTTGTCAACTAAGAGTCATTGAAAGAGATAAACATTATGACTGAAAATCAGCAAAGTAGATATGCACTTTTCTTAATTTCGCTATTCCCCTAACAACAGGATTTTTAGTGTCCAGTCCTTTTGCTGTTTTGTATGTTGTGACAACAACGATGAAGATATGAGGACACGAAGATAAAATACCCCACGATTCTTTCGCAACTTGAATGACTCTTTTTGCAGAAATGTTTGTGTGGAGAATGATATTTTTTGTACCTTTGCACTCGCAAAGGAAAATAGAGACGAAGCAATGGAAAGGAAAGACTACAAGAGGACTACGGTGACGGCTGCGTTGCCCTATGCTAACGGGCCGATACACATCGGTCACATGGCAGGGGTGTATGTGCCTGCCGACATATATGTTCGCTACCTGCGTCTGAAGGGGAGAGATGTGATGTTTGTGTGTGGAAGTGATGAGCATGGTGTGCCTGTGACTATCCGTGCGAAGAAGGAGGGATGCACGGTGCAGGATGTAGTTGACCGTTACCATAATATAATAAAGAAGTCGTTTGCCGACTTCGGGATAAGTTTCGACATCTACAGTCGCACGACGAGCGACACGCATCATAAGTTTGCCGCTGACTATTTCCGCACGCTCTACGAGAAGGGAAAATTTGTGGAACTCACGTCGGAGCAGTTCTATGACGAGGAGACTCGCCAGTTCCTTACCGACCGCAACATCAAGGGCGAATGTCCGCGATGCCATGCTGAGGCGTATGGCGACCAGTGCGAGAAGTGCGGTGCTACTCTCTCTCCCGATGAACTCATCAACCCTTTCAATGCCATCAACGGCAATCCGCTGGTGAAGAAGGAGACGAAGCACTGGTATCTGCCGCTCGACCAGTATCAGCAGTGGCTGGAGGAGTGGATACTGAAAGACCACACGGAGTGGAGAAGCAACGTGTATGGGCAGTGCAAGTCGTGGCTGGATAGCGGACTGAAGCCTCGTGCCGTGACTCGCGACCTCGATTGGGGTATTCCTGTGCCTGTGGAGGGTGCTGAGGGCAAGGTGCTGTATGTGTGGTTTGATGCTCCTATCGGATATATCTCCAACACGAAGGAACTGTGCGAGAAGGATGCGGAGAAGTGGGGAACGTGGCAGAAGTGGTGGCAGGACGAGGACACTCGACTGGTGCATTTCATTGGCAAGGACAACATCGTGTTCCACTGTATCGTGTTCCCAACAATGCTGAAGGCTCACGGCGATTATATCCTGCCTGACAACGTGCCTGCCAATGAGTTCTTGAACCTTGAAGGAAACAAGATAAGCACTACACGCAACTATGCGGTGTGGGTGAATGAGTATCTGGATGAACTGCCAAACCGTCAGGACGAACTGCGCTATGTGCTGACCGCCAATGCGCCAGAGACGAAGGACAATGACTTCACATGGGCGGATTTTCAGGCTCGTTGCAACAATGAGTTGGTGGCGGTGTATGGCAACTTTGTGAACCGTGCGTTGCAGTTGACTCAGAAATACTACAATGGTATCGTGCCTGAGTGCGGCGAACTGACTGACACTGACCGTGCTACGTTGGAGGAGTTTTCTACTATTAAAGATAAAGTGGAGTCACTGATAGAGGACTTCAAATTCCGTGAGGCACAGAAGGAGGCGATGAACCTTGCTCGCATCGGCAACAAGTACATTGCAGACGAAGAGCCGTGGAAAGTCATAAAGACTGACCCAGAGCGTGTGAAGACCATCATCTTCGTTTCGCTGCAACTCACAGCCAACCTCGCCATTGTGTTTGAGCCATTCCTGCCATTCTCATCGGCACGTCTGCGTGAGATGATATGTATGGACAGCCTCAACTGGGAAGACCTCGGACGCACCGACCTTCTGCCTGCTGGCAAGGAACTCGGCAAGCCAAGCCTGCTCTTCTCGAAGATTGAGGACGAGACAATACAATTTCAGACAGACAAACTGGCTGCCACAATAAAGGCTAACGAAGAGGCAAATGCCGAGGTGCAACCAGTGAAGGAGACCATCAGTTTCGACGATTTCACAAAGGTGGACATCCGTGTGGGCAAGGTCGTGGAATGCGAAAGAGTGCCTAAGATGAAGAAACTGCTGAAGTTCAAGATTGATGACGGCACTCCGAAAGGACGCACCATCGTAAGCGGCATCGCCCAGTGGTACGAGCCAGAGCAACTGGTTGGCAAGGAGGTTCTTTTCATCGCTAACTTAGCCCCAAGGGAATTCAAGAACGGACTGGTGAGCGAGGGTATGATTTTGAGTGCCGAGAACTGGGACGGAAGCATCAGCGTGACCACCGTGGAGAAGGAAGTGAAGGGCGGAAGCATGGTGGGATGAAATACACATAATCGGGATGTAGCGCAGTTGGTAGCGCACTACGTTCGGGACGTAGGGGTCGCGTGTTCGAGTCACGTCATCCCGACCAAAGGCGACAATCGGAGCAATTCGGCTGTCGCCTTTTCTTATATATGTTTGGTAAATTGAACAATTATTAGTAGTTTTGCATTGCGAAGCGAAAGGCATAGTACGGAAAGACAATATAGTTTGATAGCGATAAGCCGCTTCGAGGTACGATGCAATTATTTTATAACCTAAATTTTATATAGCCAACAATGACAAAAAGACATTTTACAACAGCAATCTGCCAGATGTTCTTCATGGCAGCAATGGCGCAGGGAGGCCCTACTATGGGGTGGAGTTCATGGAACACCTACGGCGTGAACATCAACGAGTCTCTTATCAAAAGTCAAGCAGATGCTATCGTCTCAAATGGACTGAAAGACGTTGGCTATGACCACATAAATATAGATGACGGATTTTTTGGCGGGCGAGATACTGCCACAGGCGAGTTGCTCATACATCCTACAAGATTTCCCAACGGATTGAAGCCCGTAGCCGACTACATCCATTCGAAAGGCTTGAAGGCTGGCATTTACAGTGATGCAGGAGCAAACACTTGCGGAAATATGTATAATGGCGATGTTCTCAGCGTCAATGTGGGCTTCTACAATTACGACCAACGTGATGCGGATTTCTATTTCAAAGAGTGCGGTTTCGACTTCGTGAAAGTAGATTTCTGCGGAGGCGACGGCCCTCAGAACAAGCAGGGATTGGTGCTTGATCCACAGGAACGGTACACAGCCATTAGCAAGGCAATTGAAAACACTGGCCGCACAGACGTGAGGCTGAACGTGTGCCGTTGGAACTATCCCGGAACGTGGGTTCACGATGTGGCTTTTTCATGGCGTACCACCGTTGACATCTATAACGCTTGGGCTTCCGTGAAAGGCATTCTCGCCGAAAATCTCTATATGTCAGCCTATTCCTATGGCGGACGTTTCAACGACATGGACATGCTGGAGGTAGGACGTTCCATGACAGAGGAAGAGGACAAGACGCACTTTGGCATGTGGTGCATCATGAATTCTCCACTGCTCATAGGATGCAATCTGACGACTATCAAAGGCGCCACTCTCGACTTGCTGAAAAATGAAGAACTCATTGCGCTCAATCAAGACACACTATATCAGCAGGCGTATATCGTAGGATTGTCCAATGGATGTCACATCCTTGTAAAAGACATTGACACACTGAACGGCACCAAGCGTGCTTTCGCCATATACAATCCCAACGACGCTTCGAGAAAAGCCACAGTCAGTTTCTCCACGCTCTGCCTCGGAGGCGAAGTCAAGCTACGTGATGTTTTCCAGAAAGAAGACCTTGGCACTTTCACCGACAAGTATGAGGTAACCATTCCTGCCCACGGCACACGCATCTACGTGGCAGAAGCCGACACACGTCTGGAACGCACACGTTATGAGGCGGAAACGGCGTACATCAGCGATTATCAAGAACTGAAAAACAATCAGGTGGAACGTACAGGAGTCTATGAAGCCGCTACATATTGCAGCAGTGGTTTCAAGGCAGGCTGGCTGGGATACAGCGAACAAAACGATCTCGTGTTCCGCGACGTATATAGCCAAAAGGGAGGCGAATACAAAATGACAATCGCCTACATCACTGGCGAGACTCGCAACATCAATATAGACGTCAACGGAGAAAGAGTAAATAAAGTCAGCGTGAACTCTGGCAGTTGGACTACCGTTGCGAAAAAAATCTTCAACGTACAGTTGAAGGAAGGCCAGAACACCATACGCCTGTCAAATGCAACTAACTGGATGCCCGACATTGACTATATCGACCTTGTGCGTGTGGAAAAGGATGAGGAACAAGGTCAGGAGCAGGAAGAAGATAAGAAAGATGACGAGCAGAAGCCAGACGAAGAGGATAAGAAGGACGATGAGCAAGAGCCGGGAGAAGAGCAGCCTAACAGCGTCAATGGCGTTAAGGCAGAAAATAATCAATCTTCCGCAAAAAGTTTTGATTTGTCAGGCCGACCTGTTACGGGCAATGGGCGTGGCATAAAGATTAGAAATGGCAAGAAAGTTTTGAACTAAATATAGTTTGGCGATGCCTTTATGGCGTCAACGCCCAATGACTGCTTATCGCTCAAAGGGGCATTAAAATCAGACAACAACCGTAGTTGCGTCTCGCAAGTCACACGCAGGACTTGTGGGACGCAACTATTTTCTTATACGATACCCAGCCAGCGCCTTTCTTAAAATATAACTTATATTTTATAAAATTAAACTTAAATTTATATAAATATA
>JAFLUT010000105.1 GCA_022508665.1 Prevotellaceae bacterium | reverse complement strand
GAAATGCCCAGCCGTTCACGATTACAATAGTCAGCCGTGACAAATTATAATAGTCAGCAAATGCAGATTATCTATGCTGACGGCTGCCTGCTAGTTCGCTCAGCCGTTGTCCACTTTTCGGGGCAACGGCTGTCTATTTTTTGGGATAGCCGTCTGCTTTTGCCCTCAACCGCTATCATCTTTCGGGTCTTACCGCTACAGACTTTCAAGTTCTGTCATGTTGATACAATTTGTGATGTACCTCTTAGCCTCTTCTATGGATAAGACTTTTGGGGTGTGGTATGCATGTTTGTTGTGGATTACGATAGTGCCACCAAGCCATTCTGTGTGGGGGAGTTCTGTCATTAGGGGATAATGTTTAGTTATGATGTGGTCGGCAAGTTCCACAACATGGTTTGCATAAAACTCTGTGATGTTGAGATACACTCTGGTAGCGGCTACTTTACGGACAATCATTGTCTTCTTGACGGTGTTTGAGAGGCACTGCGTCTGCGAGTTCCAATAGAGTTTGGCGTACGGACTGAAGGAGCAGTCTGTATTTTAATGTGTTCCTTGTTCATGTTTTGCAGACGTATCTCGTCGGGAGTCAGACGATGAGGAATGCTGACAGGAACAGTATCAACAGAGAGAGAATCAGCATTGATTGAGTCATTGGTGAGAGTATCAGTTGGCTCAGCAATGGCTGTCTTTTCGTGCATTCTGATAAGTTGGATGTTGTCAACAAGACAAAAGCTACGTGCGCTGGGATTGCCTTGGTAGTATAGAAAACCCGTCACTTGTTTTATTTCTTGGTCATCTATGGCTTTGACGGAGAACTGCTGCTGAGCGTTGTTGGTTATTTGCAGAGTTCTGCCTATATGTTTGCCATTAGCGTACATAATGCTTAGACCTGCATAGATGCTTATATCACGGTCTTCGGAAGAAGACTTAAATATGATAGGAGTAAAAGACAGGATGAACTGGTCGTTGCGGTGGAAGTTAGTGTCGGCAGGAATAGAGAAACTCTCGAGATTGAGAGGAGTGGTGTTGCGAAGGGCTATGAGTTTGCTGCCCTGCCACAGGTCAGTGGTGTCACCTCCTTCTGCGAAGATTGCCGTGAAGTTATTGTTGCCATTTATGAGTTGCAGTTCTTGGTTGACATCAGCATAGCGTTCTTTGAGACTGGCGTATATCTTGTGGAGGTCTTTTGGGTATCGGTTATAATATAATATAGTAGTGTCGAGTTGCGCCTGTGTGATGCCATGTTTTTGCAAAACTGCATTGATGTAGTCTTGTGCTTTGTCCATACGTTGGTCAGAAGGCAGTTGGTCTATGAGTCCTTGGGCAAGATGGTAGTCATAAAGCACTGCCTCCAACTTTGTTTTGGAGAGAACATCCTTTGGACGGTCATCACAGGACATAAGAGAAACGAGAAGCAGGAGCAGAAAAGGGATGACTTTTTTCATCTTAATGAATATGCTATCGTCCGATTGTTATTTGGCTGACCTGCTTATGGTAGAAAAGCAGAAGGGCAATGATGCCGCATGATATAGCAGCATCGGCAAAATTGAATATGGGCGAGAAGAATACGCAGTGCTGACCCGAATAGAGAGGGAACCATTGCGGCATGTCCCACTCTATAAGGGGAAAGTAGAACATATCAACAACCTTTCCATAAAGGAACTCTCCGTAACCATATCCCCAAGGCTGAAACTCAGCCAACTGTGGATATGGGGGATTGTTGAAGATAAGTCCGTAGAAAAGGCAGTCGACGATGTTGCCTGCCGCTCCTGCCGCTATTAGGGTGAGGCAGACGATGTAGCCTATCGGTTTGCGTCGCTTTATCTGATTGCAGATGAACCATCCGATGCCACCGACTGCGATGATGCGGAAAAGCGTAAGGAAGAGTTTTCCTCCAAGCAGTTCCCACCCGAATGCCATGCCGTTGTTCTCAACAAACACAAGGCTGAACCAACTGGTGATTTCTATGCGTTGCCCCAAATACATGCCAGTCTTGACATTGACCTTAATGATTTGGTCAATGACAAGAACGGCAATGAATATGGTTGTAACCAGTGTATATTTGGTCTTTTGTGACATCTGTCCTGAGGCTTTTTGTTTAGTCTTTCGTTACACAGATGACAGCCTTGAAATCGTCAAAATCAATAGGTTCTCCCTCTGGGTTACCTAAATCAATGGCATTTGCAAGCACCTGAGAAGCAATGTTCTCTTTGAAAGCCTGCATTACGGCAGACGTTTCAGGAGTGTCTGTAATCACTACCTTTATGCGGTCGGTGATTTCAAATCCTTGCGACTTGCGAAGTCCTTGTATCTGCTTGATTATCTTACGAGCATTACCTTCGGTCTTCAATGCAGGAGTGATTGTGATGTCAAGGGCAACAGTAGTTGTGCCTTCGTTAGCAACACTCCAGCCGGGAATGTCTTGCGACATGATTTCAACATCAGCCAACTCTATCAGTGCATCTTGACCGTCCGCTTGGAGAGTTATTTGCCCCTTGGCTTCCAGTTCGGCTATCTGACTCTGCGACATTGCTGTCACAGCAGCGCTTACAGCCTTCATCATCTTGCCGAACTTTTTGCCCATTACACGGAAGTTGCACTTCACGTTCTTCACGAGCATTGCACCGTCCATCAACTGCAATTCCTTCACATTCACTTCCTTCGTGATGATAGACTTCATACGCTCTATACGACCGCTGAATACGGGGTCGGTGTCGGGGATAGCAAGTGATTGCAGTGCTTGAATTACAGGTATCTTCACTTTCTTTCTGATTGACAATCCCATAGAAGTAACCTTCATCGCTGCTCCCATCGCTGCCTCTAACTCCGAATCTATTTGTTCTTCGCAATATGTCGGGAACTTGGCAAGATGAACACTCTCACTCTTGTCCTTTCCTGTTGCAGCATTGAGGTCGCGGAAGAGTTGGTCGGCATAGAACGGAGCGATTGGTGCGATGAGACGGCTGAGCGTGTCGAGGCAGGTGTACAGAGTTTGATATGCCGAGAGTTTGTCGGCTGTCATCTCTCCACCCCAAAAGCGTGGCTTGTTGAGGCGGATGTACCAGTTGGAGAGGTTGTCTATCACGAATGACTGAATGAGACGACCGGCAGGTGTTGGGTCGTAGTCGTCGAGGTGTTTCTGCACATTCTTCACAAGCGTGTTGAGTTCCGACAGCAGCCAGCGGTCAAAGTCGGGACGGTCGGCGTATGCTATATCTGCCTCTTTATATTCGAAGCCATCAACATTGGCATACATGGTGAAGAAAGAATATGCTTGCTGCAATTTGATGAAGAATTGGCTCGTCACCTCCTTCACTCCTTCGGGGTCGAAAGAGAGATTGTCCCACGGTGAGGAGTTCGTTATCATATACCATCTTACGGCATCTGCTCCGTAAGTGCCGATGCACTCGAATGGGTTTATCACATTACCCAATCGCTTGCTCATCTTTATGCCGTTCTTGTCAAGCACAAGACCATTGGAGATAACCGCTTTGTAAGCCACGGAGTCGAATACCATCGTGGCAATGGCATGGAGAGTGAAGAACCATCCGCGTGTTTGATCAACGCCCTCAGCGATGAAGTTAGCGGGGTATGCAAGCCCTTTGTCGATGAGGTCACGGTTCTCGAATGGATAGTGGATTTGTGCATACGGCATTGCTCCAGAGTCGAACCATACGTCGATGAGGTCGAGTTCGCGAGTAAGCACATTGCCTGTGTCTGACACCAGTTTGATGTCGTCGACGTATGGGCGGTGCAGGTCTATCTTGTCATAGTTCTCCTGCGACATGTCGTTTGGCACAAAGCCCTTATCTTTCAATGGGTTAGATGGCATAACGCCTGCCGCAACTGCCTTCTCTATCTCGTTATACAGTTCCTCAAGGCTTCCGATGCAGATTTCCTCGTGAGTGTTGCGGTTTCTCCATATTGGCAGCGGTGTACCCCAGTAGCGAGAGCGAGAGAGGTTCCAGTCGTTAAGGTTCTCGAGCCACTTGCCAAAACGCCCAGTACCAGTGCTTTCGGGCTTCCACAGAATGGTCTTGTTCAGTTCGAACATCCGTTCTTTCTTCTCCGTAGAGCGGATAAACCAAGAGTCAAGCGGATAGTAAAGCACTGGCTTGTCAGTACGCCAGCAGTGAGGGTAGTTATGGACGTGCTTCTCAATCTTGAAAGCCGAACCTTCCTCTTTCATTTCCAAGCAAAGAGTGACATTCAAGTCCATATCCTTCGAGGCTGCTTTCTCATCATACTTTCCGTCTTTGTTATATTTAGGGTCGTATGCGTTCTTCACAAAATCGCCGCTGTGCTTCCAGTAACTCTCGTTCACACACAATGCTGCGAACTCCGCATCCATATCATCTTTCTCAAAATACTTTCCTGTGAAGTCCACCATTGGGCGAGTGTCTCCTGCCTTGTCAATGATGAAGAGCGACGGTATACCTGCATCCTTAGCCACCTTAGCATCGTCTGCACCGAATGTCGGAGCGATATGCACAATACCCGTACCGTCTTCCGTTGTAACGTAGTCGCCCGGTATGACACGAAAAGCCTCAGCCTCCTTCACCACAATCTTGTCGCCCTCGATAGCACAAGGCTTCACCCACGGCATCAACTGCTGATAATGATAGCCCACAAGGTCTGTTCCCTTTCCTCTCCACACGATGTCGAGGGCCTTCTCATTGCCCTCATCATCTTTCTCTGCTTGGAAATATGCCGACAGGCGTGATTCGGCAAGCACATACACCGCCTCCTCGCCGCTGTATGGGTTCTTTCCTTTTACCGCTACATAATCAATTTTAGGGCCTACACAAAGAGCGGTGTTTGATGGCAATGTCCACGGAGTAGTTGTCCACGCAAGGATATATACTGGCAGACCGCTTTCTGCAAAAGGCACTTTGTCAACCACCTTGAACTGCACCGTAGCCGTTGTGTCCTTTACATCACGATAGCACCCCGGCTGGTTCAACTCGTGCGAAGAAAGCCCCGTACCTGCCGCTGGCGAATATGGCTGAATGGTATAGCCCTTATATAGCAATCCCTTGTTATAGAGTTGCTTGAGCAGATACCACAGCGATTCTATATATTTATTATCATAAGTAATGTATGGATGCTCAAGGTCAACCCAATAGCCCATCTTCTCCGACAGTTCAGTCCACTCATTCGTGTACATCATCACGTTCTTTCGGCACGCATCATTATAGTCATCCACACTAATTTTCTTGCCAATGTCCTCCTTCGTGATGCCGAGAGATTTCTCCACCGACAACTCCACAGGCAGACCGTGCGTGTCCCATCCTGCCTTACGCTTCACTTGGAAGCCCTGCATCGTCTTGTATCTCAAAAAGGTGTCCTTTATCGTTCTGCCCATTACATGGTGAATGCCCGGATGACCATTGGCAGACGGAGGCCCTTCGTAGAAAATGAATTGAGGGCATCCCTCACGTTCCTCTATGCTCTTGTGGAACATGTTCTCAGCGTTCCATTGCTCCAAAACCTCCTTGTTTATGTCGGCGAGGTTCAGTTTTGCTCTTTCAGTAAATTTCATTATCTATCCTTATGTTTTTAGGTTAGAGATGAGGGTATAGAGGTTATGCCATTCGGCTCGCTCTGAGGCTGCAGGTAACAAAACCACCTCTAACCTCTTTCCTCTCACCTATTATCACCTATTTCTTATTTCAGTTTTATGTCCTTCAAATTCTGCTCCTTGCCGCAATACCTGCATTTCAGAGTATGCAAATCCTTGCGGTAGAACACCGTCTTCATCGGCTCGTTGTTAGTGATGCACACAGGATTGGCACATTTCACTATGTCGCAGAGCGTCTCGGGCAATGTCACCTCTCTCTTTTCCGCCACCTCATAGTCCTTGATGACCGTCAGCCGTATATTAGGGCAGATGACAGCCAACTTGCTGATTTCCGCCTCGGTGAAGAACCTGCCCGACACCTTTATCAGTCCCTTCTTCTCCATCACGTTGCTCTTCAGATTGTTGGCAATAACCACCTCCTCCTTGCACTTCTCCAGTTGCAGCAACTGCGCCACCTTAAACAGTGCGCTCGTTGGTATATGGTCGATGACAGAGCCATTCTCCAGCGCTGCCACCATCATGTGTTCCTTGCTTTGTTCCATCTTATTTTTATTTCGGCGATAGGAGAGAGATTACCAAGTCACCTCTAACCCCTAATCTATTTAATTATAGTTCTATCGTTCTTAATGTCCTCCAAAGTAATTCCAAGCGTCTGGCATATCAGCGCCTCGCGAGCATACAGCCCGTTCTGTGCTTGCTCAAAATAATATGCGTGCTTGCTGTCATCAACATCATACTCAATCTCATTCACTCGTGGCAGAGGATGCAAAATCTTCATGTTGTCCTTGCACTTTCCCAGCATGTCAGCTTTCAGAATGTAAGCGTCCTTCACACGCTCATATTCCATTAAGTCAGTAAACCTCTCCCTCTGTACACGTGTCATATACAGAATATCCGCATCGGCAATGGTGTCTTCAGTAAAATCCTGCTGCTCCACATATCTAATGCCCATTTGCTGACAATACAACTTATATTCCTCTGGCATTTCCAACTCCTTAGGAGCGATAAAATGGAAAGTCGGGTTATACTGCCTCATCGACATGAGCAGCGAATGCACAGTGCGACCATATTTCAGGTCGCCCACCATGTAGATGTTCAGATTGTCCAGCGTTCCCTGCGTCTTATATATGGAATAAAGGTCAAGCATTGTCTGCGAGGGGTGCAGGTTCGAGCCGTCGCCGGCATTGATGATTGGCACGTCAGTCACCTCGCTTGCGTAGAGCGCCGCACCCTCCAACTTATGCCGCATCACAATCACGTCAGCATAGTTGCTCACCATTTTTATTGTGTCCTTCAGCGTTTCGCCCTTCGACGAACTGGTCGCCTTCGGGTCGCTGAAACCGATGACCCTTGCCCCGAGGCGGTTTGCCGCAGTCTCAAACGAGAGGCGTGTGCGTGTTGAGGGTTCAAAAAACAGCGTCGCCACCACCCTGCCACTCAGCAGTTGCCTGTTGGGATGCGCTTCAAATTCCTTTGCCATGTCGAGCAAGTTCTGAATTTTCTCCTTGCCATAATCTGCAATAGAAACAATGCTTCTGTTTTCCATAATGTGTCAGAACCTTTTGTCTGTTTGTGTATATATTATGGTGCAAAGATACAAAATAAAACTGAAAAACATGTTTTCTTCTCTGTTTTTGTAATGAATAAAATCTATTTGCGGAAATTTATTGTACCTTTTTTAGTTCTTCTTTCTGAGGAGAGTGGATGTATGTCTGGAATTATTCTTACATTTGCAATACGAAACTATAAGGACATACGATAATGACGAACAGAAATTCCAAGGCGATACTTGCTATATGCATGGGGCTTATAGCAATGGTGGCAGGAACAAATCATGTGGTGAGCCGATGCAGCGAGATTGACAAGATGCCGCACGAGGTCAGCAAGATGCTGCCTGCGATGAGTTCCGCCGCACGAAATGCTGTCTTTGCCGACCGGGAGGCAGGAGAGGCGGCGGCTGACAGGGCGGAGAAAGATGGGGCAAAGACCTCGAAAAGACAACCACGACGAAGAGCGTATAAGAATTTGGAGCGACCTGCGGAACTGCAAGGCAGGGCGGAGACCATACTCATGAAGTCGCAGTTCATCATATCATACGACACTGTGAGGCTTTGCCCAAACTACGTATGCTGGAGCCTTGACGCCGACAGGGTGAACGGCAAGGCAAAACGCACGAACAAATTCCATGCAGACCCTGTGATGACTGGCTGCAGCAAGGTGGAGGCGTATGACTACAACAATTCGAGATACGACAGAGGACACATGTGTCCGGCTGCCGACAATAAAAACTCAGAGGTGGCAATGGAGGAGTCGTTTTGCATGACCAACATTTGCCCTCAGAACCAGAGCCTCAACAGAGGGGCATGGAACGAAGTGGAGCAACTCTGCCGTGAATGGGCGCGAGACTACGGAACGGTATATATATGCTGCGGACCTATATTCGACAGAGACAAGCCACGAAAAATAGGTACACGAAAGGATGTCAAAATCTCGGTTCCAGACCGCTTTTTCAAGGTTATTCTTTTCTTGGGAAGGGAGTCGAAAGCAATCGGCTTCATCTGCCCCAACGAGCCATGCACTGCGGACATCCGAGACTATGCCGTATCGGTTGACGAGGTTGAGGAGATTACGGGCATAGATTTCTTCTACCAACTCGACGACAAACAAGAGGAGGAATTGGAGCGTGTATGCAATCCCGGAGCATGGGGAATTTGACAATCATCCTCTGTTAGTCAGTCCCCTCTTATGCACACTTCCTGCGCCTGTCGTTTTTACGCATTCCCTGTCAAAAACGTCAGCGGCGCACCTCTCAAACGCCCTACCGCTCACGATTACAATAGTCAGCCGTGACAAATTATAATAGTCAGCCAATGCAGATTA
>JAFLUT010000104.1 GCA_022508665.1 Prevotellaceae bacterium | reverse complement strand
ACTGTGGTATCCGGAGTCCATACTTGGAGGGAAACCCGTGACGACGGACCAGGTAGCACAGCGGCTGGCCCGGGAGTCCACCGTATCGAAAGCCGACGTAAAGGCAGTGCTGGAAGGCCTGTCCGGCGTACTGGGGGACTACATGGCGCAAGGCCGCTCGGTACAGCTGGACGGCATCGGCTCCTTCTTCTTCCAGTCGGTAAGCAAAGGCAACGGTGTGAAAACCCCGGAAGAAGTGACGGCCAGCCTCATCCGCGGCATAAAAGTCCGCTTCATCCCCGAAACCAAGTTCGCCACAGACGGGCGCGGAGCCAGGAAAGGACGGCAGGGACGGCGCGTGCTGACGGACGTGGACGTAGACTGGGTGGACATCTCCGACATAGAAAGCTGACACGGAAAACCGAAGGAGGGCACGTCCGTTCGTTCGGACATGCCCTCCATCTTCCTGAGCGATAGACGGGACTCGAACCCGCGACCCTCGGCTTGGGAAGCCAATGCTCTACCAACTGAGCCACTGCCGCATCGTTTTCAACTGCAAAAGTAATGATTTTTTATTACACGGCAATAGAAAACGGCATTTTTTCATTTCTTTTCGGATTTTTTTGTTTGTTAAAGAATGAGAAAGAGTAATTCATTTGTACAATTATCCTGTCTATTTTTAATATAGTAGTACCAGCTTTTTTAGTTATCTGGGTATATACACTGCTAACATTTGTAGCATGGTTGCTGAAATGCTATTTTCCTGTTGTTTTTGACAACGGCTACCCTCTGAAACTCCCAGTCGTTCACGATTACAATTGTCAGCCGTGACAAATTATAATCGTAAGCGAATGCAGATTATCACTGTCAGCGGTTGCTTGCTAGTTGGTTTTACCGCTATGTGATTTTAGAGAGAAGGAATAGTAACACTTGCCGCCTTCAAACCTTTTCCGCTGACATTGACGGTGGCGTTGCCTTTCTTGCCGTTGCTTTGTATGCCGATAACGAGTTGCCCGTGAAAGGCTTTCATTGTCGGTTGCGTGAAGACTTCGAGGCTGGTGGCATCGCCATTGCAAATGCCTTTGAAGGTGGCAGAGCCTGTGACTGTAACTTTGAGTTGGTTGTCGGCATCGGGGACGAGATTGCCGTCTTGGTCGGTTATGGTGACGGTGATGAATGTCATGTCTTCGCCGTCGGCATGGAGGGGTTTGATTGGCTGTCCGAGGTCGCCTGTGAGTTTGATAGATGAAGCTTTACCTGCGGTCTTAATTGTTTCAGTTCCAGCGATGTTGCCGTCTTTGTCATAGACAACGACTTTCAGTTCTCCCGGTTCGTATTTCACATTGTTCCAACGGAGGCGGTAGCGGTCAATGGCGGGGTCGTTCACATCGGTTATTCTGCCGTCTTTGCCTGATGCTTTTGTTATGTCGAGTTGCTTGGTGATTTTGCCTTGCGATTTGCCATTGACGAATAGTTCTGCCGTGTTGTAGTTGGTGTAGCAATAGACAGGTGTTGTCTCGCCTTCACGCCCTTGCCATGTCCAGTGGGGGAGGAGGTGGATAGTCTTTTCGTCTTTGTTCCAATGTGAGCGGTAGAGATAATATCTGTCTTTTGGCAGACCTGCGAGGTCGAAGATTCCGAAGTATGAAGAGCGGCTGGGCCAATACTCATCGTATGGTGTTGGTTCGCCGAGATAGTCGAAGCCTGTCCATACGAACTCACCAATCACCCACGGCTTATCGTCTTGCAGAAGCCAGTCGTCTTCGGGGATATTCGACCATGAGCATGCCTCAACATCGTAGCCAGAGCATTGTCCGTCGTCGTATGCCTTGCTATCCACACGGCGAACAGGGAACTTATAAACACCTCGTGATGAAACTGTTGATGCTGTTTCGCTACCGAGGACAAAGCCGTGACGAAGTTTGCTGTATGCTGTTTCATATTTCTGTGTGCGATAGTTCATACCCGGCACATCAAGCACCTGTGCATAGCCAGTTGCGAGGGCATTGTCTATTCTATCCATACCTGCGGTGACGGGTCGGGTAGGGTCGAGAGAGTGCATGAAATTCTGCATTTGGCGAGTCATGCGGTTGCCGTCTTTCATGCCCTGTTCGGGTATTTCGTTACCGATTGACCACATCACGATTGAGGGGTGAAGTCGGTTGGCGAGGACAAGATTTCTGAGGTCACGTTCCCACCAATCTTTGTAGAAACGTGCGTAGCCGTTCTTGCACTTAGGATATACCCACATGTCGAAACTCTCTGCCATGACCATAAGTCCGAGAGAGTCGCAGAGTTCCATTTGCCATTGAGAAGGCATATTGTGAGCCGTGCGAATGGCATCACATCCCATGCTTTTCAGCAGTTCCAACTGCCGTCTGAGTGCTGCTTTGTTTACTGCTGCACCAAGCATTCCGAGGTCGTGGTGCAAGCATACTCCTTTGAATTTCCGTGAGTTGCCGTTCAGCACGAAGCCTTGCTGCTCATTCACTTCAAAGGTTCTTATTCCATATTTCACAGTCTTTGTGTCAAGCACCGCACCTTTTCCTCCGTCGGCAATGATGCTGACGGTCAAATCGTAAAGTTTAGGATTTTCGGGCGACCATGCTTCGATGTTGTTCATTGTGAGGATTGCAGAAGAAACATCACCTTTTGTAGGTACATCGACACTTTCTCCGTTTGTGGAAAAACGAACAATGCTATTCCTTTCCTCGCCCACGATGCTTGCATTCAGTTCTATTGTTGCAGTTTTTCCATCGTTTTCCAAACTCTTTGTCTCTACATTTATGCCCCATTCATCAATAGCACAACTGCCAGTAGTTATCAAGGTCACAGGACGATAAAGCCCTGCTCCGGGATACCAACGGCTGCTTTCTTCCACGTTTTGCAGATGCACCGCAAGAGTGTTTGGAGAGCCGTCTTTGTTTATGTAAGGAGTAACATCCACGTTGAAAGCACTATATCCATATTTCCATTCCCCTGCTTTCTGTCCATTCACATACACGACAGGCTCTGCCATTGCTCCGTCAAAATTCAGTATTGCACGAGGACAATCTTTCTCCACTGTGAATGTAGTACGGTACCATCCGCTGCCAATCCATGGAAGAGAGCCAGAGCGTCCTGTCTTTTCTGTCGCCTCTTTCTCTCCGTTCTGCTCAATCGCCACCGTTTGCTTGTCTATTTCCTTGTCGAAAGGCCCAGCGATAGCCCAGTCGTGAGGCACTTGCACCTTCTGCCAGTTCTTGTCGTTGTAGTCTTTTTGCGACGGTGCTGTCGCATCGAGTTTCTCGCCACGAGAGAACTTCCAGCCGTCGCAGAGGATTGTTTCTTTCCGTTGAGCCGTTGCCGTCAAAGCGGTTGCTATCACGCTGATGCACAGCAGATTTCTGAAGATAGAGTGTCGGATAGTCATAATAGTATAGGTTAATTAGATAATGTTAGTGTATATTTCTTTCGTTCAGCATCTTCGCATACTTCGCCGCATAGCGTTGGTGTTCGGCATACGTCTCTGAAAAATTATGAGTGCCAGAAAAGTCCTCTTTGGCACACATATATATATACTTGTTCTTTGCGTGGTTAAGCACAGCGTCAATGCCAGCGATGCTTGGCACTCGAATAGGACCGGGCGGCAAGCCGTGATACTTGTATGTGTTGTAAGGCGATTCTACTTCTGTATGCTCACGAGACACACGCCGTATAGTAAAGTCGTTCAAAGCGAAAATGACCGTAGGGCAACTTTGCAAAAGCATTCCTATACGCATCCTGTTCATGTAGAGTGCCGCAATGTTTGGTTTTTCCGCATTGTTTGCCGTTTCGCTGTCAACTATGGAGGCAAGCGTCACGACCTTCTCCTTTGTCATTTCCTCTCCTGCATACTCGCTCACTTCTTTCAGTTTTGCCACACGCCCTTCATTCCAAAAAGCGTCATTTTCCTTTTTGAGACGACCGATAAGTTTTTCCGCAGAGATGTCCCAATACACCTCGTATGTGTTAGGAATAAAAAGGCACGGCAATGTCTCTTTCGTATATCCCAATGCTTGCAAATTGCTTTCGTCATTTATATAATTAGCAATACTCGCCGAGTCAATCATCAGTTGCGATGAAAGACTGCGTGCCATATCTCCGAGAGTTCGCACAGACGGAACGACAAGATTTACAGGCTGTTCATGGTGGCTTCTTATACGACGCACCAACTGCAGCATCGTCATGTCTGGAGTCACCTCATATCTTCCCGTATTCAAATGTTCTTCCAAACTCATCAATTCGGCATAAAAGCGAAACACTCCAATGCTTTGAGGCTTGCACTCATCATCAATCTTCTGACGAATAGAATCGACGTTATCATCCGCGTCAACATATATAGATGTACTTGCATCAATGCCGAAACCGCTTCTGTATATCCATACAGCACTCACCACACCCACCGCTATCACGATACATGCTACATACATCCATATCCTCCGCACTTTCTTAGTCATATTTTCTTTTTGTTACTATATGCGTTTCATCTTTTCACACAAAGGTACGACAAATTTCTTAAATAGCAAAGGCTTTCACTCTAACAACGAAAGGTATCGCATCAACGACTGCTTCTCAGCCTCAATGATGAATAGTTGAAAATCTTCGGGAGAGTCATCCACATGCGAACTCTCCAATGCTGAGTAGTATGCAATCCGTGCTTCGTCGTTGCCCTTGAGCGTGACAAGCGTGTAACCATGTCTGAGCAGGTAGAGGTTCATCAGCAGTCGAGATGTGCGACCGTTCCCGTCGATGAAAGGATGTATCTTCACCAGTTCATCATGCAGGTATGCCGCTATCAACACAGGATGCACATTGTCTGCTTCCATCTGCCTAAACGTTTCCATAAACTGCTCCATCTTTGGCTGAATCATATATGGTTGAGGGGGTATGTGAGTGCTTCCAGTGATGACGACAGGTACAGAACGATACACTCCTGCCTCGTGCCTATTGATACCTCGCAGAATAATAGCGTGAATATCCTTGATGGTTCGCTCCGTGATTTCTTCATCGCTCTTGGCAATGTCCTTTATGTACTCTATTGCCTCCACATGGTTGATTGCTTCCAGATGCTCACGCATAGATTTTCCTGCCACAGTCACCCCCTCATTTACCACAAGTGCTGTTTCCTGCAGCGTGAGCGTGTTGCCCTCTATGCGGTTACTCTCGTATGTGTTCTCAATGTCCCATGCCTCCTGTATTTTCCGCAGGGCATCTTCGGGAAGCGGTCTCAATTTCGACAGCCTCTCTTTAAGTTCATCAATTTCCGCTAATGCGTTTGCTATTTCTTCATTCATAGTACAAATATAATCTATTTTTTCTTTAGTCGTTTCCTCACCGACAATATCTCCGACATTTGACCGCCTGTCGTTGTCGGAGACCCCTTGATGATCTGCTGACATTCAGAGAGTTGAGTCTCCGACATATCTCCGACATCCGACCACTTATATTTTGTAGTTTACTATACAAAGTTACAAAAAATTATTCACATTCCCCATAACCACCAACGAATAATCATCATATCCCATCAATCCATCCCTCACTTTTGCCTCAACAAACCGTTTGAAGTTCCCCTTGTTCTTCACGCATCCGACAAGTTTCTCCACCACATCCCTCTGAAAGTCAATCCTTTTCAAAGCCATTGCAGCCTTGATGAAATTGCTGTCCTTTGTCTGCATATTCACAGCCTCCGAAACCTCATCACCATACACATCTCTGTTTGCCAACCTGTGCATCATTATTATATAATGTGCCAGCGTGTCGCTCGTCGCAAACACCACCGACCGCGATGATGTTCCGAAACTCCCGCATCTGAAACCCTCAGCATTCAGAGGGTCTTTGCAACTGATGAGATAAGGAGGACTGTTGAAGTCGGCAAGCCTTGTGAAAGAATGCCGCAGTTCTCCAGTCGCCATGTCATAGCAGAACACCACGCTGTCACCGTAACTCATCCACCTGCATTCACTCTCCGACACCCTCCATGCCGCAACAAGCGTGGCAAAAGAGCCCTCGTCGTAGAACTTGCCGAGAAACATTCCTCCCTCCCGTTTCGCCATTTCCTCATGCTCGTTGTAGAACGCCTCCCATATCCGCTCCACCCACCCGTCCAACTCCGCAAAACTCCCTATCGGCTCATCGGGCAAATTCTCAAGCAGATACCTCGACCACCGCTCGGCATACACTCCTCCTCCACCTGCACCGTCCGACACGGCGATGACCTTGTCCCTCGCCATCACCGCATCCTCATTCACGCTCTCGCCAAACTTGGTGATTGACACGCTTCCCGACCTCATCCCTCTCATTTGCTCTGACTTATGTTTGTCGGTGTGCCGATGTCCATCAACTGTATCAGCGTGGTCATATCTACATTTGCCGACATTGCCACATGCCGCTCGTCCGTCGCATCTCCCCTCAAATCCGATATAGGCTTGTTATACCTCGACGGCAACAGGCTCGACATGTCATAAAGCGTTTCCGCATACTCATTTCCGCCCAGTTCATCCTTGCTCACAGGCAGCAGCACCTGCTCCACCTTGTCGGGCGTGACGTGTATGTTCCACAACAGCACGTTTCCGTCATTCGTAAACATCGCCTTTATCTCGTTGGCTTGCTGTATCACATGCTCCTTTGTCGCACCGTTAAACTCTCCGTCCGTAATGTTGATGATTGTCGGAGGATAGCAGTCCTTGTCGTGGTGCTTCTCCATCCACGTTTCCAGCAATGCCTTCGCCTTGTCCAATGCCTTGTGCAGGTGTGTCCAACTTCCGTCACACCTCGCCTCAAGCCACTGCACCTTCTCCACCTCCTTCACCTGCACACCCTTTCTTGTCCGCTTCTCCTCCCTCACAGTGATAACCTTGTATGGATGATTTTTCATTTCCTCGGGGCTGACAAAATCCCTCCCAGCCAGTTCTCCGCTCCATCCGCTGTAAGCCTCCGCTCCATAGCCTATCAGGGCAATGTCATAATAGTGCCGCACTTCATTTGTCTTGATGCAACGTAGCACTAACTCGTTCATCTGATTGTTCACAATCCTTGCCACAGCCTCTGCTAAGGTTATTTCCTCGCTATACAGTGTGGTCTTTCTCCGCATTGAAACCGACTGGTCAATTAAGAATATGAATGCAGTAGGTGTGTAGCGTGTAATTTGTGCCGTATAGGCTTCTTTTGTTTGCTGCATCTTAAGATGCTTGTTGTTTTTACTTTCCATAAATATATACAGTATTCTATTTATAAATCTTATCCAAACGTCCTTCGTTTATTGCACGATCAAGACGATGTTTTTCCTTTGCAATAGCATCTGCTTTCGCAATCTCTTTACTATCGCCAATACCTACAATCCTTCGTGTGCTGATTTTACTATAAACGCCACTAATAAACATAGAGAGAGCGACACACTCGGGATAAATATCCGACACGTTTACAATAAAGCCGTACAATTCCTTCATACCTATCAAGGAATCGTTTATTTCCGTACCTATCGAGACACCTTTTAATTTGTCCAATGTTTTGTAGAAATCTATATTCCCATACTCATCCTTAACAATAGAGTTTGTCCATTGTTTCAACTGCTTTGCGTGTATTGTAATCACAAAATCAAAATCATCAGCAAGCAGAGATGCCCAAATCAACGGATCTTTTATGTTAGAAAGATGTAATATTATTAAGTCACTTTTTGTTCCATCGGGATTTATATTTTTTCCATAAAATTGAGTTTCAATAATACGCCTTATTTTTAATCCTGTTGCACAATTCTCATCATTCTCCACCTCAACAGAATCTTCTTTTGTACCTTTTGTTGACACTCTCCCTCCTTTTATACTTTCAGGCTCGAATAACAGCAAAAGTTCGGGAGTGACACCACCCAATACTCTCTTATTTAAGACCAAAATAAACATACCTATCAACGTGTTTAACTCGTTGTCCTCCGATGGAAAAATCTCATGCAACACTCTACATTTACTTATATCTCTATAATCCGCCTCCGAAAATAAAAGTCTGTCCGATGCTCCGAACTGGTCTAACAAAGACGGATTGACGGCAATGGCTTTGAGCGAAAGGAGAATGGAGACGAGAGGGAAATCGTCAATGCTTCCGTCAAAGTCCGCCTCCTTGCGGAGAGGATGACGGAAGTCGGGAGAGCCGAGTTCTCGTGCGGATTGTCCCTGCATGGAGGGAACAAACATACCATCGTAATCAACAAGAGTAATAGTTCCGTCTGGTCGCACAAGAATATTGTCGGGCTTCAAATCGCCATGTGCAAATGGCTGTGCGATAAGCCACGATGCCATAAGGCTGAAGCGATAGGCGAGGACTTCGAGTGCATCCTTATCGTCGATATGCTCGCGGATATACCTGTCAAGTGTGACACCATCCACCCAATCCATCAGCAGCACAGGAAACTCCGTCTCACCTCCCGTCTGCTTGCTGTCCACAAACAGTTCCTTGTCCATATAGCGGAAAGACACAAGGCAAGGCGACTGCACCTGCCGCAGAGCCTCCTCAATCTGCCTGTAACTCTCCGTCCGTCCCTCCTGTTCACGATGGAAGCACCGCACGGCATGGAACTTTCCGCTCTCCGTGTCCCTCATCTTGAACACCACGGCAAAGTTACCGCTCGACATCACAGGCTG
>JAFLUT010000103.1 GCA_022508665.1 Prevotellaceae bacterium | reverse complement strand
CAATAGTCAGCCGTGACAAATTATAATCGTCGGCTAATGCAGATTATCTATGCCGACGGTTGTCTACAAGTTCCTTCAGCCGTTGTCTAATTTTGAGGGCAACGGTTGCTCACTTTTGAGGATAGCCGATGTCTGATTTTGACCTCGAGCGTTAATTATTTTGGAAGAAGACTCTCAACATCAGTCATGCATCGCACACAATCTGCGTTTGCAACACTCCCTAAATCGTCTATCGTTAATGAGTGGAGAGGAGTGCTGAATTTGGTAATAAGCACCTTATCAACTAACGATAAAGATAAAACCCCAATATAAAAATGCCATAAAGGCAATAAATGATAGTCCCTTTAATATGAACAAACCTATTTTCATTAGCACAGTATTTGCTCTTTCAGATTTGTCATCAAGATACGCAAAAGCACTGATAAATAAAGCCATTCCGATGCTGATTATAAAAAACTCGCCAAGCCCAATGAAGAAGGGTCTCATCATGCCTACAAAAAAAACCTTATATCCATAATATGATAAATATGCAATGGTTATAAGTGCCACAAACCAAATAATTCCTTGTCGTAATTCTTTTTTATCCTCGGATTCAAAAATGAGCATAGATATACACATAGCAAAAGCAAATCCAAGCCCTCCTATGATTGCCAGCAATGCTTGTATCGCAGTCACATACCAAGGTGTTTCATATTCCTCTTTTGCCTCTTGAATTGTTTCCTTCGTTTCTTTCTTTATTTGGCTTACGGTCTTCACCACAGGTTGCGGTTGGCTGTTCTCCGCTGTGTTGACCGTCTCTGCCACGGGTTCACTCTTCGTTGTGGTCGTGGTGCTTGACGGAGGGGTAGCGCTATTTTGTTGTGCTACTGTGCTTGTCGCATTGTGCGCATATTGCAATATGCTGGCAGATGTGCCTGTATATGACGCCACTTTCTCGCCGTCCAACACATAAATATCGACTGAGTCGATGCTATTGGTGGCAGTGTACATGTAGGCATCTTCCATAACTGCTTTTGCCCTGAGTATTGAGTCGCTGTTCCACACTCTCTTTGCCATCAGAGAAACCTCATACTCAAATGGATTGTCCACTCCCTTGTAGGTGGCACGTATTTTCACATCTGCTTTGCTCTGGTTTCTCATCACAAAAGCCATAAAGGCATCTGGCTGGTCTGCCAGTGGATAGAGCGTCTTTTCCAAGTTTCTCGCCTCTTCGCCGTTTGCCACATGGTGTATGGTGTAGTAGTCGGTGTATTTCACATTTGCATTCTGATAACTCACATTATAAGTCAGCAGCAAGTCCTCCACGGGGTATTTAGTGGGGTTGGAGAATTGGGGCAACAATTGCAGGGGGTTGATGTCCACAGAATCCTTATCCATATATATAAGGAGATGTCGTGTGATAGGCGGAACGACCTCCTTGTTGTTGAGTATTGCCAAGAACTGCCCATCGGTAGGCATAAATAACTGCACTATTGCTATGAGACCGCTTGTCAGACCGACAAGCCCAACAAAACCCGATGCTATCTTGCCCATCCAACTCTTAGAAAAGTCTTTAAATCCCATTAGATTACTGATTTTGTCATTTTTCGGCACAAAGATAATTATTTCTAATAATATAAGAGTGTTTTCTGGCATAATTTTCTTTTGTTTTCGTATGGAAACGGCTTTCTTGTTCTGGTGTGCAAATCCAAAGGGAGGGAAAGTGGAGCGAAAAAGTGTTTGACACACAACGAAAAGCATTTGTAACATACAAGCGCATTGGGTTCTTGGGGAAAAGAGTAACTTTGCTATGAAAAAACCAAAAGCAATTAAAATAAGATGAAAAAACTACTATTTCTTATCGCTTCGCTCGCTGCGATGTCGGCGACGGCGCAAAACCCTTATCTCCCCTTGTGGGAGCATGTGCCTGATGGCGAACCGCGTGTGTTTGAAGACCCCGACAACCCGGGGAAGTACAGGGCGTATGTGATTGGGTCGCACGACATGACCTACACCGCCTACTGCGGAAACGACGTGCGGATGTGGTCGGCTCCCGTGGAGGACTTGACTCAGTGGAGAGACGAGGGGGCGATTTTCACTCATTTCGTGGATGGCAAGTGGGACACGATGTATGCTCCCGACATAGTGGAGGTGAAGGACAAGGCGACGGGCAAGAAGACCTACTGGCTCTATCCTCACTCCCGTGGATGGAGGCGTGTGGCGATGGTGGCGAAGAGCGACCGACCCGACCGCGGCTTCGTGCCTGTGAACCTTACGGACGAGGGCAGAAGGTGTGTGGATGGGTCGCTGATTGACTTCGACCCGTCGGTGTTTGTGGAGAACATCACCGACCCGAAAGACCCCGATTTCGAGACGGGCTTCCGTGCATACGTCTTCTACGGATTTAAGCATTCCACAGCCTACGAACTCGACCAGAAGAATATGTATGCTGTGCGTCCCGGCACGGAGGTGAGGGACTATTTCCTGCCAGCCAGCGACGCTTACGGCGTGGTGCGCGACCCTGCGGGGACGGAGTATCCTGCCCTCTACAAGGGTCAGAACCCGGGCGATTTCAACTTCTTCGAGGCATCGAGCATCCGTCAGGTGGGAAACAAGTATGTGATGGTCTTTTCGGGCTATTCGGGTCCCGACTACGGACTTTCGTCAACCAATTCCGCCCTGCGATATGCCTACGGCGACACCCCTCTGGGCCCGTGGCGGTCGGGCGGTGTGCTGGTCGACTCTCGCGGCGTGGTGCTGAACGAGGACGGCTCGCATCTGACGACCACTAACTTCGGGCATAACACGCATGGGTCGTTGCAGGAAATCAACGGGCAGTGGTATGTGTTCTACCACCGTCCGCCACGCCACTACGGCAATGCCCGTCAGGCGATGGTTGCCCCTGTGAAGATTGAGTGGGACAAGAAGGCGGTTGCCGACGGAGGCACGGTGCGTATCACGGCTTACGACCCATATACGAAGAAGAACGAATGGACGGCTGCGGCTGACGACGGCAACACATACACGGGTGCGGAGGTGACGAGCGAGGGCTTCAACATCTTCGGTCTGCCGCCCTACGCCTACTACTCTGCGGGCATAGCGTGCCATCTGAGCAACTCGCAATGGATGCAGGACAACTACGATGTGTGGGACAACAACATGAACCTCGCAGGCATTGACGACAAGGGCATCGTCGGCTTCAAATACTTCGGTTTCGGCGGACTGGCGAAGGCGGAGAAGGGTCTGCCACCATTCGCTGCCACGAAGAAGGGCGATGGCACGCTGCTGAACCTCTGCCTCACCCCCACGGGAAAGGCGTCGTTCCGCATCCACGTGATGATTGACGGAGCATACGCAAATGCGGCATGGAACGGCAAGGAAATCGCCACGCTCGACATCCCTGCCGATGCTCCGAAACAGGCACGGATGTATCAGGTTGCCGTGCCAGCCGTAGAGGGACTGAAAGGCAAACACGCCATCTATCTTGTTGTGGAACAGACAGGCAAGGGCGTTGCCGCACCTGCCGAGCAGCCACAGTCTCAGCAGCCACCTCGCCGTCCGTCGGGGGCGCAGGAACTCTACGCACAAAATTCTCAGCCAACCGCATCGGGGCTTCTCACCCTGCACGGCATAGGCTTCTCACGACAGGGCGAGGCGTGCCAGCGACCCACCGTCCCCACGGTGCAAATCGTTGTAGACGGCAAGCCGCTCAATATCCCGACATCGCCCATCTTCGCAACAAATGACAACGGATATACCGATGCCTCACACTATCAGACCTACGCGCCGCTGACGGAGAAGTCCGTCATTCGTGCCACGGCATCCGACCCTGCAGTCACAGTGTCCGTCAGTCCGATTGTCGAGGGGCGTGCAACAGTGCGCTGCACATATAAAGGACAGACAAAGAAATACATGATAAACTAAATCGTAAAGGACGGGGTTTCGCAGACCATTCACAGCGTCGGCGGAAACCTGCCATTTTCTATCAAACTGCTAAACACAATGCTAACAACCACTTTCAAAATAATGAAACGAGCGCTGCTTGCCACCGCCGCATGGGGCATAGCGCTGACGGCAGCGGCACAGGCAACCATAGGCTCGCTCTCGCCCCTGCACGTCGAAGGGCGTGAACTGAAAAACGATAAAGGAAACACGATGGTGCTGCACGGCGTAATGGACACGCCCAACCCCTACTTCAACAGTTACCGCTGGGGCTGGGATTGCTCCAACACCAACATCACGCCATGCGTCACCTACTTCAACCGCCTCTTCACCGCCATCACCGACTCCACCAGCGGAGCATACTGCAACGTATTCCGTCTGCACCTCGACCCCTGCTGGACGAATGACCCGAGCAAGCCATCGACAGGCACGGAGACGGGCGAGGCGAACATCTCTCGCTACTCGGGCAGCCGACTGACTACCTACATGAAGACGCTCTACTGGAAGATTGCAGCCAATGCGCTGAAGCACGGGCTGTACGTCATCATGCGACCCCCCGGCGTATGCCCCAAGACCATACAGGTGGGCGGAGAATATCAGAACTATCTGCTCGACGTGTGGGATAGGGTGACGAAGAATGACTCTGTGCTGAAGTACAGCGGACTGGTGAGCATAGAACTCGCCAACGAGCCTATCACCGTGCTTGACGCCAACGGCAACGACACGGGCGCTGCGCTGCACGACTTCTTCCAGCCCATCGTCGACAAAATCCGTGCCAACGGCTTCGACGGCATCATCTGGGTGCCGGGCAGCGGATACCAGAGCAACTACCGAGGCTATGCCGCCAACCCCATCGAGGGCGAGAACATAGGCTATGCCGTGCATGACTACCCCGGGTGGTTCAGCACGTCAGACACCAGTTACGACCACGCCAACGCCATACGTGCCTTCGGCGACGCCGTTCCCGTGGTGCATACCAACCCAATCATGGTGACCGAGATTGACTGGAGTCCCGAACAGCCGGGCGCAGGAAAATACAACGAGTTTGGCGAGTGGGTACCTGCCAACTACGGCACGTGGGGAACGGCAAGCACATCGAAATGGGGCTTGGCGTTCAAGGCGCTGCACGACTACTACGGCAACATCGGAATGACCCTCACTGGCACTGCCGACTACATCGACATCGACGAGTACATCAACAACAAACGGGTTGTGCCAGCCTTCAAAGGCGTGACCGAGGCGTGCGGCGAAGCGTGCTTCGAGTGGTACAAGGAATACGCCGAACTGAACCGCCGCAATGCCGAGCAGACGCTGACGGAGGAGGACATGACGATGCGGTCGCTGGAAACGGACGCCTCTGCCCTCACCGTACTGACAGGAGGCTACAAGATGCTGAGCATCATCTGCACCATGCAGTCGGGAAAGACTGAGGACGTGGCGGCGAAGTGCGCCTACACCTCTACCAACGCCAAGGTGGCAACAGCGCAGAACGGACGCATCATCACCCGCACCGACGGCGAGGCAGACATCACGGCGACCTACACCGACCCCATGGGCAACGAGAAGAGCGTGACAGTGCATGTGACGGCAACAACCTTCCCCCTCACCGTCGCCGACTTCAACCCTTCGATATGGGAAACGGGCAAGTTCGTGGAGGCGACAGGCGCGCTCACCACGGGGCAGTACGGCTTCGGCGGATGGCAATACCCCTCGGGCGTTGACCTCTCGGCATACAACTACATCGTAGTGAAACTGCGTGCCGCAGCGTCATGCTCGCCCTCCTTCCGCCTCTTCGACCACAACAATTACTGGGCCGACCCCTACATGAAGGACATGAGAACGAGCAAGTCCGCCGTCATCGACCTCCACAACATGAAGAACGCCAAGGGCGAGAAGGTTGACCCGTCGCACATCTACATCGCAGGCTTCTGGACAGTGGGCGGCACACCCGTCTATATCAGCGAGGTGTTCCTCTCTATGGACGGCGAGACGCCAGCCGAAACCGCTATCACCCTCCTGCCCGACACCGCCGACGAACCGCTCCGCACAGAGATATTCACTCTCGACGGACGACGTGTGCCAACTCTCACACAGGGCGTGAACATCGTCCGCACCACCTATGCCGACGGACGTGTGGAGGTGAAGAAAGTGATGATGCGATGAGAAGCATGAACAGATAAGAATATATCGAAACTCGCCATAGCGAATGGCAATAGGGAAGGCTGGCTCCAGACAGAGGATGCCAGCCTTCCCTGTTCTGCGGCATTCCCAAAAAGAAACGTCTGGCAAACGGCACGAACTAACAAAGTTGTCCGTTTTGAAACGTTACAATGCTGACAATCAGCAAGTAAGCATTTTCGATTAGAGGAAAAGTTTTCCAAAAGGAAAATTTTCCTCTATTTTTTATGGGGAAAAGTTTGCAGGTTTGGGGAACTTTGCATATCTTTGCAAACAGTTCCCGGCGAGGCAATTTGAGCAACGGAAGATTGCCCGAGGACACAACGGCGAGAAATCACTCTACGCAATAACAGAAGTCATTATTACACAATAATATATATATAGAAACACTATGATACAGACTGTAAGAAAGCGTGATGGCCGCATCGTAGGCTACAACGAAGAGAAAATCAAGGCTGCCATACGCAAGGCGATGATGCAGACAGAACTGGGCGAGGACGAGCCGCTGATACAGAGGATTGCAGACCACATCGGCATGAGAGGCAAGGAGCAGATGACGGTGGAGGACATACAGGACCTCGTGGAACTGGAACTCATGGAGTCGCCGCGCAAGGAGGTGGCGAAGAAGTACATCGCCTACCGTGACCAGCGAAGCATAGCGAGACGCTCGAAGACACGTGCCATGTTCCTCGAAATCATCGAGGCGAAGAACACCGACATCACCCGAGAGAACGCCAACATGAACGCCGACTCGCCGGCAGGAATGATGATGAAGTTCGCAAGCGAAAGCACAAAGCCATTCGTTGACGACTACCTCCTCTCGCAGGCAAGCCGAGAGGCAGTGAGAGACAACTACCTGCACATACACGACAAGGACTACTATCCGACCAAGTCGCTCACATGCGTGCAGCATCCGCTCGACCACATACTCGACCACGGCTTCATGGCGGGCCACGGCGAGAGCCGCCCGGCGAAGCGCATAGAGACAGCAAGCGTCATCGCATGCATAAGCCTCGAGACGGCGCAGAACGAGATGCACGGCGGACAGGCCATCCCTGCCTTCGACTTCTACATGGCGCCATACGTGCGCTCGTCATACAAGGAAGAAGTGAAGTACATCGAGCAGATGACAGGCCAAGACCTCAGCGAACTCTATGACACGCCGATTGACGACTACATCGAGAAGCCGCTCGAAGGGCTTGTGGGCATCAACCGCGCACGCCAGCACGCCATCAATCGCACCGTGGGCAGAGTGCATCAGGCAATGGAGGCGTTCATCCACAACATGAACACCATACACTCGCGAGGCGGCAACCAAGTGGTGTTCAGTTCCATAAACTACGGCACCGACACCTCAGCCGAGGGCCGCTGCGTCATCCGCGAACTGCTCGAAAGCACCTACCGAGGCGTTGGCAACGGGGCGACAGCCATATTCCCCATACAGATATGGAAAAAGAAGAAAGGCATCAGTTACCTGCCCACCGACCCCAACTACGACCTCTACTGCCTCGCGTGCAAGGTGACAGCACGCCGCTTCTTCCCCAACTTCGTCAACCTCGACGCAACCTACAACCAGCACGAGAAGTGGGACATCAACGACCCCAAGCGCTACCAGTATGAAGTGGCAACAATGGGCTGCCGCACCCGAGTGTTCGAGAACCGCTTCGGCATGAAGACCTCCATAGGGCGAGGCAACCTCAGCTTCTCCACAATCAACATCGTGAAACTCGCCATAGAGTGCCGCAGCATCGAGAACAAAGAAGAGCGCATCAACGCATTCTTCGCAAAGCTCGACAACCTGCTCGACATCACCGCACGCCAGCTGAACGACCGCTACCAGTTCCAGAAGACGGCATACGTCAAGCAGTTCCAACTCCTCATGTCGAAACTCTGGATTGGAGCCGAGAACCTGAACGAGAACGACACCATAGAGTCAGTCATCAACCAAGGCACGCTCGGCATCGGCTTTATCGGACTTGCCGAATGTCTCATCGCCCTCATAGGGCAGCACCACGGCGAATCTGCCGAAGCGCAGGAACTGGGACTGAGGATTGTCACCTACATGCGCGACCGCGCCAACGAGTTCAGCGAGCAGTATCAGCACAACTACTCCATCCTCGCCACCCCAGCCGAAGGACTGGCAGGACGATTCACACGCGGCGACCGCAAGAGGTTCGGCATCATCCCCGGCGTGACCGACAAGGACTACTACACGAACTCCAACCACGTGCCAGTCTACTACCACTGCTCGCCACGCCACAAGGCAGAAATCGAGGCTCCATACCATGACCTCGCCCGAGGCGGCCACATCTTCTACGTAGAAATCGACGGCGACGCCACCCACAACCCCGAGGCCATCATGGACATCGTGGACCTCATGGACAAGTACAACATCGGCTACGGCTCAGTGAACCACAACCGCAACCGCTGCATGAACTGCGGCTATGAGGACGCCGCCGAGAACCTCACCACCTGCCCACACTGCGGCTCCGACCACATCGACACGCTGCAACGCATCACGGGATACCTCGTCGGCACGACCGACCGCTGGAACTCGGGAAAACTGGCGGAACTGAAAGACCGAGTGGTACACGAATAGACCGCAAGCACACGGCATAAACAAAGAAAAACGCACCTTTCTGAGGTGCGTTTTTCTTTTTCCCCCAACAACGGCAGGGGTGAAAGGCTACGGCGGTTCGGGTCAAAAGTGGGCAACGGCTGAACGAACTAGGAGGCAACCGCCAGCATAGATAATTTGCATTGGCTGACAATTATAAGTTGTCACGGCTGACTATTGTAATCGTGAACGGCAGGGCGT
>JAFLUT010000102.1 GCA_022508665.1 Prevotellaceae bacterium | reverse complement strand
CGATTATAATTTGTCACGGCTGACTATTGTAATCGTGAACGGCTGGGCGTTTGAGGGGTGCGCCGTTGCCGTTCTGGACAGAAAAAGGGCGGTTTGGGTGGCGGGCGCTACTTCAGCACTTTTTCTGTTGTTCCGTCGGCGCGGCGTATGATGTTGATGCCCTTTTGCAGGGTGGTTTGCAGTGTGCCGCTTGGGGAGTAGATGCCGATGACGGGGGCAGTGGTCGTGCCGTCGGGGGCGAGGCGGTCGATGGCGAGGGCCTCGTCGGCTGGGAGGGGTGAGAACTGCCATGAGATGATTTCGGCGTCGGCTATTGGGGTGAGGACGAAGTAGAGGTAGGTGAGGAAGGCGTCCTGCGGTGTGGTGAGGTTGACGGCTGTTGTGTGGATGCCGTCGGATGACTGCTCGCCGAAGTGGACTGTGGCTATGGGGTCGGTGGCGAGGTCGGCAGGGCGCACGTCGAGTGTGCCGGCTCCTTTCGTCTTGATTATTAGGCTGTTGGCTGTCTGTCCGTCGGCTGCGAAGTTCACTCCGCGCACTAACCACCAGTTGCGTGTGGCTATGGCTGCCATGCTTCCCGGCTGCTCGCTGTAGGGGTTGACGCGTGCTGCGGTGAGTTGGCTCAGGCCTGTGATGCTAGCTGTTGCTGATGTCATTGCTCCGATGCGTGCTGTGCCTTCTACGACGGTGGCGCGGTTCATTTGCAGGTTGCGGTAGCCTCCGCTGTAGCCGAACTGGTGTTCGAGCCATGTGGTGTGGTAGAGCAGGTAGTAGGCTGTGCCGAATTTCTGCAGGCGTGTGTGGTTGTTGCTGTAGTTGTATCCTATGCGTCCGGGGTTGGGGAGGATTTCTCCCTGATATGTCCAGTTGTCGGCGAGTGGGTCGGAGGCTGTCATGTAGACGACGGATGCTGGGGTGGGTGCTGCTTTGGATGAGTAGGAGGACCAGTCGGAGGCGATTGTCCAGCGTGTGCAGTAGCTGTAGACCCAGCGGTTGCCGATGTAGTTGAGTTCGTTTGCCTCGAAGTGGCATGGCGCTGAGATTGGTTTGATGTCGCTTGCGAGTGAGAGCATGTCGTCGCCCAGTCGGACGATGCGTGCGTTGCCGGGCTGGAGGTCGGTGCCTGTCACGTCGCCTCCGCCGAAGGTGAGGTATGCTTCGCCTGTCGCTGGGTTAAGTGCCACGCCGGGGTCGATGATGTTGGAGAGTTTGCCCAGTCCTGCTGTCTTGCTGTCGATGAGCGCCTTGCCGAGGGGGTCGGTCCATGGGCCTGTGGGCGAGGTGGAGGTCAGCACGCCTATGCCCGAGGCGCTGTTAGTGAAGTAGAGGTAGAAGTGTGTCTTGCCGTCTGCTTCTTGGCGGCTGACGACTGATGGGGCCCACGATGTTGCTATCCATGGGGCTATTGCTTTCACGTCGATTGTGCCGTGGTCGGTCCAGTTGACGAGGTCGGCTGTGGAGATGCAGCGCAGGCGTGTGATGTGCGAGTAGTTGTTGGTGTAGATGCCTCCCGAGTAGTCGAACTCTTGCTGGTCGTCGGTGGCGTAGACGTAGAGTCGTCCGTCATGCTCCACTGCCGTTGGGTCTGCCATGTAGCGGTTGGCTGAGAGCGGGTTGCCGTAGGTGGGCTGCTTGGGCGATGTGGCGAGTTCCGCCTCTGCCTCTGAGGGTTCTGTGCTGGTGAAGATGAAGGTGTAGAAGATGCCGGGCAGGAGTTGCACCTGCGGCATGCGTGTGCCTGTGTAGTATCGGTCGGTCATGTCCTGCTCGAGCGCGTTGACCGTCTCGCCCGTGACGATTTGCTTTATCTGCTTCGGCACGAAGGGGAGGCTGACCAGAACTTTGTAGGTGTCGGTGGCTGATGTGTTGAGCATGAATACGGTGACGGTGTCTGCCGCCTCGTTGACGTATGCCGAGCCGCCTATGAGTTTGCCTGTCGAGTCGTTCTTCGTCGACTTCACACGCGTCTTGCCCGTGGCGTGGTGTGCGTAGTGGCTGAAGACGTAGGCTCGCTTCCACAGTTCGGTGTCGCTGCCTCCGTGGTTGCAGGCGAAGAAGTCGTCGAGCATGTTGTAGTAGACGTAGCCGCTGTATCCTGCCGCCATGGCGTCCTCGATGCTCTTCACCATGTCGTACTCGGCGGTGAACTCGCCCGTATATTTGCTTTTGTCGTAGTCGATGAGGAACTCTGTCATCCACATCGGCTTGCCCGTCTTCGAGGTGACGTTCTGCACGAATGACCAGTCGTTGGTGCCGTAGAGGTGGTTGCCCCACACGTCGATGTTGTCCACGGCGTCTTTCATGTTGACGAGGGTGTTGTTGTAGTTGTGCTGCCCCCAGCCGAAGGTCTCAGGACCCATCACCTTGCACGACGGGTCTATCTTCGCGCGGGCAGCCTTGACCATGGCTGCCATCTCCTGCGGAGAGTAGATGCAGCTCTCGTAGGAAGCCTCGTCGTTGTCGTTGGTAGGCGTGTAGTCGCACTCGTTCTGTATGGAAATCATGTCGATGGGGCATCCCTTCTCAGCCATCTTCTGACGGTAACGCTCGAGGAAGTCGGCGTAATCGTCGTAGCACTCGGGGTTGATGGCGCCGCCGTTAGAGCCTTCGCCGCCCCACGGATGCTCGACGATGGGATAGACCCATGTGCCAAAGGCGTTCTGATATTTCGAGGTTCTGCCCGTCTTATACTTCTTCGGCGGCGTCCACGGCGTGGCGAACACTTGCAGGTCGGGCCGGATAGCCCTCGCCCAGCGTATAGGGTTGCCGTATTCGCCCCAGTTGCCTTCGTTGGGGTTGATGCGCACTCGCATGATGTTCAGCCCCACCTGTCCTTCGTCCGTACCCCACAGTTTCTGCACTTTCGCCTGTGTGTAGATGTCTGCCCACTGACCGTTCATGCCTGTGCCGCCGAAGCCGTCGATGTGCTGATACTTGGTGCCTGAGGTGACGGTGAGCGAGGCTGTCCTCGTGGTCTGAGCCTGTGCCGCGCCAGCCGAGAGAAGGGCTGATGCCACGGCGATGAGTAGAGATTTATTCATTGTCATTCTGATTTTAGTTGCTTATGAGAAAGGGGGCTATGCCTCCGGTCTTAGTTGCTCCCGGAAAGGCTTTGCGCCGTCTGACGACAAAGGTACACATTATATATACGATGCTTTTTGCTGGCATGATACATTTTCTTTTGCCTGCGATACATTATGCCCCTGCGCGGCGCCATGTTATCAGAACGCAAATAAATGAAACACAGCGAAAAAGGGGGTTGGGAAGAAAATTGCTAACTTTGCACACAGTTAGTTAGTAATATCACAAAATAGACTTCACTTATTGTCCCTGACACTCATGCCGTGACGGCGGAAAAGGGCAGTACACATCTTTGGCGGTCGCTTGCGACCAAGGCTGTGAAAAAACGAAACCCTATAGAATAAATGGTTTTTTAGTTAGTAATTTTTATAGGTTAATTAGTTAGTTTAATTATCTACAAGGTTCCCATTCGAGAGAAAGGGAACCTTGTGGGTTATAGAGGGGAAGGGTAGGGGGAGGAGGAGTGTCTGGCTACATAAAATGGCTTATGACCCCGAAGACTGGTCGTAAGCCATTGCCATAAATATATCTTTCTCGCTGAACTGACATCAGAACAACGTAATCCAAAGCACATACGCCACATACCCTGCCAGCAGCGTGAGACCTTCCCTGCGGCCCATTCTGTAGCCTGTGCGCAGGAAGAGCCACAGAAGCAGCGACATGGCGAGCATCACGGCATAGTCGGTGGCAAAGGGCGTCCATGCGTTGGCTATGGGGGCTATGGCAGAGGACACGCCCACGACGCAGAGGATGTTGAACGACACGGAGCCTATGACGTTGCCCACCGCCATGGATGTCTCGCCCTTGCGTGCCGCCATGACCGAGGCGAACAGTTCGGGCAGGCTTGTGCCTACCGCCACCACCGTCAGCCCCACAATGCGCTCCATGGCATCGCGCTCTGCCCCGAAAATCTCGCCCATACGCATGGCAACGCTCGACGCTCCGTCAACCAGCAGGTCTGAACCCCACACCATGGCTCCGAGGCTGACGACTACGAGGGCGAGCGCCTTCCACAGCGGCATCACCACCTCGTCCACGCTCACGCCATCGCCATCCGCCTTGCGGCTCTTCTTCCTCTCGCTCCATATCTCCCACCACACAAATGCCGTCAGCATCAGCACCATTGCTATGCCCATCCAGCGCTCAATCACTCCGCCCCATGCGGCAGCGCCTATCAGCGCAAGCATGGCGAGGAGCATGAACGGCACATCGACCCTCAGCGTCTTTTTGCCCACTGGCAGACCGCTCATCATGGCGGTCAGACCCAGTATCAGCCCTATGTTGGCGATGTTAGAACCTGCCACATTGCCCAGCGCAATGCCCGACGAGCCGCGCCACGCCGCCTGTGCGCTCACGAGCAGTTCGGGCGCCGACGTGCCGAAGCCCATCACCGTCAGGCCTATGACCATGGGGCTGAGCCTCGCACGGCGAGCGATTGCCACTGAGCCATCGACGAGGAAGTCGCCGCCTTTCACGAGCAGGACGAAGCCTGCAAGGATGTAGATAATATCGAGTAGCATAGAAGTAATTGCCAAATCGTAAATTTCCCTCACTCCTCTTCCTCCTTCTGCATCTTCTTCACCCACTCCGAGGGCGACAGCCCGTAGAGCGACTTGAAGTTGGTGGAGAAGGCTGAGAGCGACTTGAAGCCCGTGGCGATGCTCACTCCCGTGATGTCGAGCTTCTTCTCCGAGAGCAGCCGCGCCGCCTCTTTCAGTCGCACGTATTTGAGGAAGTCGCGCGGCGCTTGCCCCGTGAGGTCTTTCATCTTGCGGTAGAAATGCACGCGGCTGATGCCCACCTTGTCGGCAATCATCTCGACGGAGAGTTCGGGGTTGTCCATGTTTTCGTTTATGGTCTTCATCACACGCTTCATCAGATGCTCGTCGGGCGACTCTATCTCCACCCTGTCTATCTTCTCCTCGTGCTGGCGGTCGCCGTGGAACTTGCCTTGCAGCAGTTGGCGGCTCTTGAGCAGCTGCACCACGGTGGTGCGCAGCACGTCGATGTTGAAGGGCTTCGACACGTAGGCGTCGGCTCCGTTGGTGATGCCCGCTATGCGGTCGGAGTCGCTGCCGAGGGCGGTCATCAGCACTATTGGTATGTGGTTCGTGTTGAAGTTCTGCTTCAGTTTCTGGCACAGCGTCATGCCGTCCATCACGGGCATCATGATGTCGCTCACCACGATGTCCACCTTGCCGGGGTGGGAGACGATGTAGTCCCACGCCTCCTGCCCGTTGGTGCAGGTGTGAACGAGCAGGTCGGCAGAGAGTTCGCTATGCACGTACTGGCGTATCGCCTCGTCGTCCTCCACGAGCAGCGCGTTCCTCTTGTGCGTGTCGGCAGGCTTGCCTATGGTCAGCAGTTCCGCCGTGTCCTTCTCTATCGAGTCCATGCCCTCCATTTCCCCTATGCCGTCGGCGGCGCCTGCTGGCTCCTGCGCCGAGGGTTCGGGCTTCATGCGCAGGAGCGACTGGTCGCCCACGGGCATGCTGACGGTGAACTGCGTGCCTTGCCCCTCGGGGTTGTCCGCCACCGCCACCGTGCCGTTGTGCAGACGTGCCAGCATCGAGGTGAGGTTCAGCCCGATGCCCGTGCCGATGTATCCGTTCTGGCGCTGCGCCGAGTAGAAGCGGTCGAACACCTTCGGCTTGTCCTCGTCGCTGATGCCCACGCCCGAGTCGGTCACGCTGATGCGGAAACGGTCTCCCTGCTCCTCGTCCAGCCGCAGCGTGATGCGTCCGCCGTCGGGGGTGAACTTGAAGGCGTTGGAGAGCAGGTTCATCACAATCTTGTCGGTGTTGTCGGGGTCGACGAACACGTGCATGGCGTCGGCGTCATGCACGTAGTCGTATGCTATGCCTCGGCTCTGGGCGTTGGTCACGAAGACGTCGAAGATGTTCTGCAGGAAGCCCACCAGTTCCACCTGCCTGTAGTCGAGCAGGAACTTTCCCTGCTCTATCTTCCGCACGTCCATCATCTGGTTTATCAGCCGCAGTATTCGCTTGGCGTTCTGCTTCATCAGTTTGTACGCCCGCTGCCGGTCGGCGTTGCTGTCCGAGCCGATGAGTTTCTCGAGCGGCGCGAGGATGAGCGTCATTGGCGTGCGTATCTCGTGGCTTATGTTCATGAAGAACTGTATGCGCGCCTCGTTCATCTCCTCCTGCTGCTTGTGGCGCTCCATGAGCTGGCGCGCCTGCAAGAGCCGCTTGGCGTAGATGACGATGAGCCACACGGCGAGCAGGGCGAGCAGGGAGTAGATGACTTTTGCCCACGTGGATGCGTACCACGCCGGGTTGACCACTGCCACCAGCACACGCTCGTCGCTCACGGCTCCTCCTGCCCTCGCCCTGATGCGGATGCGGTAGGTGCCGGGCTGCAGGTTGTCGAACACGAGGCGGCCGCCGCCTCCCTGCGTGTCCCATTCGTCGCCGTTGACGCTGTACTCGTAGTCTACGTGCTGGTTGGGCAGCCCCGTCACTCCCAGTTCAAGCGTGAAGTGGTTGTCGGTGTGGCACAGTTCGATGCGCTCGCAGCGGTCGATGACGTCGTTCATCACCTCATATCCGCCCGAGAGGTCGCCCTTGTGCATCGTGCGGCTGCCCACGTGCAGGTCTATCAGCCGCAGCGTCAGCCGCCGCCGCTCGTTCTGCCACTTGTGCATGGTCTTGGCGTCGAAGTAGGTCAGACCGCCTATGCCGCCGAAGTATAGCTTGCCGTCCATGGCGAGCGCCGCGCCGCGGCTGAACTCGTTGTCCTGCAAGCCGTCATCGACGAAGAAGTTAGTGAAGGTCTCCGCCTTCATGTCCATGCAGGAAAGCCCGAAGTCAGTGCCAATCCACAGTTGCGAGCCGTCGATGCAGAGCGAGGAGACGTGGTTGATAGGCAGCCCGTCGGCAGTGGTGTAGGTGCGTGCGGCAAGCGTCTTTGCGTCCAGCCTCACCAGACCCACGTCGGTGCCGACCCACAGGGTCTGCCCGTCGGCAGACGCCACGATGTGCCTCACGGCTGTGCGGTCAAGCACGCGGCGGCTCGCCTTGGCGATGCGTCCGCCCGGCTCCACCTCGCACACCGCCAGCCCGTCTGCCGTGCCTACATACAGCCTGTCAGCCATGGACAGCAGCGTGTAAACGTATGTGTTGGAAATTCCCCCCGTCCGCTCGTCGCCCCGGCTCAAGTCCGCCGAGCAGCGCCCCGTGACGAGGTTGTAATAGTAAAATCCCCCCCCCATCGTCGCTATCCAGTAGCATCCGCTCTCGGCGGCAGGGGCTATGTCGAAAATGCGGTTCACCTCCCTCGTCAGCAGCGAGAAGCGCCCGTCCTTCATCTGCCACAGACCGTCGGAATAGGAGCCGAGCAGCAGAGTGCGCTCGTCCACGCTCTGCACCGCCGTGAACGCCTGAGGCATGGAAGGGTCGGCAGCCCTGCTCCAGTGGGTCGACACCGTGCCGTCGGCGCTGAGCAGGTAAAGCCCGTCATTGTCAGCCGCCAGCCAGATGCGCCCGTCGGCAGAAGGGCTGATGGCAAAGACGGCGTTGTTGCCGATAGTGTTCTTCGTTATGGAATACTGACCCACATACTCGAATGCCGACTGGTTCACGGGCTTCATCAGCACGCCCTTCCAGTAGATGCCCACCCACACGTTGCCGAAGGCATCGCCAATGGCATCCTTCACATTGCTCGCGGCGAGGTCGAAATCGTTCACCTTTATAGTGCTTGGCGTCACCTTGCCCGTGCGCTCGTCATACACTTTCAAGCCCGTGCCGTCGGTGCAGATGAAGAGGCGCCCATCGGTCCACGGGTTGAAGCCATACACCTCGCCGCCAACCTCCTCGGCGCCCGCCACCAGCACAAAGCGGCCAGCCTTCTCGTCAAACACGTATATCCCCGTGCGCTGCGTGGCGGCATACAGCCGTCCCGACGAACTGACGCACAGCTTGCGCACCTCCCCCAACTCGTCATGCTTGCGAAATCCGCCCTGCCCAGTCTGCACATACAGATTGTGGCGCGAGTTCACAATCCACAGCCGCCCCCTCCTGTCCTCCACCATCTGCACAGGGTTGCCCTGCTCCTCGCCAGTGTTGAACTCCGCGCTCTGCTCCACCCACATGCGTCCGTCATCCCCCTTGCGCAGTTCGCCATGCCCGTAGCCCGCCACGCACACCACCACCCTGCTGCCCTTGATGCGGCAGATGTTCACCACTCTGAGCGTCGTCGTGTCGCCCTCGAGCGAGAGGAACGGCACAAGCGTGAAGCGGTCGGTGGCATAGTCATAGAGCTGCACTCCCTGCTCCGTGCCAACCAGCATCTTCCCGTCCTCCAGTTCCATCACGCACGTGCTTTCATTATGCAGCAGCGAGCCGGGGTTCCCCTCCTCATGGCGGTAGATGTTCATCTTCACCCCGTCATAGCGGTTCAGCCCGTTCTGCGTCGTAATCCAGATGTTGTGCCTGCTGTCCTCGCACAGCGTCGATATCCTCGAGTTCGACAGCCCCTGCTTCGAGCCGAAGAACAGCACATTCTGCGCCGCCGCCCCTGTCGGGCAGAGTGCGCACATCACCACAATAAGCACGGAGGAAATCCGCCGAAGACTCCGCAAATCAATCATTATCATTCCGTTTCGGTTAGTATAAAAGTTATTCCTTAGTTAGTTCGAGTGCAAAGATAAAGAAAAAGATTGGAAGAACAAAACGAAAGCCCCTCACATTCCGCATGCATCACGAAAATAGCACCCTAACGCACCATAAGCATTGCCCCATAAGCCCACAGCGGCTACCCCCAAAAGTGAGCGACCGTTACCCTCAAAAGCAGACAGCCGCTGACCGAACTAGCACCCAACCGCCGGCATAGATAATCTGCATTAGCCGACGATTATAATTTGTCACGGCTG
>JAFLUT010000101.1 GCA_022508665.1 Prevotellaceae bacterium | reverse complement strand
TGTCACGGCTGACTATTGTAATCGTGAACGGCTGGGCGTTTCAGAGGTGCGCCGTTGTCAAAGACGACAGGAAAAGGGCATTTTAGACAGCACAGGGCTATTTACAATTTATTTTGGAATTTGCCTATTTCCTCGAACCAAATGTATGTGTCCAACCAATGGTAAGGAATCCCCCTGACGTGCTTCGGGCTTTCTGTTCATATATTGATAACATTTTATTAGTGTAATACTCTTTATCAGCAGTCTTGCCGGCAATCTTTCCTGCTATCATATAGCCTAACCGCATTTCAAAATATGAGTTGTTGGTTGTCCGAAGAGAAAAACCAACCGAAGGACTAATGAATAATGAAGATGTATTAGGGTTGTATTCGCTGTCATAATCATCCCCATATCTACCTGTTACAGACCTAAGATTTCCATAATAATCTTTCTCATAAGTGAATGATAAGTTTCTGAAACCCAAGTCGATATTAGCAATAGGAGAGAAACGGTCATTTTTTAATCGGTATTGTCCACGAACAAAAAATTTGTGCATAGCCCCATATTCTCCGTCCGCTTCTTTATCTGAAGATATGATAGTATTTTCGTTTGTTATAACTTCTTTTTTTCCTTTCTCGTTTTCTTTATAGTCATAATTTCCAGTGTATGTTGTGGTTATAAGACTTGCTCGGGCATCCATATACGCTCCTCCATAGCCAACACCAACACTGATATTAGGATTGACTTTGTAGCCGAAAACGATATTTCCACCACCAGTAATGAAATGGCTATCTGCTCCAATACTCCACAGATTTGTTCCATCTGCTTCCAGTGTGAGTTGGAAACCCTTATCTCGAGTCGGGATGTTCTTAGTAACTTTCGGTATCATAGATTTATGAAATCCAAATCCTGCACGAATAGCAATAGCACCACCACTACCACTGCCTTTTGTCGGAATTGAATGAGCATATCCTATTCCAACGTTGAAATCTATTGAGTTGGAGAGTGGAATTTGCACGCCCGGCATAATCTCAATCATAATAGCATCTGGAATTTCCGTTGTGTATGTCTGTTTGCCTACTGTGTATGTAACATCAGCAGTGTTGATGACATACCCTGCTTTCAATCCCAAGAAAGGAGCAATCTTTGTGTTGTTGAGTGGATAATAGACCTTGAAATCTGCGGTGATAGGGATTGAGATGTCTCCGTTGCCCGATGAAATGTATGTGCCTGCACCAACGCCAAAATAAAAGTTCTTATTTACTCTTTTCCCGAGTTCTAAACCTGCGGCAAGACTTCCACCTCCACCTTTAGTTGCAATGTTATATCCGAGATCAATGTTGAAGTCCAAACCTCTATGTCCTGTGGCTTGGGTGACATTGCTCGCCTCTTCTTTGGTAATTTTCTCTACTTCATCCATCTGATAGGCAAATACGCTACCGTCTTTTGTCCGTACTTTGAGCGATTCGTTAGGAACTTGCTCAATGATTTCTCCTTTTACAAGACCGCCATTTTTCAAATGTACTGTCTCAACGTTCTGCTGTGCTGTCATGCTTGCAGCCGACAGCATCACAGCAATAAATAATGTAATTTTTTTCATTATTTAATGTTTTTTACAGCCTATAAGTCTCCAAATTCGGCTCAAATGAAAATGTTTTTAGTTAAAAACTCCCGGTCCATAAACAAGAAAACGTGAGACCTGTACCCTGCTCGTCCCACGATCTGAGGCTCCTGAGATTGCCCATACAGTCAAAACGAGCAATTCAAGACCTCACGCCGATATATTATATAATACTCCCTAATGCGATATACATATAACACTTATTACATCCTTATGGATATAATGCATGCTACATATAAACGCATACTTGTGGGTTATCTATAACATACCCCATGAGCATCTATCGTTGCATTGTCGTTGACTGTATGAAATTTTCTCAGGATTTCAGATCGCCAAAAAACAAAGCGAAGATAAACGCTTCTCCATATATGGTATTCCCCTCGCTCACGCATGCCACAACAAACGTGATTTTCCCCACCGTCGAAACGGTTTCGGCATGAGAACTTTGCAAAGATACGGCAAATTTCGGAACGTTCAAAAAAATGTAAAGGAAAAAACTGATGAACGAAGAAATATAAATAGGCGACACGTAACAATTTGCTATGTGCCGCCTATTTATAATTGTATATTGTATTATTTCATTGAGTACACCACATCCATAATCTGCTTGCCTATCTCGTCAGCGGCTTCGATAGTTGATGCCTCAGAGTACACACGGATAATTGGCTCTGTATTTGACTTGCGGAGGTGAACCCACTTATCGGGGAAGTCAATTTTCACGCCGTCGATGTCGTTGACCTCCGTGCCTGGTTGGTCGGCGTACATCGCTTTCACCTTGGCAAGGATTGCATCCACATCTGTGCTGGCGTCGAGGTCAATGCGGTTCTTTGCTATGGCATAGTTGGGATATGTGGCACGCAACTGGCTGACAGTGAGGTCTGGCTGCGCCTCTCTTTCATGCGCTAAATGGCTGAGGAACAAGGCAATGCCTACAAGGGCGTCACGTCCGTAGTGAGCCGCAGGATAGATGACACCACCGTTGCCTTCGCCACCGATGACGGTGTTCGTCTCTTTCATCTTGGTCACTACATTCACTTCGCCCACTGCCGCAGCGTTATACTGCATGCCATACTTGCGTGTAACGTCACGCAAGGCACGGGTAGAAGAAAGGTTGCTAACAGTATTTCCGGGTGTATGTTTAAGGATGTAGTCAGCCACTGTAACGAGCGTGTATTCCTCGCCATACATCGTGCCATCTTCGCAGATGAATGCGAGACGGTCGACATCGGGGTCAACCACAAAACCTACGTCGTTGCCACCTTTTGCCATAAGTCCCATAATGTCGGAGAGGTTCTTCTCCAACGGTTCGGGATTATGCTGAAAGTCGCCAGTTGGTTCGCCGTAAAGCGGTGTTACGTTCTCTACGCCTAATGCCTTGAAAAGTTTGGGAAGAATGATGCCACCCACAGAGTTGATACTGTCGAAAGCCACACGGAAATTCTGCTTGCGTATGGCAGGAACATCTACGAGGTCGAGTCCAAGCACAAGGTCAATGTGCTTCTGGTCGTATGTGTTGTCCTCTGTGTATTTGCCTAAGGCATCTACATCTGCAAAATCAAAATCCTCTGCCTCAGCGATTTTCAGCACTTCGTTGCCCTCTTCTGCATTGAGGAATTCTCCCTTTTCGTTCAGCAGTTTCAGGGCGTTCCAATGGCGTGGGTTGTGACTGGCGGTGATGATGATGCCGCCACATGCGCCTTCCATTGTCACCGCAATCTCAGTAGTAGGTGTAGAGGCAAGCCCGATGTTCACCACATCAAATCCCATGCCCATGAGTGTGCCGCACACCACGTTCTTCACCATTTCGCCTGAAATGCGTGCGTCACGGCCAACGACGATTTTATTACTCTGTAACTTTGTTGTACGCCTAATGAGTGTGGCGTATGCACTTGTGAATTTCACGATGTCGAGAGGGTTCAACCCCTCACCTGCACGGCCTCCGATAGTGCCTCGGATGCCAGAAATAGATTTTATCAGACTCATATATTTTATCTATACATATATTACGAGTTAGGGGGCAGTTGATAACTTATCTCATAATAGAATGGCAACACATACCCCGATGCGTTAGTTGTTCCCGAAGAATGAGGCACGATGATGCGGACTTTCGCTTCCTTGCCTGCTTCACGAGATAAACGTATATAGTTGAGCGGTTTGAGCCACCCCTGCGGAACAACAGAACCGTATGCCGAGTACATGCGTCCTTCTGTAAATGATGCGGTAAAACTACGACTATAATGACTATAAGTGCATTGTATCTTGTCTACTACACTTGGCGTGTAGATGTTGCTATATGTAGTGTCAGCATTCTCTATGTCATACTCAAAGAAACGGCACAAAAGTGGCTTTGTCACGGTAGAGTCCTTGCGTTCCATTGCCATCTCCTGCATTGTCTGCCCTTCACCTTGTCGTATAATCTGCATGTAGATGCCGTCGTTGTTGAACAGCACAAACTCATTATTGTCAAGGTTTGTGGTATAGCCCTGTGAAGAAAACTGCGACTCGCTTATCACCTTTATAGATCCAATTATTGAGTTGTTGGCGATAAACTGCTCAATAGCCTTCTTCTCTTTCTCTTTCATTTCGGCGTATGTCTCGCCGTCGTTACAACTTACGGCTGTAAATATGGAAATGCTTACGGCAAACACCGCAAGCACTAAATTAAGTAACTTCTTCATTCTTTGTCGTTTATGATTGTACTTGATTGCAAAGCATCTTATTCTTTGACCTCAGAGATTGCCGCAGCCTCTTCCTCGCTGTTGAGAGCAACGCTTTCCGCCACCTCTGCGCTATCTTTCTTCTTTGCAAGATACTCGGGCAAAGCAAGACCAGCCTGGTCAAACAGTTCGTGCAGCGGTGGCACGCTCTTCATAAGTCCGCTGAGGAAATTGGCGGTGCTGCCCTTCCCGTCTGCCGAATTACCAGAATCCCAAACAGTAACGTGGTCGATATTGATTCCCTTGACAGCCTCAACTTGGGTCTTCACCAGTTCTGGCAACTTCTCAAGCAACAGCAACATATACGCCTTGTTGGCATCGCCACCAGCCGCCTGCACCATCTTGTCGTAACCCTGTGCCTGTCGACTAAGGATTTCAAAGAGACCTCGTGCTTCCGCCTCCATCTTGGCGTATGCCGCATCTGCCTCACCTTTTGCCTTCACTCTTATCTTCTCCGCTTCAGCCTCAGCCTCGATAATCTTTCTTTGTTTCTCAATGTCTTGACTAACCAGCACGTTAGCACTCTGTGTGGCACGGTCACGGTCAGCACGCGCTTCCTCCGCTTTCTGCTCTGCCGAATATGCCTCCTCGAGAGCCTTCGCCGCAGCGACCTTTTCGGCTGCAATCGCCTTGCGTTGTGCCTCCGCCTCACGCTCACGGCGTACTGCGTCAGAGTTGGCTATCTGCACCTTCGCCTCGTTCTCTCCCTGCACCGCCTGCGCATTCGCCTCGGCTGTGCGGATACGAGTTTCACGGTTGGCCTCAGCCTTACCAATCTCTCCGAACTTCTCCTGCTCAGCCACACGCACCTTTGCCTCGTTGATGGCCTTTGCCGCAGCCTCCTGGCCAAGCGCTTCAATATAGCCGCTCTCGTCGTTGATGTCCGTCACATTCACGTTGATTAGTCGCAGACCTATCTTCTTCAGTTCCACCTCCACATTGCTTGAGATTGCTTCGAGGAACTTGTCACGGTCGGAGTTCAACTCCTCAATGCTCATTGTGGCAATGACAAGACGCAACTGTCCGAACAGGATGTCCCTTGCCAACTCCTGAATTTGCCCCGGAGTCAGCCCCAGCAGACGCTCTGCCGCAGCCGTCATGCTCTCTGGGTCAGTCGATATGCCGACAGTGAAACGGCATGGCACATCCACACGGATATTCTGACGCGATAGTGCATTTGTCAAATTAGCGTCAATGCTGATAGGCGTGAGGCTCAAATAAGCATAGTCTTGAATGATTGGCCACACAAACGTACCTCCACCATGCACACACTTGGCAGACCCACGATTGCCTGTTGTTCCATACACCACAAGGATTTTGTCCGACGGACACCTCCTGTAACGATTGATGATTGATACCAAAAGAACAATGGCAACAACCACAGCCACTACTATTAGATACATAAGCGTTTATTTTTATTCTATTATTTTATCCTCTCTATATATTATATATAATGTGTCACCTCACCAACAGCGTAGTGCCGTCAACCACATCCACCACCTCAACCTTCTGCCCACTGGCAATATCCCCTCCCTCTGTCATCGCCTCAATCTCCTGCACCGAACCATTCAGACTCACCTGCACCTTTCCTTTGCCTTTTCTCTCGCCCGGTATTCGCAGATACACATCCACCGTCTTACCCACACAGTCCTCAATTCTGAATGCTCCGTTATGCTCCAACTTCTTTGTCTGCTTCTTGATAATGAAGAACATATACACAAATGCCGCTCCCACAGCCACTGCCACGAGACACAACAACCATTTGCTGGCAATGGCATCTTTCAGACACACGCCCGTCCACCCGAAGCCCACGAGGAAATTCACAAAGTTCTTTATGCTGAACAGCGACAATCCGCCGCCCAAATCCATTGTGTCAGCCCCGTCGAAATCAACATCCGTGTCTATACTGTCCATACCGACGAGTACAAGCACCATTTGCACCACAAACACCACTGTGCCGACAATGGCACACACCCAATAGACCTGCATCCATGTGTCCAATCCGTAAAACGCATCCAAATACTCTTGCATAGTTCCTCTGTGCTAAATGAGTTACACTGTTCCGTAAAACGCCACAAATATACACGTTTTATTTTATTCGACCAAAGGAAACGGTTTATTTCTTTATCTAAGTGCGACCTTATCGATGCCAGATGGAGAAACTGTCGACTGTGCTTTTGTACTACACTGGCATTAAATCCTTTTTATTTTTCCATTTTCTAATGCTTATATTTGGAAGACCGGAAAAAACTAACTACTTTTGCAACAAGAAATTAGACTCACACAATGGCAAGGACAGGAACAATCAATCTGAGTGACGCATACATGGATATGCTCGCTACATTACCAAATGAAGACAAACTTGACCTCGTCTCAAAACTTGTCAATTCCATGAAACAGGTCGTATCCAAGAAAACAAAAGCAAAAGATATCTTCGCAAACTTCTCTTCTGATTGGGGTGGCGATATGACCACAGAGGACTATGCCGACATGCTGAGAAGCAAGAATGTCGAAAGTACAAGAACTGTAGATGCTTGGTGATATGGCAAAATACTTGTTAGACACCTGCACCTGCATTTCCATGTTTCGCAACGAAGGGCGAGTTAGGGAAAATCTTCTGAAAGCAGGTATAAAGAACTGCTACATTTCAGAAATAACTATTGCAGAACTCTACTTCGGGGTAGCAAAAGCGTCGGATAAAAACCGAAAGATGAATGACATAAAGAACCTTCAAGAAATGTTCAAAATAATCCCTGCCTATTCATCATTCAAAGAATATGGAGAAATACGCCTGTCACTCGAGCGGATAGGACAGCGTGTCGACCAGTTTGACTTACTTATAGGAGCAACAGCAATACATCATAAAATGACCGTTGTCACATCAAACATAAAGCATTTTGACAGAATACCAGAACTTGTATATGAAGATTGGAAATAAAAACAAGCATTCTGCTCGATAAATACTACTTAATATAACACAAAATTCACGAAGGTTTTTTATTTGAAAAACAATAGAAAACAGGAAAGGCTTGGATGCCTTTCCTCTTGTGTTTTATACTCCTATTTATAGATTCCCTTACCAAAGGGCGACCTTGCCAATGCCTGCACCGAGGTCGAGCGAGGCGGTAGGTACACCCAGCGCACGGAACACACGTCTGATGGCAGGGAGGCTGAGGCTGTGTCCCCTCTCCAGTTTTGAAATCTGCGCCTTCTTTACGCCGACTTTCTCGCCCAACTGCTCTTGCGTCAGGTTCTGCTGAAGCCTTGCCTTCTTGATAGCCTCGCCCAGTTCGTATGCCCGGACTGCTTCGGAAACCCTTGCCTCATGTTCATCACGCTCTGGTGTTCCAATCGGACCAAAGTGCTTGTTAAGCGCTTCGTCCAGACTGTACAATTCAAACTTTCCTACCTGTTTCATGTCTACTTTGTTTTATCATTGAAATACTCTTGTCTTATCCTTTCCGCCTTGGATATCTCCTTGGCTGGGGTCTTCTGCGTCTTCTTGACGATGCCGTGAGTGGCTATCACCAATGCTTGCTCCTCCGTGTCCCAGAAAGCAAACAAACGATAGGCAATGCCGTTGTAGAGAGTTCGGAACTCCCAGATATTCGAGCCCTCAAGTTTCTTGAATAACTCTGCGTTCCGCTCACCTGCCTCTATACGATGTATGTTGTCATACACCTTGCCTCCTGCCTGTCTGGGCAGAGTGGCAATGAAGTCAAGTGCTTCCCTCATCAATATGACTTTTATATTCTTTATGTCTGCCATATCTAATTCCCTATCGGTTGCAAAGATAGCAAATAGTTTCCAGACGGGGAAACTATTGGGTTAAAAATAACACAAAAAGGTTATTGCCGTTGTGGGCAATAACCTTTTTGTGTGTGTTGTCAGTCTATCTCTACTGCGTTGATGAGTTTTGATGAATCAGACGTCGTAGAATAGTCATTTGACATAGATGAAAGTTTTGCACTTATAGTGGTTTTTTATTCTTCACCTTTATAATTATTTTTTATATTAAAGTTTACACCATCTTGTACAAATTGTCCCATATCTAATTTAAGTTTATTTTACATAATATATATTGTCTTCAAAAGCTGCTTTTTTCATTATACTTACATAAATACGATATTCTACATTTTCAATAGTTTTTGTAGTGATATAATTATATGTATTTTTTTCTTGTCCGGTCTCATCACACAATGTTTCATCAGATAAATCAATTCTAGGTGACAATCGTGTTGATCCTGGTAATGCAAGATATACATAATCTTTTGATGAACCCTTTTCTATTCCATCACCAGTATTATTATACAATCGATTTAATTTTGTATATAATTTTTCATCAAATTCAGTACCAATTTTATGCCAGCCAGGCACCAGTTCCTTCATACCTACTGATGAGGTAATAATTTCAACATTTCTTGGATCATCCCATCCTACATACCAATAATATACCGTATCTTGCGAAATTTCAGCGAATGTAGCGGATACAGTCACGTCGCTCTCTGGCATTGTGAATGTGTAGACACTTGCATCTTCGGTTGCAGCAACCTTAACTCCTGTGCCGTCCTCACCGCAGGTAACCGTGAGAGTTTCAATACCATAGCCCTCGGCACGGGTGACGGTGAGGGTGACGGTCTCGCCTGCCTGTGCCTCTGACACGTCGGATGTCACTGTGCCGTTCTCGCTCTCTGCGATGCTGACTGTGTAAACCTCTGGGACTGGAGCAGGTATCTCTGTTTCCTCGATGTTCCAGATGTAGTTGCCATTACTGCT
>JAFLUT010000100.1 GCA_022508665.1 Prevotellaceae bacterium | reverse complement strand
AGATAATCTGCATTGGCTGACTATTATAATTTGCCACGGCTGACTATTGTAATCGTGAACGGCAGGGAGTTTCAGAGGGTTACCGTTGCCTTTTTGACCAGAAAATAAGAATGGCGGATAGAATCAAAAAGGTGTTTGAGAATGTAAAAAAAGGTGTTTGAAAATATAAATAATTGTAGACAATCTTTCCCAACATTTATTGACGCCTGTCACTAACTTTTCATTATGAGAAACCACAATGGATACCTGTTGTTATATCCACTTTCAGTTAGGGAAATCAATTATTGACGCTTATTGCCTACTTTCATCAGCAAAAGTCCTATGGCTGTCCAAAACACCTCTCTAACTCGGCAGATGATGCTGACAAACATGCCGATGTCGCTTGTCATGCCCATTTGGGCAACGGACATAGCAAAGCCTCCTTCGCGACCTCCGAGTTGGAGCGGAAGGAAAAAGAGGAGGTTGGCAAAAAGGCTTGTGAATGATAGGATGAGGAAAGAAAAGAGAAATGTCTGAATACCGCCGTCGCCGGCATTAAAGAGGATGAGCATGAAATATATCTCGAGGCTCTGCATCAAGCGGCCGATATATTCGAGGAAAAAACTGGCGAAAAAACTTTTCCTGTTTTGTGATTGCAATTCGGAGATTTGGTCGTCTATCTTCTGCAAATCCTCTTTCTTGCTTTCAGCCAAGTTGTTTGCCCACCGTTTCAATCCCGGTATGTGTCCGACAATCTTTATCAGTTTGACAACCATTCCGTTGCGGTAGCCACGCATAAAAAGGTAGATGCCGCAGCCGCAGAAGATAAGCATGAAAATAAGCACAATGCACATGCCTGTGCCGAGAGGCAAAATGCCACACACAGCCAATATGATGTATGCCACAATGCTTGTTGCCCAAAACCAAAAGTGGGAGAAGATGTGCATCATGGCGAACAGCAAAACACTTGACGTTGCTCGTTGCGTACCGATGTATGGGCGGAGTTCCATTATCTTGTATGGCTCTCCTCCCAGCAGTCCTGCAGGTGTGGCGTAGTTGAGGGCAAAACCTGATATGGTGAGTTTCAGAATACGCAGAAACGATATAGGGCAATCGCCTGACCCCCGGATGATTATTCGCCATGTGCAAGCGTTCATTATATAGAGTATGAGCCATAAACCGAGTATGGCAAATAACCAATAACCTGCATGCTGTATGTCTGCCCACAGTTGTGCGAAAGACACTTTGAAAGTGAACAGCATGATGACTACGGCAATAAATCCGCAAGCGAAAAATATGTTCCTTGTTCTGTTTTTCACGCTTTACTCTTCGTCGTCCGTTTGGTCGAGTTTCAGTTTGTAAGAGTCGTCTCGCTTCTCGAAGTACTGTTTTTGCAATGGATTTTGACGCTCTTGGTCGAACTTTATCCTGTTTCTTGCAGTGTCGATAGCAACATATATCGCTTGTCTCATAGCCTGCTCGTCAGTGATGTCCTTTCCTGCTGCCTCATAGTTAGTGCCAATGGCAGGTGCGGTGCGGATGACTGGAAGACCTGCAGTGTAGTTCACTCCGTCGTTTTGAGTGAGAGCCTTGAATGCTATTGCTCCTTGCTCATAATACATTGCAAGCGTTGCATCGAAATGTGTGTGGTTTTGTGAACCGAAGAATTTGTCGGCTGGATATGGCCCTACGCATCGTACTCCACGCTTGAAGAGTTCATCAATGACTGGTTTAAGGATTTCTTCTTCCTCAACGCCGCATGCGTGGGGATTGAGCGAGAGGACTGCTATGCGTGGATTGTCGATGAAGAAATCCCTTTTCAGCGTATTGTGCAGAACAACAAGTTTCTCTACAATGATGTCTTTGTTTATTTGACCTGCAATCTGCGAAACAGGGATGTTGTCAGTGACAAAGGCAACACGAAGATTGCCACATACGAACATCTTTAATGCCTTATTGCTGTTGCCTGTAACGTTTTCTATGTATGACGTATGACCGCCAAACGCTTCTCCTTCTTCTGTCTTTATAGTGCTGTTATTGACAGGAGCCGTCACAAGAGCATCTATCTTGCCCTCCGCAAGGTCTTGCATGGCTCTTTGAAGGGCTACGAGCGCTGCCTGTCCTGCATTTTCAGTTGCCTGTCCGAGTTCTATCTTCTGTTCTTCTTCACCGAAACAGTTGACCATATTGACAATGTTCTCCTTCACCATGTCAACCGATTCAACCACATTGAAGTTTGTCTGGCTGTTGATAGCCTTGCGGTGATATGTGGCAATCTTGGGAGAGCCATAAATGATGGGGGTGCAGAGGGTTGCCATTTCCTCCATTTGGAATGTCTTCAAAATCAGTTCATAGCCAACACCGTTTATGTCGCCATGAGTAATGCCTATCTTAAACTTTTCCACTGTGTCTGTATTTTTTTATTAAATTATATAGAATTTTATAAGTATTTATAGATATTATGAATAGAGAATGTGTCTATTCTTCTTCTGTCTCCAAAGTGTAAAGAGCCGCTTCAAGCCTGCGTATCATTGTACGCTTCATCTTCTCAGGTGCAAACACGAACCCCTCCACCACAATGATTTTGCCGTTCTTTTTGTCTATGCGCGAATGGCTGACAAATGGACCTCCCATTGCGTCATTTCTCATTTCCCACAGCCCTCGTGCCTCCATGGCATACTGACCGTTTACGCTGATGTTGCGTGTCCACACAAAGTTTGGATTAGTTTGCATCCACATTCCTTCGTGGGCGCCGGGGATGTTGCGTTTCATTATGGTGTCACGCAAAGCAATGTATGGCTTCTTCGTGAACATCTTTTCGCTGACGTATGGAAGTGAATATATGCAAATGTTTTGTATCGAAGAAAGTCCGTCGTCGCTTGCCCAAATGAAATTGTCGCCGACTTTCATCTTTTTGAGGTCAACAGGTATGTAAAACTCACACCCGAACATTTCCTTTACCGCCTTGGCAAACTTTATGTTGTGCTTGAAATACAAGTCGTTTGCCTCACGGTTGATTTCCTCGCTCGTTATGAGGCTTTCTATGTCCTTTGTATGTTCGGTGATATATATTGATGCCTCCACTTGATTAGGGGCATGAAGTGTCATAATGAGTTGCGGAGTGGAATGCACGTCTTTTTCCACCACCATTTTTGCCTGCGTGTACTGCTTGCCAATTTCTATGCGGAAGATGTTGCGGAAAAGATTGGTTATGTTGTCATAATGCTTCTCCGTGATATGGCTCTTGTGGAATTGCGGTTCGTCTTGTGGCAATCCTCTCAAAGGCTTGTCGAGTATCGTTTGAAGAGCCTTGCCAGCGTATCCATTCCACACGCTATCGTCTGCCACCACCATTACCTCGTATGGATTTCCAGACGACACAGGTGTCAGCAAACTGCCACTACGCTTGTGACGCTTGCCAGTAGCGGGATTGTCGTTACAAGCGGCAAAGACGCATGTCATTGCTAAAAGTATTGCTATAAGTCTAAACTTCATACGTTCTGATTTTCAAGTTGTTTCCTTGTTGACAGCAATCCACATGCCGCCCAAATGTCTTGCCCTCTCGATGCTCGTATCGTCGTGGTGATGCCACGGCGGTTGAGGTAGTCGCGAAACCTCTCCATTGCCTCCATGCTCACTTCCGACAGCGGCACGTCGGGGATTTTGTGCCACCTTATGAGATTAACCCTGCAATCAAGCCCTTGCAAGAGTTTTATCAACTCCTTGGCATGCAATGTAGAGTCGTTTGTACCGCCGAACATCGTGTATTCAAAAGTCAGTCGTCGCTGATGACTCCAATCATACTCCTTCAGCATTTCCACAATATCGCTTATGGCAAATTGCTTCTCTGCTGGCATCAACTGCATTCGCTGTTCGTGAATGGGCGTGTGGAGAGACACCGCCACATGGCACTCGCTTTCTTCGAGCAGGCGACGCATGCTCGTTCTCAGCCCTATGGTAGAAATGGTGATGCGTCGCGGACTCCATGCCCAGCCGTAGTCGGCAGTAAGGATTTCCGTCGATTTCAGCACGTTGTCAATGTTGTCCAACGGCTCTCCTTGCCCCATATACACAACGTTTGTCAACGGCGTGCCGCCTTCCTCAGCCACAATCCTGTCCACCATATATATTTGGTTGAGAATATCCCTTGTGCTGAGGTTGCCCTGCCATCCCTGCTTTCCTGTTTGGCAAAAAAGGCAGTTCATCTTGCAGCCTACTTGACAACTGACGCACAGTGTGGCACGGTCGCCGTCTGGTATGTATACCGTCTCGACAAACTTGTTGCTTTCTGTGGGAAACAGGTACTTAACCGTTCCGTCTGCACTTTTGTTCGTCTCTATCGGAGGAACGCATCCAACGCAAAACTTCTCGTCCAACAGTTCACGATTTGCCTTCGATATGTTGGTCATTTCGTCGATGGAGCCAACGTGCTTGCTGTATATCCATTGCACAATCTGTTTAGCAGCAAATTTAGGCATCGAGAGTTGCAGGCACACGTCCTGCAACTCTTTCAATGTCATACCTAACAATGGTGTCTTTTCCATCAACAAATTAGTTTTATTTACGATTTAGCGATTTACGATGTACTATTTATTTGTGAATTTAAGCATTTGGAAATTTACGCCATTCGGATTAAATACTCCAATAATAAAATCCCCAAATAAATCGTACATCGTCCAATCGTAAATTACATTTACCAAGCGAACAGCGGATAGTTCTTCATCGTCTCGTTCACCTCTCCACGCACCTTTGCGATAACAGCCTCGTCCTCAGGAGCGTTCAGCACCTCCTCAATCCATGCTGCAATCTGAATCATCAGGTCTTCCTTCGCACCACGAGTAGTGATGGCAGGAGTGCCGAGACGTATACCCGATGTCTGGAAAGCCGAGCGAGAGTCGAATGGCACCATATTCTTGTTGATAGTGATGTCTGCTGCAACAAGAGCATTCTCTGCCACCTTACCAGTCAAGTCAGGGTATTTCGTGCGCAGGTCAACAAGCATTGAGTGATTGTCTGTACCACCGCTTACGATTGTAAATCCACGCTTCACAAGTTCCTCTGCCAGCACCTCTGCGTTCTTCTTCACTTGTGCGGCATATTGCTTGAATTCTGGCTTCAGAGCCTCGCCGAAAGCCACAGCCTTAGCAGCGATGACATGCTCCAACGGACCGCCTTGCTGTCCGGGGAACACGGCAGAATTGATGAGTTGCGACATCTTCTTCACAACACCCTTTGGAGTGGTGTAGCCCCACGGATTGTCGAAATCCTTGCCAATGAGGATAAGACCGCCACGAGGACCTCTCAAAGTCTTATGCGTTGTAGTTGTCACGATGTGAGCATATTTCACAGGATTGTCGAGCAAACCTGCTGCGATGAGACCTGCAGGATGAGCCATATCTATCATCAGAATAGCACCCACCTCGTCAGCAATCTTACGCATGCGAGCATAGTCCCACTCACGGCTGTATGCCGAACCACCGCCGATGATGAGTTTTGGCTTATGCTCCTTTGCCAACTGCTCCATTTCGTCATAGTCAACACGTCCTGTCTCCTTGCAGAGATTATATCCCACAGGCTTGTAGAGAATGCCCGAAGTATTTACCAAAGAGCCGTGTGAAAGATGCCCACCGTGGTCGAGGTTCAGTCCCATGAACACATCTCCCGGCTTCAGCACTGCCAGCAGCACAGCGGCATTTGCCTGCGCACCTGAATGAGGCTGCACGTTGGCGTATTCTGCGCCGAACAGTTCGCAAGCACGGTCAATAGCAAGTTGCTCAATCTCGTCCACAACCTGACAGCCGCCATAATAGCGGTGTCCGGGATAGCCCTCAGCATATTTGTTTGTGCAGTAACTGCCCATAGCCTCCATTACTTGGTCGCTCACGAAGTTTTCGGATGCGATGAGTTCAACACCTTTCAATTGGCGCTGATGCTCTTTCTCTATGAGAGAGAAGATAACGTTGTCTCTTTCCATTGTTTGTGTATATGTTATTTATTTTAAACTCCTTACCAAATTAAGTGCAAATTTACTCATTATTTTTCGCATATACAAATTTGTTTCTTGAAAAGTCAGGACAACAACGTAATTCATTACTTTTCTATCCTCGCTTTTGTAATTTCTTCGTTGATTTCCTCAATGCTGAGTTCGGGCAACACACCCGTTTCTGCCAAAGTCCGGATTTTGCAGAATGCCGAATATCCGTCTGTATTCTTTTTCGCACCAAACATGTACTGTTCAATCCATGGGCTTAATCTATATACGTTGCTTATTATCAGGCACAGACAAATAATAAGTAATGCGATAAATAAGGAAACAAAGATTTCAAGCGACGGTAATTCGTTATCTGCAAAGAATGTAAATACTGATGCCAATCCTACGGGAAGAAAAAAATAATGCAATAAATAAATATCTAATGTATGGCGACCAATATATTGTAAACTCCTACCCAATAATTTTTCTTTTGTAAAAGCAGATGAATATTTGCGAAAAAAAGCGAAAACTATAAACACTCCACAGAGCCTGCACATGCAGCCAACTCCAACGTCTACGATACCAATAATATACTCTCTGAATATATTGTACAGAAAATATAGAATTATAAGTGATAAGGTAAAGTATCTATTGTCTAAAAGAGTTTGAAAACATGAAAAATGCTCCTTCACCAAAACACCTATGACAAAGAAAAGGAAATAACACCAATGAGGCATTAATAGGAACATAGCAACATCTTGATCAACAGGAAATCCCCATATTGGTACAGTTATATAGCATATTATTCCCCATAAAAGTAGTATAATATGACAAACAAAATTATTGAGCCGCAACCTTCTTGAAATTATTTTGACAAAAATATAAAATAGGAAATACAAAAACAACGTATAAGTGAACCAATACCCATATCTGAAACCATTAGTTAGAACTCCAATTACCGGAAGGTCTTTTATATAAACATACAACAACAAAAATACAGTTGGAGTCAATATCTGTACAGGTATTTTCTTTTTCATAAATGAGGCAAAGGTGTACCTATCCCATATTACATCTTTATAAAACACAAAACCACTGACAAAGAAAAATAATGGCATACGAAATTGAGCCATTATTGAACTATATGATAAATTATAAGAATTAAAACAGAAGTTGCAAACGTGTGTCATCACCACGAGTATCATTGTAAAACCTCTTAAAGCATCAATGTACTCAATTCGTTCTCCTTTTACTGATTTGACGCCGCCTGTTTTACCCCCCCCCAGTTGAATTAGTATCAGTGTCAGTTATTGCTGCTTGTTGCTTACAGTCGGGAAGAGAAGCCTTTGTGTTTTGTTGTAGTGATGCAAAATGTTGTTTGTTGTCCATTGCTAAAATTTTTGTTATTCCTTGATGTTTGTATGTGGCGAATAGAACCACACTATCATACAACCTTTTTCGCCACAAAGGTACTCCTTTTTATCCGTTTTGCCAAGAAAATATACGTAAAACCTATTCAAAACTTTGATAGAAACATACTTGTTCTCCCCGTAGCCACACCGCTTATCACTACATCGATACACGGCTTATCGAAACATCGATACACCGCCTATCGGAACATCGATACACCGTTTGTCGCCACGCTAAAACACGGCGTGGCAACAAACACATTTGTTGCATCTGTTATCTTTGTCGTCTGCCATTTATTGCATTTGTTGCTGGCGTGTCAATTTAAAAGCCTTTATCTTGTCATATATCCCTTGTTTTTTGTACATTTGCACTCGCAAACAATAAAACACAAGACGATATGCAACCACTGGCGGAACGCTTACGACCTCAGACACTTGACGACTACATCGGGCAGAAACACCTCGTGGGAGAGGGCGCTGTCATTCGTCGGATGATAGAACAGAAACGCATATCCTCCTTTATTCTGTGGGGACCTCCGGGAGTGGGAAAGACCACACTTGCAGGCATCATTGCGAAGACGCTCGACGTGCCTTTCTACACGCTCAGCGCTGTCACCTCGGGAGTGAAAGATGTGCGTGAAGTGATTGAGAGGGCGAAGAACGCAAACTTCTTCGGCAGCATGCGTGGAGGAACATCACCTATACTGTTTATAGATGAAATACACCGCTTCTCAAAGTCCCAGCAGGACAGCCTGCTTGGAGCGGTGGAGCAGGGCATTGTCACGCTCATCGGAGCGACCACTGAGAACCCCTCTTTCGAGGTCATCCGCCCCCTTCTGAGCCGCAGCCAAGTGTATGTGCTGAAAAGTCTTGAAAAGGACGATTTGCTTGGCCTCCTCGACCATGCTTTGCATACCGATCCATTTCTGAAAGAGCGTTCAATTGATGTGCAGGAGACGACCGCCATGATGCGTTACAGCGGTGGCGACGCTCGAAAATTTTTGAACATTCTGGAACTCGTAACTGAAACATCATCAGTTATAAACGATGCCATTGTTACAGAAACGCTACAACAGAACCCTCTTGCATACGACAAAGATGGAGAGATGCACTACGACATCATTTCCGCCTTCATCAAAAGCATAAGAGGGAGCGACCCCGATGCCGCAATATATTATTTGGCACGCATGATAGAAGGTGGCGAAGACCCCCTTTTCATCGCTCGCCGTCTCGTCATCTCCGCAAGCGAAGATATAGGTCTTGCCAACCCCAATGCTCTTCTTTTGGCAAACGCCGCATTCGACACCGTTTCAAAGATTGGAATGCCCGAGGGTCGCATCCCTTTGGCAGAAGCGACCGTATATCTCGCCACATCGCCAAAGAGCAATTCCGCATACGAAGCCATAAATTCTGCGCTCCAATATGTGGGCGAAACAGGCAACCTTCCCGTGCCTCTCCACCTCCGCAACGCCCCTACAAAACTGATGAAGCAACTGGGGTATGGCAAGGAATACAAGTATGCCCATGCCTACGAAGGAAACTTTGTCGAACAGCAGTTTCTGCCCGACGACGCCAAGAATGCTCGTTTTTGGCATCCGCAGGACAATCCTTCTGAGAACAAGTTGAATGAACGAATGGCAAAACTTTGGGGCAATCGGTTTGAGGACTAACAAGAGATAGTTTGAAAGCAGACAAAGAAAAAGTGCCACCTTGCCAATTGCAAGATAGCACCCCCCTATTCTTCTGTGTCAAATCATATCATCTGTTAGACCCCCAAAATGTTATGAAACTGCTTGACACTATATTTTTGAGCCTCTTGTCGGATTCGAACCAACGACCCCGAGATTACAAATCACGTG
>JAFLUT010000010.1 GCA_022508665.1 Prevotellaceae bacterium | reverse complement strand
GCCGTGACAAATTATAATAGTCAGCCAATGCAGATTATCTATGCCGGCGGTTGCCCGCTAGTTCCTCCAGCCGCCCCCGCATTTCACTGCCAGCCGCAACCAACTTTTCCCCTCAATTGCAACTACCTTTTTCTCTAAATTTTAGGCAATAATATAGATGTTGACCCAATTTTAATTATAATAAAAATTAGCAGTCATTGAATTTAGACAATAACATAACATCAAGCACAAAATTATAGGAAATACAATAAAGGGGAGTCTTCGCTCCCCTATTTGAATATAGTGACCATCGGTTGGAGTACATTACCCTCGTTGCTATCATCCTATATTCGTTTGCCCAATCCTGACTACAAAAACAAGGTTGAAAAAATGTAAATCTACTATATTTTGTTCCACCGAAACCTCTAATTATACCATTTAGTGTAACCGCAGTAGAATATAGACCTTGGCTACTGGATAGGAATGACGTAAATCACAAGTGAAAAATGCTGTTTGAGAAAGATTTTTTGCAAAGTTTTTCGGTAAAAAGATTTTATGTGTTAACTTTGCATGATGTTTCGTGGTGTGTGCTGTTGGCGCGGTGGTGATGAACAGGAACACATTATATAATATAGAGAATAAAAAGACAATAGAACAATGATAAAGATTACTTTTCCTGACAATTCGGTACGCGAGTATGAGGCTGGCGTTACTGGTCTTCAGATAGCGGAGAGCATCAGCCAGCGATTGGCACAAGATGTGATAGCATGTGGCGTGAATGGCGAGACGACAGAGTTGAACCGCCCTATAAATGAGGATGCGACTATTGCTCTGTATAAGTTTGATGATGCGGAGGGCAAGCATGCTTTCTGGCACACTTCGGCTCACCTTATGGCTGAGGCGATTGAAGAACTTTATCCCGGCACTCAGTTCGGCATTGGTCCTGCTATTGAAAATGGTTTCTACTATGACGTGATGCCACCAGAGGGCGTGAAACTCAGCGATGCGGACTTTCCGAAGATTGAGAAGAAGATGCAGGAGTTGCAGCAGAAGAAGGAGGCACTTGTCCGCAAGGAAATATCGAAGCAGGAGGTAATGGAACTGTTCGCATCTAAGGGACAGACATATAAGAATGAGTTGATTGCTGAGTTGGAGGACGGAAAAATCACGACTTACACGCAGGGTAACTACATCGACCTGTGTAAAGGTCCGCACCTCATGACGACTGCACCAATCAAGTCGTTCAAACTCCTCTCGCTTGCGGCTGCTTACTGGCGTGGCGATGAGAAACGTCCGATGATGACTCGCATCTATGGCATCTCTTTCCCAAAGAAGAAGATGCTTGACGAATATCTTTTGGCACTTGAAGAGGCTAAGAAACGTGACCATCGCAAGATTGGCAAGGAAATGGAACTTTTCATGTTCTCGGAGCGTGTTGGCAAGGGGTTGCCAATGTGGTTGCCAAAGGGTACGGCTGTTCGTCTGCGTTTGCAAGACTTCTTGCGTAAGATACAGAAGCGTTATGGCTATCAGGAGGTTATCACTCCGCACATCGGAGGAAAGAACCTTTATGTCACTTCGGGACACTATGCACACTATGGCAAGGACTCTTTCCAGCCAATTCACACGCCTGAGGAGGGCGAGGAGTATCTGCTCAAGCCTATGAACTGCCCTCACCACTGCGAAATCTTCGCATGGCAGCCACGCTCATACAAAGACCTGCCTTTCCGTTGTGCGGAGTTCGGCACGGTGTATCGCTATGAGCAGTCGGGAGAACTTCATGGTCTCACACGAGTACGTTCTTTCACACAGGACGATGCACACATCTTCTGCCGTCCCGACCAAGTGAAAGATGAGTTCCTTCGTGTGATGGACATTATCAATATCATCTTCAAGGCACTGGACTTCAAGGACTTTGAGGCACAGATTTCTCTCCGTGACCCAGAGGACAAGGAGAAATACATCGGTTCGGACGAGGTGTGGGAAGAGGCACAGAATGCTATCATCGAGGCATGCGCAGAGAAAGGACTTCCTACTCGCACAGAGTTGGGTGAGGCTGCATTCTATGGGCCTAAACTCGACTTTATGATAAAGGATGCCCTCGGTCGCCGTTGGCAACTCGGTACAATTCAGGTGGACTACAATCTGCCAGAACGTTTCCAGCTGGAATATACGGGTGCGGACAATCAGAAGCATCGCCCTGTGATGATTCACCGTGCACCATTCGGCTCTATGGAACGCTTTATAGCAGTCCTCATTGAACATACTGCTGGACACTTCCCACTATGGCTCACTCCTGACCAAGTTGTCGTGTTGCCAATATCGGAGAAGCACAACGACTATGCTCACAAGGTTGCCGAAATGCTCAACCAGCAGGATGTGCGTACTATTGTTGATGACCGCAACGAGAAAATCGGCAAAAAGATACGCGACAACGAAATCAAGCACATACCATACATGCTTGTCGTTGGCGAAAAAGAGGCGGCTGATGGCACTGTGAACGTGAGAAAACAAGGCACTCAGCAGCAAGAAACGATGAAAATAGACGATTTTGCAAAGAAAATTCAAGAAGAAGTTCGCCAAATGACGGAAAATTTCTAACTTTGCAACGATTTTTATAAAAACTTAACAAAACATATCGAAGGAATAACAAGGCTTTAATGAAAGTTGATAACAAAAAGAAACAACAGAACAGAATTAACGAGCAAATTCGTGTTCACGAAGTGAGAATAGTAGGCGACGGCATAGAATCAGTCGTAATGCCAACCAGCGAGGCTCTTCGGCTTGCAGAAGAAAAAGGAGTTGACCTCGTAGAAATTTCTCCAAACGCCCAACCTCCGGTATGTCGCCTTATTGACTACTCCAAGTTCCTCTATCAGCAGAAGAAGAAAAGCAAGGAACTGAAGGCAAAGCAGGTGAAGGTGGAAGTGAAGGAAATACGCTTCGGACCTCAGACAGGCGAAGCAGACTATGCTTTCAAACTCAAGCATGCCAAAGAGTTCCTCACCGAAGGCAATAAGGTCAGAGCGCATGTATTCTTCAAAGGCCGTTCCATCGTCTTCAAAGAACAGGGAGAGGTTCTCCTCCTCCGTCTTGCCAACGACCTCGAAGAACTTGCAAAGGTAGAGAGCATGCCATCGCTCGAAGGCAAAAAGATGTTTATCACTCTCGCTCCGAAAAAAGCAGGCGCACCAAAGAAGAGTCAGCAGAAGCGTGACAACGAGGCTGCGGCAGCAAAGGCGGAAGCAGAGGCAAGGATAAAGGCTGAAATGGCAGGACCAAACCCTAACAGCCCATTTGCAGGACTTGCTGATAAACTCGCCGCTAAATCTGCGGAGCAAGAGGATGTCGTAGACGAGTAACAAAAAGAAAGAGAGTGCGTAACGCCATGGTATATGCGTTGCCACACATTATAAATAATTAAAAACAACAAAAAAATGCCAAAAGTTAAAACCAAATCAGCCGCTAAAAAGCGTTTCGTGCTTACTGGTTCTGGAAAGATTAAGCGTCAGCACGCTTTCCACAGTCACATCCTGACTAAGAAGACTAAGAAGCAGAAGAGAAATCTCGACCACAGTACAATTGTCGTAAAGGCAAACCGTAAGGCAGTGCTTGAGCAACTTTGTCTTCGCTAATCAACCAATCAGTAAGAATTTAACTTAAAGTTTAACCGACTTGTTAGCCCACAAATCAAAGAACGTAAAGACACGTCGCTAACAGTCAAAAAAGAAACAAAATTATGCCAAGATCAGTAAATCATGTTGCATCACGCGCTCGTCGCAAGAAGATATTGAAGCGTGTAAAAGGTCAGTTCGGCGCTCGCAAGAACGTTTGGACCGTTGCTAAAAACGCCTATGAGAAAGGTCTCACATACGCATTTGCAGACCGTCGTCGCAAGAAGCGTGAGTTCCGTGCTCTGTGGATTCAGCGTATCAACGCAGCCGCTCGTGCAGAGGGAATCTCTTACTCTCAGTTCATCGGCGCTCTCCACAAGGCTGGCATCGACCTCAACCGCAAGACACTGGCTTACTTAGCCGTTCACAACGCAGAAGCATTCAAGGCAATCGTTGCAAAGGTAAAGTAAACACAACGCAGAAGCCGAAAGGCTAACCGTTGAGAAGGTCAAGTAATCAACATTATAAATAGAAAAAGCATCTTTCTCATGCAGAAAGGTGCTTTTTTATTAAATAACAAAGAAAATTATATGAAAGCATTTGTTTTCCCCGGTCAGGGAGCCCAGTTCACAGGAATGGGCAAAGACCTCTACGATTCAAATCCAAAGGCAAAAGAACTTTTTGACAAGGCAAATGAAATCCTCGGCTTCGACATCACTAAAATCATGTTTGAAGGCACAGCCGAAGAACTCAAGCAGACAAAGGTGACTCAGCCAGCCGTGTTCCTTCATTCAGTTATCTCTGCCATCTGTCTTGGCGATGCATTCGATGCAGACATGGTGGGCGGTCACTCGCTCGGCGAGTTTTCTGCACTCGTTGCAGCAGGAGCCGTTTCTTTCGAGGACGGACTGAAACTCGTGTCACAGCGTGCAATGGCAATGCAGAAGGCTTGCGAGGCAGAACCATCAACAATGGCTGCTATCATAGGTCTTGATGATGCGAAGGTAGAGGAGGTTTGTGCTTCTATCTCAAAGCCCGGACACATCGTTGTGGCTGCCAACTACAACAACCCTGGTCAGTTGGTTATTTCTGGTAACATCGAGGCTGTTAACGAGGCATGCGAAGCCCTCAAAGCGGCAGGTGCGAAGCGCGCACTTCCACTTCCTGTAGGTGGTGCGTTCCACTCTCCTCTCATGCAGCCAGCAAAAGATGAGTTGCAGGCAGCGATTGAGGCAACTACATTCTCAACTCCCAAATGCCCAGTATATCAGAATGTTGATGCACAGGCACATACTGACCCAGAGGAAATCAAGCAGAACCTCATCGCGCAACTCACAGCCCCAGTGAAATGGACATACGAAGTGCAAGCGATGATTGCTGCTGGTGCAACAGACTTCACTGAGTGCGGCCCAGGCAAGGTGCTTCAGGGGACTATCGCAAAGATTGACCGCAACGTGACTGCACACGGCATCGGATAACATCGTGTCAGATAAACGCATAATTTCTGATACGAAAATATCTATCAACAAACAATGGAGAAACTTGTTATATACCAAGTCTTTACCCGCCTTTTCGGAGCCAACGCCAACAAGAACGTAAGCAACGGCACGAAGAGGGACAACGGTTGCGGCAAAATGGCAGACTTCACAGGTGCTGCCCTTGCCGAAATCAAGAAACTTGGTGCTACTCATATTTGGTACACAGGACTGATTGAGCATGCCACAAAGAGCGACTACACAAAGTACGGCATCGCCAAAGACCATCCAGCCGTAGTCAAAGGCAATGCGGGCAGTCCATACGCCATCAAAGACTACTACGACATCGACCCCGACCTCGCCACCAAAGTGCCTGAGAGGATGAAGGAGTTTGAGAACCTCGTCATGCGTACCCACAAGGCGGACTTGAAGATGATTATCGACTTCGTTCCAAACCATGTGGCGCGCCAGTATCACTCAGACTCAAAGCCCGAAGGAGTGAAAGACCTCGGCGAGGAAGACGACACAACGATGTCCTTCAACCCTTACAACAACTTCTACTACATGCCCGGCACGGAGTTCTCGCCCAACTTCTCGTTGGACGACGACGAGCAAGGCAAATATGTAGAGAAGCCAGCAAAGGTGACTGGCAATGACTGCTTCACGCCGTGGGCTACTCAGAACGACTGGTACGAGACTGTGAAACTCAACTATGGCGTTGATTATCAAGGCAGTCACCAACTCATCTTCTGCCCATCCACACCAAACACATGGCTGAAAATGCGTGACATCTTGCTCTTTTGGGCAGACAAAGGCATCGACGGCTTCCGTTGCGACATGGCAGAGATGGTGCCATGCGACTTTTGGGGATGGGTCATTCCGCAGGTCAAGGCAAAGCACCCCGACATCATCTTCATTGCCGAGGTGTATAACCCACACGAATACCGCAACTACATCTACCGTGGGCGTTTCGACTACCTCTACGACAAGGTGGGACTCTACGACACCTTGCGCTCTGTGGTATGTGGCAACAACACCGCCACAAGCATCACAGGGGCATGGCAGAGTGTGGACGACATACAGTGCCACATGCTCAACTTCCTTGAGAACCACGACGAACAACGCATTGCCTCGCAGTTCTTCGCAGGAAACGCCGACAAGGGCAAACCAGCCTTGTTGGTCAGCGCACTCATGAACACCAATCCGATGATGATATACTTCGGTCAGGAACTTGGCGAGCAAGGCATGTACTCCGAGGGTTTCAGCGGACAGGACGGGCGTACCACCATCTTCGACTACTGGACAATAGACCTCATACGCAGATGGCGAAACAACAACAAGTTCGACGGCACTCTGCTATCCAAAGAGGAGAAGGAACTACAAAAGTTCTATGCCAAAGTCCTCAACATCTGCAACAAAGAAGCGGCTATCCGTCAAGGGGCATTCTTCGATGTTATGTATGTGAACTACGGCGCAAGCATGAACGAACACCGCCAGTACGCCTTTCTCCGCAAGCATGGCAAAGAACTCATCATCGTCATCGCCAACTTTGACGACCAGCCCGCACGCTCGTGGGTGAAGATTCCTGCCCACGCATTCGACAGCCTCGACATTCCTGTCAGCACCGACGAGCGTGAATGCAAGGATTTGCTCACAGGCAAGAAAGAGAAGAAGGCACTCATTCCCGACGGCACAATCTACATAGAACTGCCTGCAAATAGCGGTAAGGTGCTGAAATTCAAATTGTAACTGCTGAGTTGTTAGGACTAAGCATTCGCCATATAGAGCATGCTATAACGGATTGGTACACCATTGGTTGTCCAACCGAAAGACCGTTTATCGCTAATATGATACACCGTTTATCGTCAATACGATAAACGGTGTATTGCTAAATAGATAAACAGCAGATGTTTATAGAATATTTATCTTGGATATGCATGCTTTTTAGAAACATTTTCTTTTATTCGCCCTTCTTGTTGGTCATCTTTGCCTATAGTCGTATCTTTGCACTGTCAAAAGACAAAGGTTGAAAATTATTCTTAATAGAGTTATTTAGATTATTTATTCATTATTAAATTTATAAGATTATGGCAAACAAACTTCACATTGAAACACTCGCACTGCATGTAGGACAAGAGAAACCAGACCCGGCAACAGATGCCCGTGCAGTACCTATTTATCAGACAACATCATACGTTTTCCGCAACTCGCAGCATGCGGCAGACCGTTTCGGACTTCGTGATGCAGGTAACATTTACGGTCGATTGACAAACTCCACACAGGGTGTGTTTGAGGAGCGTATCGCAGCCCTCGAAGGCGGTGTGGCAGGTCTTGCTGTGGCATCAGGTGCGGCGGCTGTTACCTATGCGCTTCAAAACATTGCGCAGAATGGCGACCACATCGTGGCTGCGGACAATCTTTATGGCGGTTCGTTCAACCTCATCACTCATACACTCACTACACAAGGAGTAAGTTACACGATTGTGAATGTGAATGACCTTGAAGCACTCGAAGCAGCCATACAGCCCAACACAAAGGCTGTGTATGTGGAGACTTTCGGCAATCCTAACAGCGACGTGACAAACCTTGACGCTATTGCAGAAGTGGCACACAAGCACAACACCATATTGATTGTGGACAACACCTTCGCCCCAATCCTCATCCGTCCTATCGAACATGGAGCAGACATCGTCGTACACTCAGCGACGAAATTCATCGGCGGCCATGGTTCAAGCCTCGGTGGAGTAATCGTCGATGCAGGCAAGTTCGACTGGAAAGCAAATGCCGATAAATACCCAACGCTTGGCAAGCCCGACCCCTCATATCACGGTGCGATATTCGCCGACGTAGCAGGTGCAGCGGCATTCGTTACTCGCATCCGTGCGGTCATCCTCCGCGACACAGGCGCAGCCATTTCTCCATTCAACGCATGGATTCTTCTGCAAGGCGTTGAGTCACTGCCACTCCGCATCGAGCGTCACGTCTACAATGCGCTGAAAGTTGTTGACTACTTATCGAAGCATCCGAAGGTGAAGAGCGTGAGCCATCCGTCGTTGCCAACCCACAAAGACAATGCGCTCTACAAAGAGTATTTCCCCAACGGAGGCGGCAGCATCTTCACATTCGAAATCAACGGCACACAGGAAGACGCATGGAAATTCATCGACTCATTGCAGATTTTCTCTCTCCTCGCAAACGTGGCAGACGTGAAATCTCTTGTGATACATCCATACACAACAACACATTCGCAGATGACTCCGCAAGAGTTGGAAGAGCAGCACATCACTCCTTCCACAGTGCGCCTCTCAATCGGTGTTGAGCATATTGACGATATCATCGCCGACCTCGACCAAGCATTGGCACAGATTTAAGTACCCATAAAAAACTTCATATTATGGCAAACATTGCACAGAAACTGACAGACCTTGTGGGCAACACCCCGCTGCTGCAACTCAACTCATATTCAGAAAAGGAGCAGTTGCAAACCAACATCATAGCCAAACTGGAATACTTCAATCCTGCCGGCTCCGTAAAAGACCGTATCGCATTCGCCATGATTGAAGATGCCGAGAAGAAAGGCATCATCAAGCCCGGCTCAACAATCATCGAGCCAACATCGGGCAACACAGGCGTAGGCCTCGCCTTCGTCAGTGCAGTAAAGGGATACAAACTCATCCTCACTATGCCTGAGACCATGTCGATAGAACGCCGAAACCTTGTCAAGGCATACGGAGCAACCGTAGTCCTCACCCCCGGTTCGGCAGGCATGAAAGGGGCTATAGCCAAGGCAGAGGAACTGCGTGACAGCACACCCGGAGCCATTATCTTGCAGCAGTTTGAGAACCCAGCCAACCCAGCCATTCACTATGCCACCACGGCAGAAGAAATATGGCGAGACACTAATGGCGAAATCGACATCTTCGTGGCAGGTGTAGGCACAGGCGGCACAGTCAGCGGAGTAGGCAAGCGTCTGAAAGAACTGAAACCAAACGTTGAGGTTGTAGCCGTTGAGCCAGAGGCATCAGCCGTTCTGAGTGGCGAAGCCCCCGGAGCGCACAAAATTCAGGGCATCGGTGCAGGATTTGTACCAAAGACTTTCGACCGCAATGCCGTGGATAAAATCTTCAAAGTGCCTAACGACGCTGCCATACTGACCAGTCGCAAAATTGCCACATCCGAAGGTCTGCTCGTCGGCATCTCCTCTGGCGCTGCCGCATACGCAGCCACAGAGATTGCCAAGCAACCCTCCAATAAAGGCAAGAAGATTGTTGTGCTGCTCCCCGACACGGGCGAGCGCTATCTCTCGACAATTCTCTACGACTTCGAGAACTATCCTTTGTAATGCGCTAACTGCATTTTTAGACATTTACCATTATTCTTTGGGCAAGAAGCCGATAACAGGCTTCTTGCCCAAAATCGTTTCTGTCAAGCATTCTCTTTATGGAATTTCCTATGTCTTTATTCCCATTGAGTTTTGTTGATTTTACGTCATTTTTTTGTTAACTTTGCATATAAAATTGACATGAGAATGGGTAAGAATAAAAGTGTGAGTGTTCAGTCGGCAAGGTTCAGCACGGCAGAAGATGTAGTGGCGGCTATGGAGGTGCTTGAGAATGAGGGGAGGCGCAAGTTGCTAATGGGTTTCTTCAAGACTGGAGCAGGGCAGTATGGAGAAGGAGACAAGTTTTTGGGCTTGGTTGTGCCAGAGACGAGGGCGGTTGTTAAGGCAGCGAGGGAGTTGCCAATGGAAGAGGTGCAAAGTCTGCTGAAGTCGCCATGGCATGAGGTGAGGCTGTGTGGATTGCTGGTGCTGGTCAGTCAGTTTGAGAAGGCGATGAAAGAGTTGGGCATGCGTGGAGAGACTGTTAGAAGCGAGGCGATGAAAAGGTGCGATGCCATAGCGGATTTTTATGTAAAGAACGCTAAGCGTGCTAACAACTGGGATTTGGTGGACATGAGTTGCTATAAGATTTTGGGGCGCTGGTTGCTTGTGCAGACGGGAGTGAAGCATGAGGAAAAGGTGAAGGTGCTTGACCGCTTGGCCATGAGCGATAATCTTTGGGAAAGACGTATATCTATGGTGTCTACAATGGCTACGACTATGGCTGGCGATCCGTCGTATGCGCTGAAGTATGCGGAGTTGCACCTGCGGATGTTCGCACAGAAGCCCGAGTGGTCGCACGACTTGATGCACAAGGCTGTGGGGTGGATGCTGCGTGAAGTGGGGAAGCGGTGTGACATGGAGGTGTTGAGGGATTTCCTTTCGGAACATGCTCACATGATGCCTCGTACGTCGCTGAGATATGCCATAGAGAAGATGAATGAGGATGAACGCCGGCGGTGGATGTCGGTAGGGGAGTGTGTGCGTTCTTAAAATTAAACTTATATTTTATAAAATATAGGTTAAGTTTATCAAAATATAAGTTTAATTTTATAAAACATAACTTATATTTTAAGAGTGTATATGGCTGAGAGGGGGCTTGGGGAATGAATGAGCATTGCGCACGTGGCGTGTAATGTGGTAGAATGACTGATAGTTTGGAAAAGATTGTGGCACCTTGCTTCACAGCAGGGTGCCACTTGTTTATTTACACTAACATGTATGATATTTCTCTTGTTGTTATCAAAAAGAATGCTGTTTGTTCCACGTGCGTGTGCGCTTAGTATGTTCTGTAAAGAAGCCAAGCGTCGGGATATGTGGAACGGAGCAGGTTGCGTGAGTTTACAGCCGATGCACGGTCGTCGAATGATGATGCTATGACGCGGTACATGCCTGTCTCTGGATTCTGCGCCACCTGCGCTGAATATCCTTTTGCCACGAGAGTGTTGCGCAGATTGTTTGCGTTGTCAACATTGCTGAACGAGCCGCAAACCACGTTGAATGCTTTGAGGGTGCCGCCGTTCATCACGGTGAGACGTTCCTGACGGTCGTTGTCGGCATTGTCAGCCTGAGTTACAGGTGTTGTTACCACAGGAGTGACTGTTACAGGTGGTGTCTCCACTTGGTCTGATTCTGAGCGTGTGAGTTCCTGTGCCTTGGCTTTCTCGTATGCCTTCTTGTAACTGCTTTCAGATGACTTGCACGATACGAGTGCGAGGGCTGCAACGAATGCGACGCCCATCATGAGTTTTTTCTTCATAACTGTTGTTCTTTCTATTTGTAATGATTGAATTGTCGTGTACAAAGTTAGCCCTTATTTGCCATATTTCAAAAATAATATATGTAAAAAAAGGTTAAACTTGGTTTTTTATGGTGTTTTTAGCGAATAAAGTTTGTATATTTGGCGGAAATTAGATTAAGACAAATTATTATTAACCTATTAAATGTATTATTGATTATGACAAGAAGTGATGCACTCGCACTGGCTGCTGCATTTGCAGGCGGTGCTATTTTGGGAACAGCAGCAGGTCTCCTTTTCGCTCCTGCTAAGGGTGAAGACCAGCGTGCAAAAATTATGGAGGCTCTTGAGAAGCGTGGTGTGAAGTTGAGCAAGGAGAGTTTCAACAAGTTGGTTGATGAAATCAAGAACCTTGGCCGCAAGCGCAAGGATGACGGTTATCAGGAAGTGCCTGCTGAGGACTTCGACGTAGAATAAGTTTCTGATGCGTATGCAATCTGACAATACGCGCAAGCAAGGGAATGCGAGCATGGTGGGTTCAGACCTGCGTGGGCTGCTTGGCCGTGTGGAGCGTTACCTGCGGCTTGAGGCGACTGACAAGGCGACGGTCTTAGGCACTGGCATAGTGCTTGGGGCGGTTGCCTTTGCGTTGGTCATGAGTTCTATCTATTTTCTCGGGACAGGAGTGGTCAAGTCTCTCACGTTGCTGACAGGTAGCGAGATGGCGAGTTACTACTGCGTGGGGGGCGGTCTGCTGTTGCTTGTCGTTCTGTTGTTCTTGTGCCGCAAGTCTTTGATAGAGAAGCCTATACTGCGTTCACTCAGCAAGAAACTTTTGGAGGGTGAAATGCTGTCTGAACGTATCGCCTCTAAGCAAGAAGAGGAAGTCGATTTGCACGAACTGGCAAAGAGTCTGGCATTGGAATTTGATGCGAATGCGAAAGACAAGAAAGGAGGTAAGAAATGACTGCAAAGAAACACTCCTCTCTTGAAGAACTCCGTGCCGAGAAGCAAACTCTGAGGCGGAAGATGCAATCAGACATAGAACAGTTGAGGGCTGACGTGAGCGACTGCTTCATGCCGAGCAATCCAGCGTTTGTAAAGTCGCCAATTAAATATATGAACTATGTGGGCTATGCCATTACGGTATATAAGACAATAACTACGATAAGGGGAGCATTTAAGTTTCTCTCGAAACTGAAGTAGCCGTTGTTAGAAGGGCATCGAAAGCACTCGTAAAGCGATTTGCGAGTGCTTTTCTTTGTCAACCCATAAGAAATGTGTACCTTTGCATCAAGTTATGTGTAATGAAAGGAAGAAATGAGCCAGCAGTATTCGTCAGCCTTGCTTGAGCGTGCGGTAGATGAGTTTGCAAAGTTGCCGGGCATTGGGCGTAGGACAGCGATGCGGCTTGTGCTGCACATGTTGCGTTTGGATGTGGGGCAGGTGGATGCGTTTACTGATGCTGTTTCGACGTTGTGCCACGACGTGAATTATTGTTCGGTGTGTCATAACATCAGCGATGATGAGGTATGTCAGATATGTGCAAACCCTAGTCGGGATGCGACGACTATCTGTGTGGTGGAGAATGTGCAGGACGTGATGTCGATAGAGAATACTCAGCAGTATAGAGGGCTTTACCACGTGTTGGGAGGTGTCATATCGCCTATGGACGGGGTTGGACCGAGCCAGTTAGAGATAGATAGTTTGATAGAGCGTGTTGATGCAGGTGGAGTGGATGAGGTGATTTTGGCGTTGAGTTCTACGATGGAGGGGGATGCTACGAACTTCTATATTTTCAGGAGGTTGCAGGGGTATCCCAATGTGAAGTTGACAGTGCTTGCCCGTGGAATGAGTATAAATGACGAGTTGCAATATACGGATGAGGTTACGTTGGGGAGGTCGCTTGTTAATCGTGTGCCTTTTACAGGAAGGTAGTTGTGGTGAAATTTATTTGAATAGCAGAAGAAATGGTGAAGAAATATATAAATAAACTTTACGGCATATTGCTGGTGGAGTGGTTCTGTGTGTGGCTGCTTGCTGTGGTGGCAGTTGTGCTTGGCGAAATGGGAGTAATTCCTAATGGGGTGGTGGAGGCTCATTCCAATGAGGAGTTTTTATTTAACAGCGCGTCTATTTTGCTGACAGTCATAGGCATACCTGTTGCTGTAAAACTGTTCGCTCTCAATATAACTCGTGGGTTGAGGCGCATGAATTATGAAGAGGCGTTGGGGGCTTATCATGTATGGAGTGCTGTGCGCATGGCAATCCTTTGTGTTTTGGCGGTGTTCAGTATTGTTGTGTATTATATCACGTTGAATACGAGTGGCGCTTTCTGTGCATTGGTCATTTTATGTGCCACGTTGTATTGCTTGCCGTCGAAAGATAAGATAGGCTCGTTTCTTTCTACTGTAAATAACGATTAAACAAGGGATTTGCATTGAAACTCTCCGTCATCATAGTCAATTACAATGTGCGTTACTACCTTGAGCAGTGTCTGCTTTCGGTGGAGAAAGCGTTGTGTGGTGTGTGTGGAGAGGTGTTTGTTGTGGACAACAACAGTTCGGATGATTCTGTGGCGTATTTGAAAAGCCGTTTTCCTTGGGTAAGATACATCGAGAATGCAAAGAATGTGGGGTTCTCATGTGCTAACAATCAGGCAATTCGTGAGGCTCGTGGGGAGTATGTGCTGTTGCTCAATCCTGATACGTTTGTGGGAGAGAGTACATTGCGTGAGTGCATTGATTTTATGGATAATACGCCAACGGCAGGCATGTGTGGTGTGGGAATGATGAAGGTTGACGGGTCGTTTGCTCCCGAGTCTCGCCGTGGCATACCTACTCCGTTTGTCGCTTTCTGCAAGATGTCTGGATTGGGGGCATTGTTCCCAAAGAGCCGTTTGTTTGGGCGTTACTATATGCAGTACCTCAATAAGCAGTCAATCAATCCGATAGAGATTGTTAGCGGTGCATTTATGTTTATCCGTAAGGAGGCGCTTGATAGGGTTGGACTGTTGGATGAGGCTTTCTTTATGTATGGCGAGGACATAGACCTTAGTTATCGTGTGCTGAAAGCAGGGTATCAGAACTATTACATCCCGACGCATATTCTGCATTATAAAGGAGAAAGCACGAAGAAAGATTCGCTTAAATATGTCAATGCCTTCCATAAGGCAATGGTCATTTTCTTCAAGAAACATTATGCACATTACAGTTTCATTTACTCTGTGCTGATTACGCTGACTATTGTGATGAAAGGGGTGATGTCGTATTGTGTACAGAAGATGAGGAGTTGGTCGCAAAGGAAATTTGAGGTGGGGCAGTTGAAGTTCTTGCTTGTGAGTGACGGGCAAAATCTTGACGATATGAAGGGCATTGCAGAGAAACATCATCTGAAGTATGATGTGTTCCGTTCACATTTGGGCGATATGCCGAGTACCGATGTTCTTTATAGGGATTATGATTATATCGCATTCGACACGGGGCGCTATTCTTTTAGTGCCATATTGGAGTTTTTCCGACACGATGACCCTGCACGCCGCCGCCCCTGCATCGCTACATACATCCCTTCGAGCAAGTCGATAATGACGTTTAAGAATGTGTTAAACTGAATAATAATAAATAATATATATGTTACGAATAGCAGTACAATCTAAAGGTCGTCTTTTTGAAGATACGATGAATCTTCTGAAAGAGACAGGCATAAAGGTAAGTTCCAGCAAGCGTACTCTGCTTGTGCAGTCCTCAAATTTCCCTCTGGAAGTCCTGTTCCTGCGTGATGATGACATTCCGCAGACGGTGGCAGACGGTGTAGCCGATGTGGGCATTGTGGGAGAGAATGAGTTTGTGGAACGCAATCAGGATGCGGACATCATAAAGCGCCTTGGATTTAGCAAGTGCCGCATTTCTTTGGCTATTCCAAAGGCTATTGAGTATCCGGGAGTTGAGTGGTTTAATGGCAAGAAGATAGCGACTTCTTATCCCGCTATTCTCCGTAAGTTCATGGAGGAGAAAGGTGTAAAGATGGATGTGCATGTCATTCAAGGTTCGGTGGAGATTGCTCCGGGAATAGGGTTGGCAGACGGTATCTTTGACATCGTAAGTTCTGGCTCAACGTTAGTCAGCAACAATCTGAAAGAGGTTGAGGTGGTGATGAAGAGCGAGGCATTGCTGATTGGCAACAAAAATTTGGATGAGGAGAAGAAGGCAATCCTCGACGACCTGTTGTTCCGCATTGAGTCGGTTCTCATTGCCGAGGATAAGAAATATGTGCGGATGAATGCTCCAAAGGCTCGTCTGAATGAAATCGTGAAGGTGTTGCCCGGCTTGAAAAGTCCTACCATTATCCCTTTGGCAGAAGAAGACTGGTGCTCTGTGCATGCCGTACTTGACGAGAAGCATTTTTGGGAAATTGTCGGGCAACTCAAAGAGTTGGGCGCTGAGGGAATTTTGGTTACTCCAATAGAGAAAATGATATTGTAAAGGCATTTCGTTATGAATATCGTAAAATATCCCACGAAAGACGAATGGCAGGCGCTGTTGGAACGCCCTCATCGTGAGGCCTCTGAGTTATATGGCACGGTAAAGGCTGTGCTTGACGATGTTAGGCAGAGGGGCGATGAGGCGGTGAAGGAATATGAGCAGAAGTTCGACAAGGTCACGCTTGAAAGCCTCGCTGTTTCCGAAGCGGAGATGGCGGAAGCAGAGAAACATGTGTCGGAAGATTTGAAAGAGGCGTTGTTGCTTGCCCATTCAAATATCGAGAAGTTCCATGCTTCGCAGAAGTTTGAGGGGCAGAAAGTGGAGACGGCAAATGGTGTTTTCTGCTGGCAAAAATCTGTGCCTATTGAGAAGGTTGGGCTATATATTCCCGGAGGAACTGCACCGCTCTTTTCCACGGTGCTGATGCTCGCCACTCCTGCGAAGATAGCAGGATGTAGAGAGATTGTTCTGTGTACTCCTCCCAATCGTGAGGGCAAAGTCAATCCCGTCATTCTTATGGCAGCCAAAGTGGCAGGGGTAAGTAAGATATTCAAGGCTGGCGGTGTGCAAGCGATTGGCGCTATGGCATACGGCACGGAGACTGTTCCGAAGGTAAGCAAGATTTTCGGACCGGGCAATCAGTTTGTCATGGCGGCAAAACAGCAGGTGAGCCTCCACGACGTTGCCATTGATATGCCAGCAGGGCCAAGCGAAGTGGCTGTTGTTGCTGATGATACTGCTAATCCCGTATTTGTTGCTGCCGATTTGCTTTCTCAGGCAGAGCATGGCATAGATTCGCAGGTCATTATGATAACGACATCGGAAGCATTGGCAGAGAAAGTGAGCGTAGAAGTAGATAGACAACTCGACCTCTTGCCTCGCAAGGAAATGGCTGAGCAGTCGCTATTATATTCTAAGTTAATCATTGTGAAAGACATAGACGAGGCGGTGGAGATAACCAACGAGTACGCTCCCGAACACCTCATCCTTGCCGTTTCCGACTATATGGCATTTGCCGAAAGGGTAGTGAATGCAGGAAGTGTGTTCCTTGGCAACTATTCATGCGAATCTGCTGGCGACTATGCTTCGGGAACTAACCACACGTTGCCTACATCGGGATATGCCAAAGCATATAGCGGTGTGAACCTCGACTCCTTCTGCCGAAAGATTACTTTTCAGGAACTCACTGCTGATGGTGTCCGCTCCATTGGTCGTGCCGTAGAGTTGATGGCAGAGGCAGAACTGCTTGATGCTCACAAGAATGCCATGACCGTAAGACTTCAATCATTATGAAAAGACTTCAAGACTTAGTGCGTCCCAACATTTGGGCGTTGAAACCATACAGTTGTGCTCGCGACGAGTTTAAGGGAATGAAGGCAGATGTATTCCTTGATGCCAACGAAAACCCTTATCCCAACGGCGTGAACCGCTACCCCGACCCTTTGCAGGAACAGTTGAAGCAAGCCATTTCTCCCATGAAAGGTGTGCCAGTAGAAAACATCTTCTTGGGCAACGGCAGCGATGAAGCAATCGACCTTCCTTTCCGCATCTTCTGTCGTCCGGGCAAGGACAACGTGGTGGCAATCGACCCCACATACGGAATGTATGAAGTGTGTGCCGATGTGAACGATGTGGAGTATCGGAAAGTGCCGCTGACCGAGGACTTTGACCTCGACACCGATGCACTTCTCTCTGCTTGCGACGACAACACGAAGATTATCTTCATCTGTTCGCCCAACAACCCCACGGGCAATGCCTTTCAGCGTGAGAAGATAGAGAGGGTGATAAAAGAGTTTCATGGCATTGTCATTGTCGATGAAGCATACAGCGATTTTTCTTCCCAACGCCCGTTGCGGTTTGACATTCAGAAATATCCAAATCTCATCGTCCTTGCCACATTCTCAAAAGCGTGGGCAGCGGCGGGCATCCGCTTGGGCATGGCATTCGCAAGCACAGACATCATCGGGCTTTTTAACAAGGTGAAATACCCCTACAATGTGAACATCCTCACCCAGCAGAGAGCGATGGAAATCATTGGTAATGCCACACTCTTGCAACGCCATATCTCTATGATTTTAGAGGAGCGAGACACACTCATAAAGGCGGTTTCTCTCCTGCCTATATGCAAAAAGATATATGCTACCGATGCCAATTTCTTCCTTGTGAAAGTGACCGATGCTGACGGCATATATCATTACCTTGTGGAGAAAGGCATCGTTGTACGCAATCGCAACAAAGTACATCTGTGTGGCGATTGTCTGCGTATAACGATAGGTACAAAAGACGAGAATACGAAACTTTTGGCAGCACTGCGCCAATACACATAATCTTATGAAACAGGCACTTTTCATCGATCGCGATGGCACTATATTAGTTGAGCCAGATGACGAACAGATAGATTCTTTTGATAAGTTTCAGTTTGTTCAAGGTGTGATACGTAACCTCTATTTCATACGCACCAAACTTGATTTTGAGTTCGTTATGGTCAGCAACCAAGACGGCTTAGGCACATCGTCCTATCCCGAGGCAGACTTTTGGCCTACTCACAACCTCATGCTCAACACCTTGCGAAGCGAAGGAATAGAGTTCGACGATATTCTTATCGACCGCTCATTTCCCGAAGACAATCTCCCTACACGAAAGCCTGGCACAGGAATGTTGGGGAAGTACATGACAGGCGAATACGACCTCGCCAATAGTTATGTGATTGGCGACAGGCAGACGGACAGGCAATTGGCTGAAAACCTCGGATGCAAGGCACTTATCCTTGGCGATAACGTGCGGTCATGGGACGAAATCACCGAAATTCTCTTTGCAGGAGAACGCACTGCGAGTGTCCGTCGTACAACAAAAGAGACAGATATTGACATCTGTCTGAACCTTGACGGCACAGGCAAATGCGACATCAGCACTGGCCTCGGTTTCTTCGACCACATGCTCGAACAGATTGGCAAGCATGGTTCTATCGACCTCTACATCCATGTGAATGGCGACCTCAACGTAGATGAACATCACACCATTGAAGACACAGGCATTGCCCTTGGCGAGTGCATCTATAAAGCCCTCGGCGATAAACGAGGAATTGAGCGTTATGGTTACGACCTTAACGGAACAGCCGATACCTACGGCTACACCCTTCCGATGGACGATTGCCTCTGCCAAGTGGCGCTCGACTTTGGGGGGCGTGCATGGCTTGTGTGGGATGCTGAATTTAAGCGTGAACGTGTAGGCGACATGCCTACCGAAATGTTCCTCCATTTCTTCAAATCATTCAGCGATGCCGCACGTATGAACTTGAATATCAAAGCGGAAGGCGACAACGAACACCACAAGATTGAGGGCATCTTCAAGGCACTTGCCCGAAGCATAAAAATGGCAGTGAAACGCGATATCTACAAATTCCAGTTGCCGAGCAGTAAGGGTGTTTTGTAGTTGGGATAAGATTATAATCAGAGATATAGAACTGATAAGAAGAAAGAGGATGCCTCAAAACGAGGCATCCTCTTTCTTGTATTAACGTAGCAGATCGCTATTTGTTGATTGTGTTTTCAGATAATCATAATCGCTATCAATAGGATCCATATAACAAAATTCGAGTCCCAATCCTCCAAAAGCACCCCCTATGCTTGTTGCACCTAAAATAATATAAGCAGCAGTAGCATCTTCTACATTAGCAAGTGCCATAGCTCCTAAAGATATTGAACTGATAATACTTGCTCCAAACAATGTCCATTCACCTGCTCTAATAAGTCCACGCTTTGTGGCTCTATTTTTATTCTTATAATCAAGAGCAAAGGGTACTTGCAGATTTGAACCGGGCGCTTGAGCATTCAAGTAATGGTAGTATCCAGCCTTGCGTTTCATTTTTATTTGTGCATTTCCAGAGTTGTCAACAACGGCAATCTGTTGATTTTGTGGAGTTGTAATTACTGTTCCGGGTTCGCCTTGTACTGTGAATGTTTGAGATGTACTGCATGATGATAGTAATAGAACCGTTATGCCAATCATCATAAAAAGAATAAAATTGCTTGTTTTCATAATCATTTGAAGTTTAATATCTCCGAGGTTTTTACTTTGTTATTGTTTTGTTTCTTATCCGACTGGAAATAAAGGGCATACCAAGATTCATTTAATGCGTCGTTTTTGTTAGTATATATACGTCTCAGCGCATCATTTACATGCCCTGTTTGATTAACTTTGCTTACGAGCAATGAATTTGCATAAATGTCAGTCAGAATAGTCTCATACGTTTTGCCGTCATCAACAGAATAAGAAATACACAAATTACAAGCCGCATACGTCTGGGTAGGGGTAAAAGAGTTGTTCACGTCTGTACCCGAATTGGAAACGGCCTGCCCTAAAAACGCAAGACCTACACCTTCCATATAAAATGTTCTGCCCATTGATGCCTGTCCGTGAGGTGCAATAGAAATCTGCGGTTGGTCAACAATGTAGGTTGTGTTTGTATTTGTAGTCGCACTACCTTTGCTTCCGCCAACATTTATTCCTCCCAAGGCTGTTCCCACTGCTCCACCAATACCTGCAGCCGCAGCAATGCTGCCAAGATTGACCGAAGCGCCTGTTTGTCCGCCGACTGTGGTTGATTGTGATTGTACTGTCACTGTTGGATCGTAATAAGGAATAGAATTACCCGATTGATTGCGGAAGAATGACTTAGTGCGGTCAATGGTCATAATCTTGTCCGTGTTGTTTTGTACAATCACATCAAATTCGCCATTTGCACCTAACTGACAACAAGCGATAATTGTGGCATCTTGCGGAATGTCAGTCCTTTTCATTGGCTGTTTTGCACGAATCGATTGATACGCCACTCCTGTGACATTCAAATACTGTGTGCTACAAGAATAAAGCATCCATGATACAGCAAACAGTAATGAAACTTTTTTGAAAGTTTTATTCATAGATAAATCTCCGTTGCCCTCCAGTATCACAAGAGCCTTTAATTTAATGTTAGAAGCGTGATACTGATATACCACATTCTTCTAATGGAGGTCGTGAGAATTACCTTAGCAGCACGAATGATGTAACCAGTCCACGCTATACACACGTGAACCATTACACTCTGATTTTGCTGCTATTAGAAATTTCTCACGTTCCCATTAGCAAAACTGAGCATAACGCTTCATTTTACCATAATGTATAAGTAAGAGTCGAAACTCAAACTCACTGCAAATGTAATAAAAATAATTTTACGAATTGCATTTTGGACAATGAAAAGTGATAAAACACATCAGTTTTTCATTATCCTTATCTATTATATATTCTGTTTGCTCCGTTCTATAATATCTAAATCCTATTCACAACATTCATCAATCTTCGTTTCTTCCTATTTCATCGCTTTATCTATTTCCTCCCTCATCTTCTTTGAACCGGGATAGCCCACTTCGACAAAAGTCTGCTGTTTGTCTTTGTTGTAGATGGCGTAGGTGGGAAATCCGTCAGAATGGTATTGCTCAAGTAGGTAACGCAACTGTTCTTTGGTCAGGTAGTAGTGATCGCCCGGAATGTCGGAAATCATAGCCATCCATGTGTTCAACGGAGAAGTATTGTAAGTCAGATAGACAAAATCGACAGGCTCATCTTTCAGTTCCTCCTTCATTGGTGCCATATCCTTATGACCTTCACGGCATGGTCCGCACCAAGTCGCCCACAGGTCTAAAACAACGATCTTGTTGGGGTGGCGTTCCAGTATCGTGTTTAGAATGTTCTCGGGTGCCACATCGTCAAACTCTTGATAATGCATATGGCTGTTGGCTTTTGCCTCTTCCGTCTTCCTTTTTAGTTCGGCAAAATGCTCACGCACAATCTCTTTGCAGTCCTCGCTGCCAATCTTGTCTATTCCCTGTGCGAAAGCATTTGTATCATCAAGCACTATCAGAGTGTGAGCCAATCGCAAGTCGTGATTGTATTTCGCTGGATTGCCGTTCTTGTCAAGAAATGTTGCGATGTCCCACTCTTCGTCAGAATACCTATATGTTTGAGGATCAATCTCCCAAAACTTTTCACAGCAAGGAGAATAAGGCTCGCCAAGCAGTTCAAAGTAATCAGTCTTGCTATCAGGTCTCCATTCTGGCATCATTTTTTTATTTTCATCCATAGCCTTCATCCAATCCTCCCTCGTTTCATGTTTCCTAACTCCGACCACGATTTCGGCATTGGTATAATTAAGTTTCCAATCCTTCCGCCAGTCAATATATTCCTCCTCTGCCGCCATGCGGAGAATAGCCTTTGCCGCATCCGTCACATTCAATGCGTTCACTTTCTTCTTCGTTTCTTCAAGTCGTTTGTCCAAGAAAGCCAATCGCTCTTCGGGTGTGTTGCAGACCGAAAGACCGTCGTACATCATCTTCTCAAAGCCCTCAAATTTCAGCAAGTCTATTGACGAAAACAAATCCATGTCAGTCTTTGCCATATATCCCTTGAAAGCCACAAAACGATTATCTTCGGGAGCGTTCAAGTCCATCAGACACTCTACTGTTTCATTGGGAGCAAGCATTACCCCTGTCACATACACATTTTGTATGCCGACGTATGCCAACTGTGCCATTTCTACAGGTATCTCAGCCGTAGCCTCGCCTGTGCTGCTGAGCGGTATTTCGGTAATGGATTGCTCGTTGCTGACGGGGTATTGACGTCCGACAACAAATAGTGAGAACTTCATGTCGGGCTTATATCCCAATACCTTCAGATGCACCTTCGCCATCCCTCTGTTCAGTTTTGCTTCGGGCATCACTTCGTTCTTGGCGTATTTTACGTTTTTCCATTCGGCTGGCAATGCAGGCTTGTATTTTCCCTTGCTGTCGCTGATGTTCCAAAACATGAAAGCCCCCTCTTCATTGCCTTCTATCAAATCAAAAACCTTCGTATCTATTGGAAGAGGAGAGAAATGCAAAGCAATATCAACCTCTCCGCTTTCAGGCATCCAAAACTCCTTGCCGAGTTCCAAGTCTGTTTCATCTGCTTCCACCGCCTGACCGTTCAGAGCGGGATAAATCTTTCCGTTCTCATCCCTTAGCACCGTTTCTTCCACAAACTTAATCCAGTATTTAGGGAAGTATTGTTTATGAAGATGCAGCACCGTTTCATCCTCTGTAAAAACAACCTTCTTGATAGTAAAACCACGAGAAGCAGACTCGTTCATCACAACATTAGGCTTTTCCCAAACCACTTTCTTTTCTCCTGCAATTGCCGAAGTATAGCACAACATAGTCGCAAGGACTGCTAAGATAAACTTTCTCATAGTTCCTATCTCTGTTCTTCAATACTATTTAATGAGGTTCACAAATTCCTCATCCTTAGGGTTCTTAATCAGCAGGTTAGTCGCTTTCCCTGCCAACGTCATCTTTGGCTTTCCGTCATTGAGAATATTCAAGTCATTTACATCCACATTCATGTCAACAGTTGCGTTTGTTCGGGTCATGATGGTCGCCTCCTGTGCTTTCAAGTTGGCAATGCTGACAATGCTTACACTGGTCGATTGCATGCTGAACGTGTTACATTCTATCGTGTCAAGACGCATTGCGCCTGTGCTGAGAATTCCCATCTCAATGTCGTCGCCGCTCCATTTCCCGATGCTTTCAAATCCTCCGTTGCCGCAGATGCTGACGCATTTCAGGTTGGGGCATGAAAGATACATCGTCACGTTGCTCGTGTTGCCATAGAGGTTTATGTTCTTGTTGCCGTCTGACCGCATCGATACAGTGAGCAGATTGCTGTCGAAAGACGTCACAAGATACTGCAACATCGTGCTGTCGCCCTCCACCTCCATGCTGTAGTCGCCTTGGGTGTATATGATATTGACGCTCCCGAGATTGGTCAGATGAGTAAACTCTTTGAGAGTGTTGAGCGGTCGCCTCACAACATTCGCAGGTCTCCTGTCTGTGCTGTCTGCACCGCTTTCCCCCTCCTGCTTCGGAGCGGTACTATTGCATGCAGCCAGCACAGACAGGGTTGCCAAGATAGTGAAAATTTTATGTCTCATGCACTTAAAGTCCGAGTTTGTTCTTCACGGCATCTCTTGCTGCATCCACAGCCTCTGTAGCCTCTGTCTTAGCAGACTTCACGGCGTTGTTTGTAGCGTCTTTGGCAGAGTTCACAGCGTCCGATGCCGCCTCCTTCGCCTTTTCTGCAGTTTTCTTTGCATCTTCTGCAGCCTCTTTTGCCTCACTTTCTACTTTCGTGGCAGCAGAAACGGCGTCTGCAGGGATAGCCTTCACAGCCGACACGATAGTCGTGATTGCAGGAGTTTTCTCTGCAAGCGCGGCAATCTTCTCCTCGTTATTCGCGATGTACTCTTGCAGTTGTGCGATGTATGCCTTCGCTTCCTCAACCTTGCCTTCAGCATTCAGTTTCTCGATGTACTCCTGTGCTTTGGCGAGGGCAGACTGTGTTTCCTCTGCACTTCCCGATTCGAGCGCTTTTGTCAAATCTTCGATGTCGTTTACTACTGGCTCTTCAACAGTAGTTGTGTCTACATAAACAGAATCATTCTCTGCATTGTTCGACACGCTTCCTCCACATGCGGAGAACCCAATGGCCGCAATAGCCATTACTGCAATGAAAATCTTCTTCATCTTGTTGTTAGTTTTTTAAGTGTTATTTTATAATTATACTTTGTTGATAGTTTTCAGATGTTGTTACGATAGCATTGTTGATTTTCTCTAAAATCATCCCTCATCAGCTAAATCGTTGCAAATATAGCGAGTTTTTATTAACTTTGCTCTCCATAACAGAAATAACTTTACTCTCCATAACAGAAAAAAGATAAGCCAACGATTTTTTCCCTTTTTGTGACGCCAATTTTTTGTTTCGTCGTTTGCTTTTCAGTAAATTGCCACTCAGTCGCTCACCTCCTCAGAAGCATTTCAGCAAGGACCATAGTCCTTCTAATGGATGACTTTAATCCTCCATTACGAGGACTGCAATCCTCCTAATGAAGGACTCCAGTCCTCCACCGTGGAGGACTGGATTAGTCATACCAATTGATATTTTCCTCGTATGAGTCGAACTTCATTTCCTCCGTTACTCCAGCCTTTTTCAGAGCATCAAGCACAATCTTCTGTTCCTTTGGCGACAACGCACTTATGCCGCTGCGGCGCTCAAAATACGCATTCCTCCCAAACTTCCCCTTCAATATCGTCATAAACTCCTGATACTGCTGCGGATACATCCTCTGCTGAAAATTTGTAAATCCCCGAGCGTACATCACAGGTGCAGAGTCACGATAAAACCTGCACTTCTTGTTTTTGCTACACATATTAGGATTTATCAGATGCAGAAACGCCTCACTCTCCAGCAGTTTCGGGTAAGCCAACTGATGCAAACACGATGATGCCACCTTACATTTGGCATGCAAACACACCGGATAATTCTCCGGCAACGAGGTATAGGTTCTTTTCGGCATATTCTATAGGTTCAATAATTAAAAACTATCGCAAAGATATGAAAATTTGATGAGTTTGCAAATAAATTTGTTGCCCAATAGACCTGGTAAACAAAATAATCATTTTGATTTTTGTATCTATTGGGAAAATGTTAATCTTGTTTTATTGTTATTTAGTACAAAAGTGGTATATTTGCAACATCTTTCGATTGGCACTCTAATAGTATTGGTTGAAAGGTTATATATAAAGCGTTTATCAGACGCTTTGTCTTTAGCGATTTGAAATCTCGCAAATCTCAAGTCCCGCTTAAAGCAAAGCAACGATGAATGCTCATAGATATGTTATACCTATACACATCTGATGTAGGCATGTTTTGTGTTGTACGGATGTGGTATAGCATTCTCGTGGGCTTCTCGTTGCTCGTTTCAGCAGGACTGGGCAATGCGAGAGCCTCAAATCGTGGGACGGGTAACAGGTATAGAATCCCACGTTTTGTATATATAAGCAAATGTAAATTGTGACCTAATTGTTATTTAATGGCTTTGTAAAGGGATTCAAACAAGGCTTATTATGGATATTTATGTTTGGAGATTTTATTGCTATTGGGAAATTAAATACTCTTACATGGGTAAGTGTTGTAATTATTATCTTTGCTGCAATTTGTGCATCGATATGGATATGCTGGCAGAAACGAAGAGGACATCTAATGCAGCAACGACGGCGGATAGAACAAATTCCGTCTATTGTATCCACATTGGGTGTGCTTGGTACTTTTTTAGGAATTACAATTGGACTATTGCATTTTAATTCGAATAATTTAACGGCAAGTATTCCTGAATTGTTAGATGGATTAAAAACTGCTTTTTTTACATCGTTGGCAGGTATGTCTTGTTCAATGATTTTATCTTACTTCATATCACATTTATTTGATAAAGACGACAATGGAGTTTCAGACATCAATGTTGCTGCTGGACAAATCACAAAGGCTATACAAACCATGAGTGATGCTATCGCTCAGCAAACACAACAGCAATCGCAAGTACAAGCAGCCTTTTATAACAACATTACTACACTTTTGAACCAAGTTAATAATAATCATGGGGTTATAATTACTCATTGTGAGAATATGTTGACAGCCATAAATCAAATGGCTATTCTTATCACAACAAATAGCAATAATTTTACAAAAATTGTAGAAATGATAACTGAAACAAATGGCTCTTTGGCAAGCATAACAGCATCTGTGGGTAATATAGAGGATATTGACAAACAAATAGAAACACATAGTTCAACTCAAATAACAGAATTTGGTAGAGTGTACAATATAATTGGAGAAGTTGCCGACCATACAGAAGCAACCGTATCTATTGGGCAGTCTGTTGCTGACAACATTGTTAAATTGGGAGATATAATTCATGGAGAAGTCATTGAAATAGAAGAAAATATGGCAAAGACAAATATCTTGCTTAATGATAAATTTCAAGAGTTCTCTGAATTGTTGAAAAAGAGCAATACGGAAGCACTTGTGGAGGTGATGAAGAAGGTGACAGAAGAGTTCCAAAAACAAATGAATGCGTTGATTAACAAACTTATCCAAGAGAATTTTGACCAACTGAACAAAAGTGTTGAACGCCTCAATATATGGCAGCAAGAAAACAAAGAAATGATTTCTCGTCTTACGACTCAATATCAGAAAATGGCTGACAATTTCGAGGACACTTCTATTTCTTTGTCAAAAGTTGATGAGGACACAAAACAACTTGTTAGCGAAGGGGGTAAACTACACCAAATTGTAGAAGCCTTGAATAAAGTTATTGTCGAGGATGAGAAATTTATACAAGTATCTACAAAACTGCAAGAAACAGCAACCCTTACGCAGTCCAACATGGAAACATTTGATACATCCACAAAAGCATTGAATGATTGGGTGAAGAAACAACGGAATTTTGTTGATGGTGTTGTTCTGTTGATACAAAAATTAGAGGAAATAAGTAAGATAAAAGATTATGGTGAACAATTTTGGAATGAAACCAAACAAAAAATGGAAGAAGGTGTTGGAATTATTGCTAATGGAACAAACTCACTTAACACTCAAATAACTGGGCTTAATCAGCAATTTTATCAGAGGCTTAGTACCACATTAGCACAACTTGATTCTTGTATTCAAGCGATGATAAATGGTAAGACTAATAAGTAATTATTATGGCAAAGCATAATGTATGGATGTCCGTTTCGGACTTAATGACAGGGTTAATGGTTATCTTTTTATTTGTTGCAATCGCATATATGATTGAAGTACAAAAGAATCAGACTGTATTAACAGATTACATGGAAACAAAGCAACATTTGCATGAGAAACTTGTCAGTGAATTTAAGGCAGATACATCAGAATGGAAAATGACAATAGGCAAAGATTTGTCAATGAAATTTAATAATCCAGAAGTACTGTTTGCATCAGGTTCAGATCAACTTGCCCCACAATTCTGCAAAATACTTGATACTTTCATCCCAAGATACCTCAGCATTTTAATGAAAGATTCATTAGCAAATAGAATACATGAGATACGTGTAGAGGGGCATACGGATGATACTCCTATATCTATGTATGGGGATTCCTATTTGGATAATTTGCGACTTTCACAAAATCGCTCTTATAGTGTTTTATCTTATATAAGGCAGATGCCATTTTACAAAGATTTGCCACAAGAACAGCGCCAAACTCTTGAATATTGGTTTACTGCTAATGGGCTTTCATTTGGGAAGGCTGTTGATGCAGACGGGGAATATATAGCAATTAGTGGCAAAGAGATAGACCGCACAAAATCTCGTCGTGTTGAATTTCGTATTGTGACAGCAGGAGAAGAAGTGCTTGAAAATTTTGTTAAATCATTATAATAAGACATGGAAGACGAACCAATATATGATTTTGCCCCATTGAAAAGTTTGCTAACAAAGTTAGGTTATAGGGTGGAAAAAACAAAAGGTTACAGAGAGTTAAGACCCGAAGAGGTGGATTTCCACTCTATTCAACGAGGGGAAATAATTTTTCGTAAAGATGGAATCTTTATCAAAAGCGAAGATTGTATAGAAAGACGTGTATTTCTTTATAAACGTGATTATAGATTAGAACAATATGGTAAACCACGCTTTCATATAAGTAATTGCCAAACCATTCAGGAGTTTATAAAATCAGGTACTTTTAGGGAACATTATGTAAGAGCCAATACAAAAAATGTTCCCGTATATAATATAGATAATTGTCGCAGAGAAGAAATAGTTTCAGATTTACCATTGTGCAGATATTGTTTGCATAATATTCGTGAATGGGGAGACATCAATAGTACACAATTTGTGGAGATACTTAAAAAAGAGGGTGAAGAAGATGACACGGAAACAAATGTTGAAGTAGATTTGTTTGGATATACTCGTGATTGGGATTTTGTGAGTAAAGAATATAGAGAACATAAAGACTACACTTGTGAAAAGTGTGGATTAAATATAAGTGATTTATATGATAGAATGTATATGCATGTTCATCACAAAAGTGGGAACAAATTAAATAACAATGTTAATAATTTACAATGCTTATGTTATGGATGCCATTCAGAAGTAGATGAACATCATAAACAACGGTTAACTACAGGAAGCAACCTGTATTTATATGAGGATTTTATAAAAAAGTATGGCAAAACAAGACGAAAAAAATAACAACTTGTAAAAAAGCAACATTGCGGATAAGATATTACTCACTTTAAGATTTTCCACCCACTACGTCGTGGAAAAGATTTGGCTGCTACACAATGTCAATTAATATGTAACCTTAAAGTAATCAAGTGATTTTTTATAGTTGTCTTGGGCTGTCAAGCAGGTGTCTGTGAGATAGTTGGGGGTGTTTTTCCATTCACGCAAACCTCTGTAGTAGAACATTTTCAGTTCGTCTGTGATGATGAAAGGCACAATGCCGTGATGAAGGCACTCTTTGAACATGATAAGCCTTCCGACACGACCATTGCCATCTTGAAACGGATGGATGGCTTCAAACTGTTGGTGAAAGTCCAATATGTCTTCGAAGGCAACAGATGTCTTGCTACGATAATCTTTTAATAACGCACGAATGGATGCCCCTACGTCCTTGGGAGAAACTGTCTCCATCCCTCCTACTTCATTGGGCAATCGTTTGTATTCGCTTACGGCAAACCAAGGTTTAGAAGCATCTGTTGTACCTGCTTTGAGAATGCCATGAAGTTGCATTATCATGCTTTCCGTAAGCGGTTCTATTGCGTGGTCAATAATAAAGTCAAAACAGCGAAAGTGATTGCTTGTCTCTATGATGTCATCAACGTTGATTGCTTCGGAAGTTATGCCAATTGTGTTGGTCTCAAATATGTATCTTGTTTGTTCCGTTGTCAAGCGGCTACCCTCAATATGGTTTGAGTTGTAGGTAAGGTCAATTTGTGTCCTATGGTATATGCCGCCTTTCATCTTTATGTCTTTTTGTTCTCGCAAGGCTTTTAAGAGTGGAGATATTCTCACTTTGGCATTTATCCTTACAGGCAAAGCAGCATCAGAAGGGATGCTCCATGTCTTCCCTACAAATTGTACACCAGGTATTTTACCTTGAACGCAATAGTTACGCACCGTGCGTTCTGCTATGCCATGCGCCTTGGCATATTCTTTCACTGAAACAAAATCCATATCTCTATCGGCATGAAATAATGAAATCTTTTGCAAAGATAGTCATTTTCTTGCCGATGTCGGCAAGAAAAGGTGCTAAAAAACTGTAATGTTTGTGAAGATAGTGAGTTTTTTATTAACTTTGCATTACAGAAACGAATAAATGAGATAATGAATAGGATTATACCAGTATTTTTTGTTGTTTTTTCTCTTTGTTCCTGTGGCGAAGACCGCACATATCAGTATGAGGAGAAAACACAGCATAATCATTGGGTGTATGATGTGATGCTTGACGAGTATTTGTGGGCTGATAGATTGGGGGATTATACGCCAGATTGGAAGAGTTTTTTTGCTGCTCCGTCGTCGTTTTTATCTACTTTGGTGGCGAAGAGTGGGCATAGTGATGTGTGGTCGTATGTGGAGATTGACACGTTGGTGGCGGATATTCACGAGAGGGGGCAGTTCAACCATATAGATTCTTATGGTATGGATTATGTGCTGATGACTGACCCGACGGGGCAGACGACGAAGCAGGTGTTGCGGTTAATGACGGTTTATCCTAATAGTCCTGCGGAAGCGGCAGGGTTGAGGAGGAATGATTTTATTACATCGTTGGACGGGTATAGGATTTCGAGCAGTAATATGTCGAGACTGAAAAGTGGAGGCTCGCACTCGTTGGAGGTTACGCATATTGCTGTGGATGAGGCGGAAAACTTCTTTTATTGGAGCGATACAGCGGCTGTTGCGCTTGGTGCATCGGGATATGTGGAGGATGAAGCGTTTCCTATATATAATATAATGTATATAGAGGGGATGAAGGTGGGATATGTGATGTGTACACGCCTTGTGGAGCATGCAGCGGAGCGTGGAACTGGACGTGGGAATGGTGCTGAATATCGTGAGAAGTTGGATGAGATTATGGCGTATATGCGGAGTGGAGGAGTGGACGAGTTTGTGCTTGATTTACGTTTGTGCAACTATGGTACTCTCGCTATGGCGCAGCGATTGGCAAGTTATGTGGTAAATCCGAATTGTAGAGACGGGGCTTTTGCGAGGACTTTCAGAAATGAGGCTCATGCGGCAGAGAATGTTGTTTTGCCATACGATTTGTCGTTAGGAAACATTGGGAAGAACCGTGTGTATATCATTACGAGTGCCTATACCCAAGGTGCGGCAGAATGGTTGATTCATTCTTTGCGATGTTCGATGGGAGAGGAGAATGTCATAACAATCGGATTGCCTACGAAAGGGCAGAACGTGATGACGGAGGAGGTAGGGCAGAACTTCCATGTTTGTCTTTTCCCCGTGGTGGCATACGTTGCTGACGGTGAGGGCAACTATAATTATGGAAGCATTGCGCCGACGATAAATGTGAATGAGCAGAACTATGTGAGCATGGGGGAATATGGTACTTTGGATGACATTTTGTACTATACTGCTATTGCCGATATGTTAGGAATAGGACAAGATGACAGAGAAAACGCTGAAAATGATGACAATATGACCGAATGAGGGTCTGTGGAACAGTTGTTGCAGTATGGTTTGGCAAAAATAATAACAAACTAAACTTAAACTGCAACTATGAACTTCAACAATCAAAATCAGAATAGCCAGCAAGAGACTGGCAAAGAGGTTCTTGAAAGGTATGCAACGAACCTCGTAGAGCGTGCTAAGAACGGAAAACTCGACCCTGTGATTGGGCGTGACGAGGAGATAAGACGAATACTCCAAATTCTTAGCCGTCGTACTAAGAACAATCCTATACTCATAGGCGAACCCGGTACGGGAAAGACCGCCATTGTGGAAGGTCTCGCAGGGCGAATCGTGCGTGGCGATGTGCCTGAAAACCTGAAAGATAAGCAGGTGTATTCTCTTGATATGGGGGCGCTCATTGCTGGTGCTAAATATCAAGGAGAGTTTGAGGAAAGGCTCAAATCCGTTGTCAAGGCAGTGGTGGAGAGCGATGGGCAAATCATTCTCTTTATCGACGAGATTCACACACTCGTTGGTGCTGGGCAGACGAGCGGAGCGATGGATGCGGCAAACATCTTGAAGCCAGCATTGGCTCGCGGAGAATTGCGGTCAATCGGTGCAACGACTCTTGACGAGTATCAGAAGTATTTTGAGAAGGACAAGGCTTTGGAACGCCGCTTCCAAACGGTGACTGTGGATGAGCCAGATGTAACCTCTTCAATTTCAATCCTCAGAGGTCTGAAAGAACGTTATGAAAACCACCACAAGGTGCGTATCAAGGACGAAGCAATCATTGCCGCTGTGGAACTGAGCAACCGCTACATCACCGACCGCTTCCTGCCCGACAAGGCGATAGACCTCATGGACGAGGCGGCAGCGAAACTCCGCATGGAGCGTGACTCCGTGCCTGAGGAACTGGACGAACTCAGCCGTCATCTGAAGCAGATGGAGATTGAGCGCGAGGCAATCAAACGTGAGGGCGACAAAGAGAAACTTGCCGAACTGAACAAGATAATTGATGCCCTCAAAGAGGACGAAAAGAAGCAGAAGGCGAAATGGGAAGGCGAGAAGGCACTCCTCAACCAAATTCAGAGCGACAAACTGCAAATAGAGCAACTGAAATTTGAGGCAGATAAGGCTGAACGCGAGGGCAACTATGAGCGTGTGGCTGAGATACGTTATGGCAAGTTGCAAAGCCTCGAAGAGGACATCAAGGCGGTGCAGGAGCGACTGGCAGAGGCGCAGGGGGGCATGGCACTCGTGAAAGAGGAGGTGGACAGCGACGACATTGCCGATGTGGTAAGTCGTTGGACAGGCATCCCTGTGAGCAAGATGCAGACTTCTGAACGCACGAAACTCACTCACCTTGAGGAGGAACTTCACAAACGTGTCATTGGGCAAGACGAGGCAATCCGTGCCGTGAGCGATGCCGTGCGTCGCAGCCGTGCAGGACTGCAAGACCCCAAGCGACCAATCGGCAGTTTCATCTTCCTCGGAACGACAGGAGTGGGCAAAACCGAACTGGCAAAGGCACTTGCAGATTACCTCTTCGACGACGAAACGATGATAACTCGCATTGACATGAGCGAATATCAAGAGAAATTCAGTGTAACCCGTCTCATCGGTGCGCCTCCGGGATATGTCGGATATGAGGAGGGCGGTCAACTCACCGAGGCAGTGCGCCGCAAGCCATACTCCGTGGTGCTGTTCGACGAGATAGAGAAGGCTCATCCCGATGTGTTCAACACCCTCTTGCAGGTGCTTGATGACGGACGATTGACCGACAACAAAGGTCGCGTGGTGAACTTCAAGAACACCATCATCATCATGACCAGCAACGCACAGTGTGAACAACTCCGCCAGATTTTCCGTCCGGAGTTCCTAAACAGGATTGACGACATCATCACCTTCTCGCCACTCAACGAGCAGGAAATCAAGCAGATTGTAAAACTGCAAGTGGATAAGGTCATCCGCATGGTCGGAGAGAACGGCATCCCACTCACTGTCAGCGATGAAGCCCTCGAAGTGATTGCCAAGGCAGGCTACGACCCACAATTCGGCGCACGCCCTGTAAAACGAGCAATTCAGGACAAACTTCTGAACGAACTCAGCAAGAAAATCATCAGCGGAGAGATTGCCCACGGCAAACCTGTGACAGTCTCAGCCAATGGCGAGAAATTGCACTTTGAGCAGTAGCAAAACATAGAAATATATAAAAAGGTTGGACATATTTATAGTCCAGCCTTTTTTGTTATTCATTCTTACTCTCCCTTAAATATGTTGCAATATGAGTAAAAAGTCTGCCCTTTTTTCATATTTCAAAAAAAATGCTTACCTTTGTCCAATATGAGTGATAATATAGCAAAATCACTGTCGATTTTTTATAATAGAGATAATAATTGTTTACTTACATTGTAATTCATAATAAGTAAAAGCAATGAAGCAAAGATATTATATAATAGCACTTCTCTTGTCGTGCTTCTTATGCCAAGCACATGCGCAAAATGTGGAGAAGGCTCTGAAAGAGTGGGCGAAGAACTATGCACGAAAGGACTGCAACATTGTGCCGTCGACCCTCGTGTCATATACGGTGGACAACAAGACAGAAACAGTTCGCATTGTTATGGGAGGCGGATTTCAAGAGCAGTATTTCCTGCCACAGAATGTAGAGGACATATACAGTCAGGTGCGTGACTTGCTGCCTAACCAAATGAGGAAATACGATGTGGTCATAGAGACTGACGGACGTCCAATTGAGGAACTGGTGCCGAACTTTTTCCGTAAAGGGAAGAAAGACTCTGGACGACTGCTGAAAGATGAGTATAAGGGTGAGCAGTGGGTGAAGAACATTTCCCGTCCTTACACCGCCTCAGATGGATTAGAGGGCAATCACATAGCCCTGTGGCAAAGCCATGGGAGGTATTACCAGTCAGATAAGCGCGAGTGGGTATGGCAGCGGCCAAGACTATTCTGTACAACGGAAGATTTGCTCTCACAGACATTCGTTGTGCCATACATCATCCCAATGTTGCAAAATGCAGGGGCTGTGGTGTTCACTCCTCGTGAAAGAGACTACCAGTCATGCGAAGTGATTGTTGACAATGACCAGCCTCACAAGGACGGCACATACGCCGAGACGTTCCGCACCAAGCAGAAGAACGGAAATTGGATGACCTCGCCACAGAAAGGATTTGCTCATCTGAAAGAGATATACGAGACGATTGACTCTCCATTTGTAGCAGGCACGTCAAGGTATTGCCCAACCGTATCATCGCTTAAAGACGAGGAAATAGCGCAATGGACTCCCGACATACCCAAAGAAGGGCGCTATGCCGTGTATGTGACTTATCGTACACATGAAAACGCCGTCACAGATGCCACATATACCGTACACCACAAAGGAGGTGCGACGGAATTTAAGGTAAACCAGCAAATCGGAGGTGGCATTTGGCTGTATCTTGGCACATTCGAATTCGATGAAGGACAGCACGACTACGGCATGGTTACATTGTCCAACCACAGTCAGCAGAAAGGCGTAGTGAGTGCCGATGCGGTTCGGTTCGGTGGTGGCATGGGCAACATCGTGCCTGTCAGCGCCACTCAACACATTCGGCCTTCTGGAATGCCACGCTGGGCGGAAGCGGCTAAATACAGTGTTCAGTGGATGGGATTTCCTTATAGCATACATACCGAGCCGTTTGGAATCAATGACTATAACAACGACATCAATTCACGTTCCGCAGCAGTAAACTATCTGCTTGGAGGTTCGATATACGACCCCGAACATGCCGAAGGACTAAAAGTGCCGTTAGACCTCAGCGTGGCTTTCCACACCGATGCCGGCATAATGACAGACGATCAGTATGTTGGTCCATTGTCAATATATACAACTAACTTCAACGACGGAAAGACAGGTGCAGGGCTTGACCGCTATGTATCCCGTGACCTTGCGAGCATGTTTCTTACTAACTTATATACAGATTTAAGAAAATATGACTGGCAGGTAAGGCAACTATGGAATAGGAATTATGGCGAAACAAGGGTGCCGCTAACGCCTGCATGCATTCTCGAAATGCTGAGTCATCAGAATTTCGCCGACATGAAACGTGCGTATGACCCGAAATTTAGGTTTGATTTCAGCCGCTCTGTATACAAGACATTGGTAAAGTATGTTGCAACGCTATATAGACGTAGTTATACCATACAGCCGCTGCCAGTAGACAATTTTGCCATAAGCCTTAATGAAGCCAACGGAACAGCCACGCTCACATGGTCGTCTGTGAATGACCCTATAGAACCGAGCGCCACTCCGCAAAAGTACATCGTCTATACACGCCACGGAGACGGAGGTTTTGACAATGGAACAGTTGTACAAGGCACTGCTTATACCGTGCCGCTCAACCAAGACCAAGTGTATTCTTTCCGTGTTACGGCATTGAACCAAGGCGGGGAGAGTTTCCCTTCAGAAGTGCTGTCATGCGGAATTTCTTCGCAGAACAAAGGCACAGTTTTGATTGTCAATGCCTTCACACGCCTCGAAGGGCCAGCAATCATTGACACGCCTACCGAATGCGGATTTGATCTCGACGCCGATCCCGGAGTGCCATACGGAGCATACACAGGCTTCTGTGGCAGACAACTCATTTTCGACCGCTCAAAGGCAGAAGGCGAGGCGGTGGGCGAATTTGCTTCAAGCGGAAGCGAACTGGAAGGGCAAATTGTCATGGGCAATACATTTGATTATGTTGCCATACACGGACATGCCGCCATGCTCAGCCGCAGACATTCTTTCACATCGTGCAGCGAGAACGCCTTGCTCAACAAGAAATCGAAACTCTCTGACTATCCTATCGTCGATATGATATATGGCACTCAAAAAGTGTTCAATCAGCAGACAAACAGTATGGTGGAACTGTATTATTATAATGGTGGCAAAGTCATACTCAGTGCTGCAAACGCTGGCGGCCCTTCTATCGGTGGCATAGTGACAGGCATTGTTACCAACAAGGACTATAAGACGATACAGGGATGCGGACTGACATTCAACATATACCGAGAAATGAATCCGCAGAGTTACAGCATACCTGCCCCATGCGTTTTGCAGCCAGACAAAGACGCATTCGCCATTCTCACATACTCCGACAACACATTCTCTGCCATAGCCCAGCCTCAGCGCTTCGTGCGTCTTGGATTCCCTCTCGAAAGCATGACTGACCGGCAGAAGATGAATGACTTGTACAAAGCGTTCCTCACATTCCTTGAATGAGATACATATATATAGCATAAAGATACTTTATACCCTTCTATAACATCTATAAAACACTACACATCAGTGACTTGGCTTCCCACAACTAAAAAAGAACTTGAACGCCTCGGGTGGGATTATCTCGATGTCATCATCTTCTCAGGCGACGCCTACGTTGACCACCCTTCATTCGGAATGGCAGTCATAGGACGTATATTGGAAGCCGAAGGATTGCGTGTAGCCATAGTTCCTCAGCCCGATTGGCATGGCGATTACAGAGACTTCCGCAAACTCGGTCGCCCTCGACTCTTCTTTGGCATATCCCCCGGTGCAATGGACTCTATGGTCAACAAATACACAGCCAACAAGCGACTGCGCTCAGAAGATGCCTATTCTCCCGACGGACGGCATGATTTGCGTCCCGAATATCCTACAATCGTCTATTCTCGGATACTCAAAGAACTCTACCCCGATGTGCCAGTAGTGCTTGGAGGCATCGAGGCAAGCCTTCGTCGACTCACCCACTACGACTATTGGCAAGACTCTCTGCAAAAGTGCATCCTCTGCCCCTCGGGCGCAGACCTTCTCATCTATGGCATGGGAGAGAAGCCAATAGTGTCCTTAGCGCATTTGTTAGCGGAGCAAGACTGCGAGATAGACGTGCCAATGTTCCGCAATCTCATGGTACGCTTCCCACAGAAACAGACCGTTTCGCTTTTGCATAGAAACGAAATCCCCGGAGGAATAAAACAAGACGACATCATTCTTCACAGCCACGAAGAATGCTTGCGAAACAAGAAAGTGCAAGCCGAGAATTTCAAGCACATAGAAGAAGAGTCCAACAAATACTCTGCGCAGAGAATAATACAAGAGGTTGACGGGCTTTTCGCCGTTGTTAATCCTCCCTATCAACCGCTTGCGCAGGACGAACTCGACCATTCTTTCGACCTTCCCTACACCCGTCTGCCCCACCCAAAATACAAGGGCAAACGCATCCCTGCCTACGACATGATAAAGCACTCCGTGTGCCTTCATCGTGGGTGCTTCGGAGGATGTGCTTTCTGCACCATTTCCGCACATCAAGGCAAATTCATCACTTCTCGCAGCAAGGAAAGCATTCTGAAAGAAGTAAAGGCTATCACGCAAATGCCAGATTTCAAAGGCTATCTGAGCGACCTCGGAGGCCCGTCGGCAAATATGTACGCCATGCGTGGACGAAACCAGACTCTGTGCCACAAATGCAAACGTCCGTCGTGCATCCACCCACACATCTGCAACAACCTCAATATTGACCACTCGGCATTGCTCGACATCTACCGCTCTGTCGATTCCCTGCCGGACATAAAAAAGAGTTTCATCGGCTCAGGCGTGAGATATGACCTTCTGCTCCACGACACTGGCAACGAGCAGACCAACTGCGCCAACAAGAAATACATCGAAGAACTCATAACACGCCATGTCAGCGGCCGCCTCAAAATTGCCCCCGAACACACATCCGACCGTGTGCTTGACCTCATGCGCAAACCTTCCTTCCAACTGTTTCATGATTTCAAGTGCATCTTCGATGACATAAATCGTCGCCACAAACTGCGCCAGCAACTCATCCCTTACTTCATCAGTTCCCACCCCGGATGCACTGCTGAGGACATGGCAGAATTGGCAGTGATAACCAAAGACCTCAATTTCCAACTTGAGCAGGTGCAGGACTTCACGCCAACACCAATGACCATTTCCACCGAGACATGGTACACGGGCATTCATCCATACACTTTGCAGCCAGTCTTTTCAGCCAAAACACAGCAAGAAAAACTTGCGCAACGACAGTTCTTCTTTTGGTACAAAGCGTCTGAACGGCAGAACATCATCCGTCTGCTACGGAAGATGCAGCGCACAGACCTTATCAACAAACTTTTCGGGAGAAAATAGCGGTTGCTATCAAAACATCAACCTGCACATTCTTGTTGCTTTTGAACCTTGATTCAAATACAGGTCATCTGCAATGCGGACAAATGCCTTTCACCACATACTCATAGTCATTAGGCACAAACCCGTCGGGAAGAGCAACGACCGGAATAGTCTGGTCTTCAAGGCAATAAGTCTTGCCACATCGGGTACAGGCAAAATGTATGTGGTTTAGGTGGTGTAGCCCCTCACATCGGCACACGCAGTATTTGCTTATTCCCGAACCGTCATCAATCTCATGCAGCAGGTCATGCTCAGCAAACAGCCGCAAGGCACGGAAAATGCTGGAGCGGTCCATGTCGGGCAGCCATTCCTCAACATCAGCAAGCGAAAAGGTCTCGGAGCGATGCTGAACGGCTCGATATACGAGGATGCGGACGGCAGTAGGGCGGATGCCATGCTGTTGCAGGATGTTTTCGGTATTCATGATGCGTGTTGTGCGGTATTATTCTGTTAGTAGATGTAGAATTTTATAAATATGGTAGATGATATAGAAAGATTGACGTCTGCGCTCACTTTTCAAAATGCTGATAATCTTTCTTCGACATCCAGTTGCCTCCCCAACTGAAGCCATGCTCTCTGAACAGTTGGTAGCAGAGGTCTTTCTTATTGATTAGCGGCACTTTCGTGTCAGTGATTTTGGAGCGCTCAACGGCGTACCGCTTGCCTGCCGAAGGTTCCACCTTGCCTGTACCCAAACTTATGCTGGGGTTATAGAGAGGATTTATGTCTATGGCAAGGCCTTGGGCATGCTTAGACAGTTTCGTCGAGCCAGACACAGGGCGGAAATTGAAGCACGAGGTATTGTTTGCCGTCATGCTCCGCTCGTCATCAGCGTCGTAGTCATCTATCAGCACCATGCGCTCTATGGGATATGCCGCATCGTATAGTTGTCTGAAAATAGCGAGCAGGTCGTTAGCGATAGCAGCGTTGCACACAACCTCCCCCAATTGCGTCTTGCCGTCCGCATTGCGGTGCAGAACATGAAGGTAGCGGAGGTTCTCTCGTGGCACGGTGCAACCGCTCTTGTATGATTTCCCTTGCATTCTGCTGAAAACGGCATCGCTGATTGGGAGTGCCACGAAACACGAGTCGATGCCATACCGTTTCACCTCTTCGTCGCTGACCACGCTGGCTGCTGTCCACTCACGTAGCACATCCTTCCCCGTCTGCGCCATGGATAAACGGCTGACACAGATGAACACAAGCAGCATGAGCAGTGCCAAACCGCGCGCATTCTTAAAATATAAGTTATATTTTATAAAATTAAACTTAAATTTATCAAAATATAACC
>JAFLUT010000001.1 GCA_022508665.1 Prevotellaceae bacterium | reverse complement strand
TTCGCTGACTATTATAATCTGCATTCGCTGACACTTATAATCGTGAACGGCAGGGACTTTCAGAGGGACACCGTTGTCATTGGAGACAACAAAAGAGCGTTTGCGTCACTGGTTGCCCCTTATGATTTATCCATACTCACTCCCCTCATCCATATTCAGAACAGAGCATAATAAACCCCGAAAGTTCATCGTCAAACTTTCGGGGTCATATCGGTTATGTTTTTCTGTTCGCTATGTTGCAAAAATCCTGTTAAATCAGGTCGATGCTGCGCTTAACGAACTTGTTGAGTGCTTCTCCACGCAGGAGTCCATTCTGCAACAGAGCAAGGTCGATGAGTTGACTTACCACCTCGTTGTTGGCGTCCTTGATGTTCTGCTTGATGAGCGGATGGTCGGTGTTCAGCACAAGGTTGAGCATTGTCGGCATATCGCCATAGAACGCCATACCCGGCTGCAGACGAGACATGTCCTTCATGCGTCGCATATACTCGCTTTGAGTCATTATGACAGGCGCTGCAGTCTCGCCAAGTGCCTGAGGTTCAACATTGAACTCTATTTTGTCAATCTTTGGCAGGGCGTTCTTGAATGTCTCCGTCAGTGCCTTCTTGTCATCCTCTGGCAATTCCTCTTTTTTGTCATCGCTCTTCACGATGAGGCGGTCAACCACGTCGGAGTCAACGCGTGTGAAACGGCTCTTCTCGAACTTCTCCTCATAGAGGTTGAACATTGCCGGGTCAAGTTGTCCGTCCATCAGCAGCACATTGTATCCCTTGGCATTCGCAGCGTCGATGTAACTGTACTGGTCATCCTTGTTGTTGGCATAGAGATAGACGAGGTTGCCGTCCTTGTCGGTCTGCTCTCCCTTGATGAGAGTCTGATACTCCTCGTATGTGTACATCTTTCCTTCGGTGTCCTTCAGCAGGGCGAAATTCTTTGCCTTGTCGTAGAAGTCGCTCTCGGAAAGCATTCCGTAATTGATGAAAATCTTTATGTCGTCCCATTTCTCCTCAAACTGCTTGCGGTCGTTCTTGAAGATTGACGACAGGCGGTCGGACACCTTCTTTGAGATGTATGTAGAAATCTTTTTCACGTTGGAGTCGCTCTGCAAGTAACTGCGGCTGACATTCAGAGGGATGTCTGGAGAGTCAATCACACCATGAAGAAGTGTCATGAAATCAGGAACTACGCCTTCCACATTGTCTGTGACGAACACCTGATTGCAGTAGAGTTGGATTTTGTTCTTCTGAATGTCGAGGTTGTTCTTCACCTTCGGGAAATAGAGAATACCCGTAAGATTGAAAGGATAATCGACATTGAGGTGAATCCAGAACAGTGGCTCGTCGCTCATTGGGTAAAGTTTCTTGTAGAACTCCTTATAGTCCTCGTCCTTCAAATCCGATGGCTTCTTTATCCACAGCGGAGTGGTGTCGTTGATTACATCATCCTCGTCAGTCTCCACGCTCTTCTTCTCCTTGTCGTCCCACTTGGTCTTCTTGCCGAATGCCACAGGAACAGGGAGGAACTTGCAGTATTTGTTGAGCAGTTCGCTGATTTTGTACTTCTCGAGGAAGTCCTTGCAATCATCGTCAATGTACATCACGATGTCTGTACCACGGTCGGCCTTGTCAGCGTCCTCAATTGTGAACGAAGGACTGCCGTCGCAACTCCACTTCACTGCTTTGCTGCCTTCCTGCCAACTCTTTGTGATGATTTCCACCTTCTTGCTAACCATGAAAGAGGAGTAGAAACCAAGTCCGAAGTGCCCGATGATGGCGTTGGCATCCTCCTTATATTTGTCGAGGAAGTCGTTTGCTCCGGAGAATGCTATCTGATTGATATACTTGTCAATCTCCTCCTCGGTCATACCGATACCACGGTCACTTACGGTGAGTGTGCCAGCCTCTTTGTCGAGTTTCACACGCACGGTCAAATCGCCTGCTTCCTCTTTCAACTCGCCCTTGCTGGCAAGGGTCTTGAGTTTCTGAGTAGCATCGACAGCGTTGCTTACTATCTCACGAATAAAGATGTCGTGGTCGGAATAGAGAAACTTTTTGATGATGGGGAAGATGTTCTCGGTCGTAACCCCAATGTTACCTTGTTGTGCCATATTGAATTATGTATTAATATTTTACCGAGTAGTCTGAAAGACAAAAAAAATGCCAGTCTTATTGTGACTGACATTTTGTCGGTGTCTATCTGCATAAAATATATTGAGTACAACACAGTTACGATAAACGGCTCATTGACTTTTCGATAAGCGATTTATCGATTTCGCGACAAAACGTTTATCGTACCAGTCTGCATTACGCCAAAGAAACGAGGAATATTATTTGCTAATAATCACACATTTACATTGACAAAAGTCCTCTCAAATCGCACAAAAATCACACCATTCGTCAAAAATTTTATCATACAGATGTAAAAATATCATAAAAATTATATAAATTTGCAAATTCATTACAAGAACGCCGGTAAATGGACAAAACAGGGTTTCTGATTTTAAGGGGCAGAGTTTCTATGTGAATTGTTTCATTACCGCAAACTCAACTGGAAAAGAAAACTAACTAACAAATAGGCAAAATTATGAAAATCAAAAATCGCTTGTTAGCAGGGTTGGCACTGCTTTCCCCGCTTGTTTTGCAGTCATGTTTCGACAATGACTACGACCTGAGTGACATTGACACAACGGTGAGGCTTCAAACTAAGGATTTGATTGTGCCTCTCAACATTGATGTCCTGACTCTCGATCAGGTAATGGATATTGATGATGACAGTGAAATCGTAAAGGACACTGACCCTGATGGGAATGTTATTTACGCCATCAAAAAAGAAGGTACTTTTGATTCCGACCCAATAAATGTGAAGTCGTTTACTGTACAGAAACCTACAATCACACCAACCACCACAATGCTGCCTTTGGACGATGGATTGTCTGGTTTGCCAGTAGGCGTAACAGGAAGTTATACAATAAAAGATGTAGCGCCCGCAACTTTCACCTCGGAGGCACAGAATGTTGACGAGGCAATCTATAGTATAGAACACATAGGGGTAAACACGAAGTTTACCACGACTCTGAGGTTCAACAATCTTAAGCCAGAGATTCTTAGCAATATGGAATTTAAGAACGTTAAACTTCTGTTCCCTGCTGGATTGGTAGGTTCATACAAAGGTAAGAACATTGCTGCCGATGGTTCGTTGGATTTGTCAAAAGAGACTTTCAAGCCCGACACCAAAGGAGAAGTGCGCATAGAGGTAGATGTGACGGCGATAGATGTAGAAAATGGAGATATAACATTAGATTATGATAAGCATATATTGACATTTGCTGGCCAGATAGACATAACTGAGGGTGTGGCATATATCAACACTGTGCCAGCCAACACATTGCCCGAATCTGTTCAGTTTGACCTGCAACCAGAAATGGATGCTATCGTGGTGAATAGTTTCACAGGAAATCTGGAATACAAGGTGAAGGACTTTGCAATCGACCCAATAGACCTGAACTCGCTGCCCGATTTCCTCAATCAGTCCGGAACAAACATTATGCTTGAAAATCCACAGATTTATTTGTCTGTGAACAACCCTATGGATAAGTATGGTGTGTATTTCCAGACAGGTTTCGAACTTACGGCTAAACGCGACGGAAAGAGCAATACTTATAAACTCGATAACGAGGTATTCCAAACACCTAAAACCACAGACACTGAACATGAATTCGTGTTGGCTCCAACAGACCCAAAGCATTATTATGAGGGATATGAAAATCCAACATTTGTGCCATTCTCGGGGCTGAGAAAAGTGTTGGCAGACCTTGACGGTATTCCTGCAAAAATCGAAGTGAATGCGCCAGACCCAAAGATGCCTAACCAAAAGGTTAAGGACTTCGTTTTGGGAGAGCAACTGTCACCAATAGAAGGTTCATACGCTTTCTATGCTCCATTGCAGTTGACAAAAGACTCTCGTATAGCATACGCAGACACCATCAACGGATGGAACGATGAGGATGTTGACGCTATCACACTCACAAAGGTTGTGGTCAAATTTGATGCAACAACAGACCTTCCATACGATTTGGAGTTGTCTATTGTACCTATCACATTCAATGACAAGGAAATGAATGTAAAGGCCTCAACGGTTAGACTTGAGGCGAATGCGGAGGATTTCCCAGTAGAACTCGAAATAGAAGGTACGATAGAGCATCTTGACGGCATTAAAATCAAGGCAAATGTGATAAGCCAAGGTGATGATGTAATGAGACCCGACATGCAACTGTATGTGAAGAACAGCAAGATTATTCTGACTGGATACTACGAGAAAGAACTATAACCTCAATATAATCAATGGAAACGAAGAAAATCATGAAGAATATAAAATCAATTATTGTGGTTGCAGCTCTTGGAATAACTTCAACCGCAACGGGACAAAATCTTAACACCGGATATTTTAACGATGGCTACCTCTATCGCCATGAGTTGAACCCTGCGTATGGGAACGAACAAAATTATGTGGCTTTCCCGGGAGTAGGTAACGTAAATATAGGCATAAACAGCAACCTCAAGGTGAGCAACGTGCTTTACAATGTGGATGGCAGGACTGCATTGTTCCTCAATCCGAAGGTTGACGCAAATGAATTTTTGTCGGGCATCCACGACAAGAACCGCATCTCGGAAAACCTCAAAGTGCAGGTGCTCGGTGCTGGCTTCAAGTCATGGGGAGGATATAACACCGTGGAACTCAATGTTCGCCAAAACCTCTACCTCAATGTTCCCGGCACTCTGTTTGAGTTAGCAAAGAATGGGCTTGAAAACAAGGTGTATGACATGAGCAACCTTAATGCACACGCTGACGCTTACAGTGAAATCGCTTTCGGCCACAGCCGACAGATTGACGACAAACTGCGTGTGGGTGCGAAGTTTAAGTTCCTGCTCGGTTTCGCAAATGTCAATGCCAAAGTGGACAAGGCACGTCTGGAACTTAGGGATGACGCATATATTGGAACAACATCTGCTACGCTTCAAACGAGTTTCAACAGCCTGCAATATGAGACTAAGACCACGATGCGTGGCCCTGAAGGGGAGCAGACAGAGCATCGATATGTGAGCGGCATAGATGACTCTTCATTCGGTGTTGCTGGCGTTGGTTTGGCATTTGACCTCGGCGCTGAATACAAGATAGACGACCACTTCAAGGTTTCTGCAGCATTGCTTGATTTAGGTTTTATTGGTTGGAAGAATTGCTATGAAGCCTCAACCAACGGAGAGCATCAGGTCAATACAGACAGATATGTATTCGCTATCGACGACAACCAGCCAAACTCTTTCGACAATGAGTTGGACAGGTTGACTGAAGGGCTGGCTGATTTGTATGAACTACAAGACAATGGCAATATCGGAGGAACAACAAAGGCTCTTTCCGCTACCTTAAACCTCGGTGTGGAATATACTCCTGACTTCTACGACAAACTGAAATTCGGTTTTATCAACAACACTCGTCTCGCAGGGAAATACACATGGACAGATTTTCGCCTTTCTGCCAATGTTGCTCCTGTGAAGTGCTTCTCCGCTTCTGCGTCTCTCTCCGCAGGAACATACGGCATGAGTTTCGGATGGTTGCTGAACGCACATCCAACAGGATTCAACTTCTTCATCGGCATGGATCACATGATTGGCAAAATGGCTAAACAGGGTTTACCACTCTCTGGTCGTGCCCAATTTAGCCTTGGCTTCAATGTTCCTTTCGGGAACTAATCTGTTGAAAGAGAATAAAAGCATACTGGCACTGACATTAGTTTGTCAGTGCCAGTATGCTTTCGTTGCCCATATTAAATATCAAGTCAATGATGCTGAGGTCACCAAGAAATCCGTGTTTATGCTGAAATACTTGATAATAAGGTTTAAAAGGTTCTGATTGAACGGAATAGTTTATGCCTGTATACTCCTTCGTTCTGCCTATCTGCGGATGAATGTCGAGCAGTTCTATACATTTATATATAAGCGCTTCATTAAAGTCCATCAAGAAACGCCATTCGCGATTGTAGAAAGGACGAAAGTCATCTTGAAGATATTCGAAAAACGGGGAATTGAAATATGTCGTTTCAATGGCATACCAATGCTGACGTCGCCAGTCGGCGTGAGTGCTGATTTTCACGTCTTTCATTAAGCATTTGCCACTCACGAAAGTGCTACGGTCAATGGGAATAGATAAATTCATAGGCCCATTTGGCGAATCTATCGTACAACGATTGCGAATGGTCTGCTTCTGATAGTTTTCGTGCTGCTCAATAAAAATAGGTTCGCCTCGCACAAGGGAGGCGAACCATGAGACTGGTGGAAGATATGCACTTGGCAAAATAATCATCTTCTCGCTATAAATGTGTGTATTAGTTTTTTCGTCTATTTAATTTTATCCACCGATGTAAATATTCTGCCCCAACGCACACCATAAGCACTTCCGTTGCGGTCGGTAATGAGCGAGAGCCAAATAAACAACGGCTTGCCAACAATGTGGTCTTCAGGAACAAAGCCCCAATAGCGGCTATCGGCAGAGTTATGGCGGTTGTCACCCATCATCCAGTAATAATCCATCTTAAAGGTGTACTTGTCCGTCTGTTTGCCGTTAATATAGATTTTGCCATTCTTTACTTCAAGGCTATTTTTCTCATACACACGGATTGGACGGTCATAAATAGCAAGATTGTCGAGCGTGAGTTTTATACTCTTACCTTTCGCAGGAATCCATATTGGCCCGTAGTTGTCTCGCGTCCATCCATACTGATGGTTCAGAGGATAGAGATTTCCCCAGTAACCATCCTTTATCTCAACGACGCTATCGCAAAACTCCTTATTCTTACGCAATGACTCAACTGCCATGCGAGTGAGAGGAATGCCATAAAAGTGGTCGAGAATTTTGTCTCTGTCCTCATCGCTGATGTTCAGTTCCTCACACATTTCGTCAGACAGCACCTGATTGTTGCGAGTGTACACCTTATAATTAAACTGAGCGAAAGTAGGTGTCGGCTGCTTTTTCCCATCCACATATATTACTTTGTTCTTTATCTGGAAAGTCTGTCCAGGCAAGCCTACACATCGCTTAACATAATTCTCTCTGCGGTCAACAGGACGAGTTACCACGCTACCATATATGTTTGTTTTTGAGGCGACAGCCTCCTTGCCCAAAGAATACAGATGGTCAAACATTCTCTGCTGGTCTGCCATAGAAAGTGTATCCATCAAAGGCACATCACGTCCCTGACTTGAGGCGATAACACACCCCTCTTGAAAACATAGATTATAATAATCTCCATTGTATGCCACAGCGACCGTGTCTCCTGCGGGATAATTAAAGACCACAATATCCCCGTACTCCACTTTTCCAAAACCCTTAACACGGCGATATTCCCACTGTGGCCATTCAATGTACGACTTACAGTTGAACAATGGCATTGTGTGCTGCGTCAGCGGCATCGTCAGCGGAGTCTGCGGTATTCGAGGACCATAACTCATCTTGCTCACCAACAGGAAGTCTCCAGTCATCAGTGTCTTCTCAAGCGATGATGACGGAATTTGGTAGTTCTGAAAAAAGAAATTGTTGACAAAATACACCGCCACAAGAGCAAAGACAATAGCATCCAGCCAACTCATCAGCATGCGCGCCATGTCGCTCTCCAATTCTTTCCACCACGTCCACTTGATTTTCTTCGTTATGTATATATCAAAAATAAATGGCACAACGAGCAACCCCCACCATGACTCTACCCAATAGAGAAATGCCAGATACAGCAACGTAACGATGGAGAACTTAACCCATTTCCATCCTGCCCAAGTCGGTTTCTCTGCTTTCCCCGACCTTGTTTTCCGAAAGTTTTTATAATCGAATCCCATATTCTATGTTAAAACTTAAAGAGGTCATCAGTAGTCAGCAATCCCTCACGTTGAGCAGTAAACTCTGCCGCAATCACTGCTCCAAGAGCAAAACCTTGACGTGAGTGCGCATCGTGAGTGATGGTGATTTGGTCTGCCTCGCTATTATATGTAATAGAGTGAATGCCTGGCACTTCATCACGACGTATCGAACTGATTGGCAACAAGTCAGCCGCCACATCGTCAGTTCCTTCTACCGTGCCGTCAGGGTTCTGCAGATAGCCCATAGTCCAATCTTTTTTGCGGTCAAGACGCTCCACTATCTGCTCCGCCAGTGTGATGCCAGTGCCTGACGGATGGTCAAGTTTATGGACGTGATGAGTTTCCTCCTCCTTCACGTCATATTGTGGAAACTCATTCATAATCTTTGCAAGATATTTGTTTACGGCACTGAAAATCGCCACGCCAATAGAGTAATTGCTTGCCCAGAAAAGCGTCTTTCCGCCTTCGGCACACGCCTTGCGCACATCTTCCCCATGCTCTTTCAGCCATCCCGTACTTCCGCTCACCACCTTCACGCCTGCCTTCCACGCCTTGAGATAGTTGTCGTATGCGGTCATAGGAGTAGTGAACTCTATAGCAACATCAGCGCTTGCAAATGCCTCACTCTCAAAATCCTGTTGATTGTCAATATCAATGATGCTTACAATTTCGTGTCCACGGCTAAGGGCAATTTTCTCTATCATCTTACCCATTTTACCATATCCGATAAGTGCAATTTTCATATCTGAAAGTTTTATCTGTTTAATATTAAATAGAAATATGTGTGCAAAGTTAAGCATTTAGAAATAAAAATCTTAACTTTGAACAAAATTTAATACAAAAAGCGATGGAACAGTTGCTACATTACACATGGAAACACAAATTATTCCCTCTTCGTGAACTACGAACAACGGATGGAAGACTAATAGAGGTGATACATCCAGGCATGCACAACACTAATGCAGGCCCCGACTTTTCCGAAGCAAAGATAAAGATTGGCGATGCGGTGTGGATAGGCAATGTGGAAATCCATACGAAGGCAAGCGACTGGTTTCGACATCACCATGACAAAGACAAATCTTACGAGAATGTTATACTGCACGTTGCCTCCGACATTGACTGCCTGTTGTATTATCCCAACGGTCAGGAAATCCCACAATTGCAACTGGACGTGCCTCAACACGTTAAAGAGAATTACACCGAGTTAATCCGTAACGACATCCATCCCAGATGCAAAGAAGTGGTAGAGAAACTGCCTCAACTGATGATTCACAATTGGATGACCTCTCTTATGCTCGAACGTTTTGAAGAGCGCACAAAACAGATTTTTGCACGTCGGGAGACACTCGACAAAGATTGGGAGAACACACTATTTGTCACCATCGCCCGCAACTTTGGTTTCGGTCTTAATGGAGAAGCCTTCGAGACTTGGGCGTCATCGATACCGATGAATGCCGTAGCGAAACACCGTGACAACCTATTCCAGATTGAAGCCATTTTCTTCGGACAGGCAGGACTGTTGGAATCCGACCTGCAAGACGAATATTTCATCCGTCTACAAAAGGAATATAGATATTTGCGTCAAAAGTTTTCTCTCACTCCAATGTCACCCAACGCATGGAAGTTCCTCCGCCTGCGACCTCAAAATTTCCCTTATATCCGCCTTGCCCAATTGGCGATGCTATATCATGAGCAACGTCTGAACCTCTCCAAACTCATCAATTCCGTCAGTCTTTATGATGTAAGCGACCTCCTTCTAACCCACACAAGCGATTATTGGAAAACTCATTATTGTTTCGGTGGTCAAACATCAAAATCTCGAGAAAATCAACTCTCAAAATCCTCCATAGAACTCATCATTATTAACAGCATTGCCCCTATCCTCTTCGCTTATGGGAAATACAAGGCCAACCAGCATCTCTGCGACCACGCTTTCTCTCTTTGGGAACAACTGAAAGCAGAAAATAACCGCATCACTCGCGAATGGGCGTCAGCAGGGGTCTTATGCGACAATGCCGCTGATTCTCAAGCACTAATTCAACTCACACGCAACTATTGCCAGCCACACAACTGCCTCCGTTGCCAATTTGGATACGAGTTCATCAAACGCACACCCGAGTTCTTGCGAGAGGAAGATATAGCAAACTAACTCACTTGCTTCTTATCTGTCCGTCGCCCTCTATTATCCACTTATATGTTGTTATTTCCTCCAACGCCATAGGGCCTCGGGCATGGAGTTTCTGAGTAGAAATGCCTATTTCCGCTCCCAACCCAAACTGAGCGCCATCGGTAAAGGAGGTTGGAGCATTGTGGTAGACACAAGCCGCATCCACTTGAGAAAGAAATTTGTCGGCTGTAGCACGGCATTCGGTTATGATACATTCCGAATGCCCCGAACCGAAACGACGGATGTGACGGATAGCCTCATCTGTAGATGTTACGGTCTTGACAGCCATAGTATATGACTGAAACTCTGTTCCATAACTTTCTTCAGTAGACGGACGAAGAAGGGCAGCGGGGTAATGTCCTGAGAGTGCGGCAAAGGCTGGTTCATCAGCATATATCAACACATTGCTGTCTTTCAGCAACGAGCAGATGTTGGGAAGGTCGGCAAGGCGGTCAACATGAATGAGAGCACAATCGAGAGCGTTGCACACGCTGACACGCCTTGTCTTGGCATTGTCGATGATGCGGCAACCTTTTTCCACATCTCCGTCTTTATCGAAGTAGGCATGGCAAACTCCTGCCCCTGTCTCAATAACTGGTACTGACGCCTCCTGCCGAACAAAATCAATGAGTCTTTTACTGCCGCGAGGAATGACAAGGTCAACATATCCATTAGCGTGCAGCAGTTCTGCCGTTGCCTCATGGGTGGCAGGCAACAAAGTGATGGCGTTTTCATTGATTCCAAAGTCTTTAAGCACAGATTTTATAAGGCTGACAATTGTGCGGTTACTGTCATCAGCATCTTTTCCGCCTTTCAATATGCAGGCGCTACCTGCTTTTAGGCACAAGGCAAACACATCGAAAGTCACGTTCGGACGTGCTTCATACACTATGCCGATAACGCCGAACGGGACACTCACTCGCTTCAATTCCAGTCCATTAGGCAGGGTGCTTTGTTTCAACACTTTGCCTAACGGTGACGGCAACGAGGCAACTTTTCGTGTATCATCAGCAATACCCTCTATGCGTTCTTGCGTGAGTTTCAAACGGTCATACATAGGGTTCGACACGTCCATACGTTGCAGGTCTTTGGCATTGGCGAAAAGAATGGTGTCAGACTCAGCAATGGCTTTGTCAGCAACTGCAAGCAATACCTTATTTATAGTTTCTGTGTCAAGGATGGCGAGGTCAATGCTTGCATCCTTCACTGCTTCAAAAATCTCTTTCAGCATAGAAATTCTGTGCAGGGGGTGTTGTCCCTGTCATTCATTAGTTTAATCAATATGTTGTCTCTCTTGCCGTTGGCAATCACCACGCTGATGCCTGCGGCTGCCGTGAGAGTGGCCACCGACGACTTGCTCTGCATTCCTCCTCGCCCTGCCGACGATTTGCTTGGCTGAATATAGTCGCTCAGGTCTTTCCCCGGCTTCACTATGCTGATGAGGCGAGAATCGGGGTCAGTCGGCTTGCCTGTGTAGATGCCGTCTATGTTGCTCAGGATGATGAGCATCTGCGACTGCGTCATCTTCGCCATCAGTCCCGAAAGTTCGTCATTGTCGGTAAACATCAATTCGGTTATCGACACGGTATCATTCTCATTCACAATGGGCAACACACCATTTTCCAGCATTACTCTAAGGCAGTTCTCCAGATTTTTGCGATGCTCCGAGTCGGAAAAATTCTCTTTCATCGTCAGCACCTGTCCTACGGATATACCGTATTCTCTGAACATCTCAAAATATCTGTTGATGAGTTTCGCCTGTCCTACCGCCGAAAACAGTTGTCGTTGGTCAACAGAGTCAAGGTCGTGCTGTATGTGCTTCAATTCACTTCTGCCGCTTGCCACCGCACCTGACGACACAAGGATTATCTCGTGTCCACCCTTGCGCAGTTCGGCTATCTGGTCAACAAGTGCCGACATGCGTGTCACGTCAAGCGACCCGTCTTGGCGTGTTAGCACATTGCTTCCTATTTTGATTGTAATTCTCATATATATAAATAGTATGTACAGGAGAACATCATCCTCCTATCTTTGCTGTAAGTCCATGTTGTTCCATTATCTCCAAAGCGTGTTGCTGCAACTGCTCGGAGGGTGCTTTCATTAGCACATTGTCGGGATTGTAAGACGTGCCTATGCGTGCGTGCTTTCCTTTGCCTACATCGTGATAAATCAGCAGGTTAACCATCTGCGGATGCGTTGACAAGGAAGCAAGAAACTCTGCCGATGCCATGAGATTGGCGTCGTCGGCATTCACTCCGTCTATCAGAGGGATACGAATCCAGAAATGGTGTCCGAGTTCGCTTATCATAGTTATGTTGGAGAGAATCAAATCATTGTCCACAGCGGTGTATCGCTTGTGTCTCTCACCGTCCATCATCTTCAGGTCTACCAGCATCAGTTCGCATCGTTCGGCAACACGTCTCACTGTCTCTGGCGATGCCAACAGGGTCGTGTCCACCACTCTGTGAAAGCCTCTTCCGCCTAACTCATCGAGCAACTGGCATAGATAATCTGCGTGCATCAGAGGTTCGCCGCCACAGACGGTCACGCCTCCACCGCTCTCCTCCATCACTGTGCGTTCTTTCTCCACAAGTTCCATCAACCGCTCCATCTCCCACTCCTTGCCTGCCATCTCCAATGCCAGCGTGGGGCACTCGTCCGTGCATTTGCCACATGCCGTGCATCGCCCCAAATCCTTTATTCCATCAGGTGTCAGCATAAGATTTTTCTGCGGACACACTTCCACGCAACTTTGGCAACCGATGCACTTCTTTTTCGTGTACATCTTCACTGGCTTCTCCGAGAAACCCTCAGGATTGTGACACCACACGCACCGCAACGGACAGCCTTTCATGAAGATTGTTGTCCTTATGCCCGGCCCGTCGTTGATTGCAAACCGCTTTATGTCGAAGATTAGTGCCATAACTGTTTATAAAAGAAGAAATTGCTTGGCGAACTCCCATATAACCATGCCAGCGGCAGTGCTGACGTTGAGCGAATGCTTTGTGCCAAACTGCGGAATTTCAAGGCAGTGGTCGGAAGCATTCACCACATCCTGATTTACGCCTTTCACTTCGTTGCCTAAGACAATGGCTACTTTGGGATTGCCCGATATGCCTTGCGACTGCCTTATGCCGTCCAAGACCTGACTGAGGTCTTGCAACTTGGCAGAACCTTCGCATTGCTCAATGCTGAAAACATTGTATCCTTCTGTTTTCAGCAGACACACAGCCTCCAATGCACTTTCGAAGTGTCTCCATTCCACCGTATCCTCCGCTCCCAATGCCGTCTTATGTATTTCCTGATGAGGCGGACAGGCTGTTATGCCACACAGGTAGATGCTTTCCACCCGAAAAGCATCGGATGTACGGAACACGCTGCCCACATTGTACATACTCCTCACATCGTCAAGCACCACCACAAGAGGCATCTTTTCCGAAGCCTTGAACTCCTCGGCATTCATACGCCCCATCTCTGTGATTTTCAACTTCCTCATCATGTACGACATCTTACATTTGACCGCTTTCTATCAGCAGTATGGCACGTTCCGTCAGTTTGTCCTCGTCCTCAGCGTCATATTCTTTCTTCAAACTCGCCCCAAACAAACTGGCGAAAGCATTGTAGAAGCCTGCTTTGAAACGGCCCATATATTGCCTTATCAATTGATAACCAGTCATCTCACACTGTCTGTCAATCAACTTTATCAGCAACTTGCCCTGCGAGAACGTCAGTTTCTTCAGTCTCGGATAATACTCCGCCTTCAGTTCCTTCTCCGCCTTTTTCAGATAAGCGTCCTTCTCTTTCTTTGTCGGCAACGAATCGAGATGAGCAATTGTTCGGTTCACTGTGCGCTGTATTTCACACGCTATGGGATATACCTTCTTGATGTTGTTGGCAATGTTGTAATATTTCTTTGCCTGTTTTGCATTCTTGAAAATCAGTTTGTTGAACACATAAACATCGCTGTAGGTGAAACTTGGTATCATCTCACCTTCATATTCCACCATGCCATTGTAATAGAGAGCGTGAGAAAAAATAGGTTCGCCTGTCATTTCACGGTCGGTCTGGATGTCTGCCTTTATCTGAGCCATACAGCCCAACGAGACAAACATCAAGAGAATTGACAATGCAAACGATATGCCTATGCTATTTTTTCTCATACTTATATGTATACTTGTCTATCGGGTACAAAATTAATAAGAATTTTATAGATAATGTTCATTTTCATACTTTATAACATTCCATTTCAGACTTTTTTACATATCAAACGCTCATTTGCTAAGATTGCACATACAGAAAAGCACCAATATCCCATATCATTTACAACCCTTCCCCCCTGTCTGAAATACCATATCTCTACCCAAAACCAACAACCTTATTCCTCCGAAACGCCCAGCCGTTCACGATTATAAGTCTCAGCGGTGACAAATTATAATAGGCAACGGTGGCAAATTATGAATGCCAGCGGTTGCCTACTAGTTAATAAAAAAGTTGCGGAATTTTTACAAGAAAGGTTGCCCCCAATTTAGGCTATCGCTTTCTGAAAAATCGTCTGACCGTATTCGCTGTCTTATAAATGGTAATGGCATAGCCAATATACTTCAAATATTTATTCAGCGACTTCAGAAATGGCTTGCCCTGTGGCATAAAGCAACTGCGCACGTCCATTTTGAGATTTTCCATGTCAGACTTCATCTGCTGCTTCAAGGCCTGCTTCTCGGCGCGAAGTTCCGCCAAAGAAGAATATTGCTTTGCCATCATCTCTCACCTCCTTTCTTCCCCTTTGCCATTGCATCCATCTCCATCTCTAATGCCAGACTCTTTGCAAGTTCATGCAAATCCACCTCTTTGGGGGTGTCAGGAGCAAGATTATCGGTCAGCATCTTGCCATCCAAAATCTTCTTGCTTAGCATACGCAATATGGGCCTCTCAATCAAAGGCTTGCGACATACGAAGAGCAGCACAACAACTAACAGCAATGCGATGCCAACACAGAAATAACTCAAAATCTCGCTGCCTATCAGCAATGTGAGAGACTTGACCAATCCTGTGCCAATAAAAAAGACGGAACTGACAGATAAAACAAGGGCGACCATAACCAATGCAACAATAGTAACAACTACCGTCGCCTTGTCAGTCGCCTCAAGTCTCAAGTAACGCTCCGCACCGCAAAGCAGTCTACGCAAATCTGCGCCCACCATGCCGGAGTCTCCTTGCTTACGCATATTATCCGATGATATATGTGTATGTATCAGAGTATTTTGCTATGCCTCCAGGTCTTCAATCTGCAATTCGTCAGCAGTCTGACGCTTGCGTCCCAAACCTTTTATTTCCTCAACCAGTTTGTTGAATTTTTCCGAACTCAACTTAATACCACGCTTCTCAAGCGCCGCCTTGATTTTTGCACGCTGGTCTTCTCCCTTCTCCGGAGCAAAAAGAATTCCTGCAGTTGCTCCCAAAATAGCACCGCCTACAAATGCAGCAGCCAGTGCGAATGCATCACTTTTTGTCATAATCGATAATGTTTTAATAAGTTAATAAAAAAGAGTCTATTTCAATTTTTTGCCAAATATACAAACTTTATCCACTAAAAACACCATAAAAATCAATGTTTAACCTTTTTTTACATACATTCCTTTTGAAATATGGCAAATAAGGGCTAACTTTGTACACGATGATTCAATCATATATAAATAAAAAGGACAACAAAATGAAGAAAAAAATCATGATGGGCATCGCATTCGTGGCAGCCCTCGCACTCGTATCGTGCAAGTCATCTGAAAGTAGCTACAAGAAAGCATACGAGAAAGCCAAGGCACAGGAACTTACACGGACAAACCCAAACGAACAAGTGGAGACCCCACCTGTAACAGTCACTCCTGTAGTAACGACTACAGTCACCGAAGATAATACTGCCAACGACCGCCAAGAGCGCCTCGACGTGATGAACGGGGGAACACTCAAGGCATTCAACGTAGTTTGTGGTTCTTTCGAAAAGATAGACAACGCTAATAGTTTGCGCAACACGCTCGTAGCAAAAGGATATTCCGCACAAGTGGCACAGAACCCAGAAACAAAAATGTACCGTGTCATCGCAACATCTTTTGACGACCGCGCATCTGCCGTCAACTCGCGCAACGTGCTCCGTGCCACATATTCAGACGCATGGATTCTTTACAGAACATATTAAACAGAACATACGAGATGAAAGTTTTTTCTTTGTGAAAAGAGCAAAAAACTTTTATACATTTGAATTTAAGCCTGTGGCAATCTGCCGTGAAGCATATTGTCGTAGGCTTTATCCATCAAAAAGTGTGTACATATCGGAGTGTCATACACTGCTGGACAATAAACCTAAGTATATACATTTTACGTATATATGCCATAACGAGACTACAAGATTGTCCTTTTTAGTAAGAACCGTAAAAGCAATGACTTGTTAATGATATTTCAAATCTTGCCAGTCACACAGTCATCATAAATTCACACATATAAATAAAATGAATACGTCAGGAATAAGATTGTTGGTAGTCGATGACGAGGAGACTCTTCGGGAGGGGCTGTGTGCCTATCTTGAGCAGGAGGGGTACGCGGTTGACACGGCTTGCAGTGCCGAAAATGCGCTGGAGTATGACATTGCCTGTTACGACCTCCTTTTGCTTGACATAATGATGGACAAGATGAGTGGTACGGAACTCGCTGCCAAACTGAAAGAAAATCCTTCCACGGCAGACATTCCCATCATCTTTCTCACTGCAAAAGACCAAGACGATGACATGGTGGCTGGGCTGCAACTTGGAGCGGACGACTATATCGTGAAGCCATTTTCCATAAAGAATGTTATTGCCCGAATTGAAGCGGTGTTGAGACGCACATCTGGCAATAAAAAGCAGAATGGCATCGTGTGTGACCGCCCGACTTTGACCTGTACCATTGATGGCAAAGCCGTGAAATTGCCGAGAAAGGAGTTTGAAATTCTTGCACTTTTTCTTGAAAATCCCGGCAGGATATTTACACGTGAGGAGGTGATGCACAAGGTGTGGCCCGAAGATGTCGTGGTGTTCGACCGCACCGTCGATGTGCATATCACTAAACTCCGCAACAAGATTGCCCCTTACGGCAAACACATCATCTCACGCTCTGGTTATGGCTATGGCTGGCAAAATTAGGTTCTCGTTCCAGATGCGTGTGTTCCTGACCGTGCTGACACTCTGTTGGCTACTGGTTGGCGTGTTCATGGTGCTACAATATCATCGGGAAAAGGAGTTTAAGGCTTCGTTGCTCGATGCCCGTTTGCAGATGCACAACGACCGCATCATTGAGGACATACGGCAGGGTCAGCATATAGAGGACATTGTGGCAAGAATTGGGACACCTGTCAAGGACTTGCGTGTAACACTGATTGACAGAGACGGCAATGTGCTGTACGATAACAACAAGCACATCCCGTTACCTTCGACCAACCACAACGACCGCCCCGAAATAAAGGACGCAAGAGCCTATGGAGCAGGGCATGCAGTTGAACGCCTGTCGGAAAGCGACGATGTAAACTATTTCTACTCCGCCCGACTGGGCGAGGACGGCATGGTGGTACGTTCCGCCGCCCCATACACGCACTCTCTTGTGGATTTTCTGAAAGCCGACAGTACATTGCTATGGATTATGGCGGCCTTGACCTTAGTGATGAGTCTCGCCGTATTTCTTTCCACACATACAATCTCGTTGAGCATCACACGCCTAAATCGCTTTGCAGAAAAGGCGGAACGAGGGGAACGGATTTTCAACGACGAGGCATTCCCCAACGACGAACTCGGCAGCATAGCGAGCAACATCGTTCAACTCTATGTGCAACGTGACGAGCAGCACCGCAAGGCTCTGAGGCTGGAGCAGGACAAGATAAGGCTGAAAAAGCAGTTGACGAACAACATCAACCATGAACTGAAAACTCCCGTGGCATCCATTCTGCTGTGCCTCGACCTGCTCGACGACCATCCCGAACTGGAAACGGAAAAGAAGCGAGGATTTATGGAGAAAATCCGTGTCAATGCCCGACGACTCAGTGCATTGCTCAAAGATGTATCGACCATCACTCGCATGGACGAAGGGGCAAACTTGATAAAAAAAGAGGAGATAAACCTTACCAAACTCATCCGTGACATCGTGGAAGAGGAACGTCTGCGCACCTCCATGCACATTTCTCTCAACATTCCCCAACTGGCAATCTACGGCAACCGAATACTCCTCGAATCCATATTCCGCAATCTCATTGACAATGCTATAGCATATAGCGGTGCTACCGAAATGACAATTACTGCCGACACAAACGGCAACTTCACGATAAGCGACAACGGTTGCGGCATACCCTCGGAACATCTGCCTCACATCTTTGAGCGCTTCTACCGTGTGGACAAAGGACGGTCTCGTGCGGCAGGTGGCACAGGGCTTGGCTTATCCATCGTGCGTAATGCCATAGCCATCCATGGCGGTGAGATAAAGGCAGAAAGTGTGGGCGGTCTTACATACACGTTCCAACTGAAAGTTAACAAAAACTTAACAAAAAGTTCATAATCTGTTAATATAAGGTGTCTAATTTTGCAACGAACAAAATACGACAAAATTAGCATCTTATATTAACAGATTATGGATTTTCTATTTCATTCTCAATCATTCACCAAACGATTAACCCTCCTTTTATTCGTAGGGTTTACAACGCTTGGCACTATTGCCCAAACCGCCCCAACCATTGGCGGAGTGGTGCGTACAAGATACGAGTTTCAGACAACCAATGCCCGTAGCCGTTTCGCCATCAGAAATTCCCGTGTGTGGGTAAAAGGAGGTTTCATGCCGAAACTCAGTTACTATGTCTCCACCGACCTTTGCGACCAAGGGGCGTTTTCCTTTCTCGACGCATACGGAAAGTTAGATGTGGGCAATGGTCTGGCATTGCAGGCAGGACAATTCCGCATACCTTTCGGCGTTGACCCTTTCCGTGGTCCCGGCAACTACATTTTTGCCGACCGCTCTTTCATTGCCCGCGACATTGACAACATCCGTGCCGACGGTGTACAGGCATCCTACACCTTCCAGCAGGACATACCTGCCGTAATCACTTTGGGCATTTTCAGCCCTAACAACATCGCCGACCAAAACCACTGGTCTAAAACCCTCAATTATGCCTTAAAAGCGGAAGTCCCCATCGGGGCGTTCAAGATTACAGGCGGCTTGCAAACCATCAAGCCCGATGCCGTGAGAGTGAACATGGCGGATGCCTGTGTGTCCTTTTCAGATGGAAGATGGACTGCTGAAGCCGAATACATCTTAGAGCATTATGTGGATAACCCTTTTCCCGACTGCCATTCCTACAACGTGTGGGTCGATTACGGCATCCCTTTGGAAAAGACAAACTTCAACCGACTGAGTTTTCAGGCTCGTTTTGACGCTGCCACAAAACACTCAAACGGCACTGTGACCGACGGCACTTTGTCTGAAGACCATCCCGAACGCAAGAGGCTCACCATCGGTTCAACTCTGTCATACGTCAAGAAGCCCATCAAATATGAACTTCAACTCAACTACCAAAAATACTTCTACAAAGATGGCTTTGACGCCCCCGACGGACGAATCGACAAAGTGGTGGCAGAACTGATAATGCTCTTCTGAACCATTAGGTTTTCATAAGCATCTTCCGAAACATAAAAACAACATTAAAATAACAACAAAAACTATCGTTTATGGATTTTCTATTTCTGGGAATAATCATATTCCTGTTCTTCCTCGCCGTCTTCGACCTGTGGGTGGGAGTAAGCAATGATGCCGTCAACTTCCTCACTTCGGCAGTAGGTTCAAAAGCCGCCCCGTTCAAGCGAGTGATAATCGTTGCGGCAGCAGGCGTATTCATCGGTGCAGCAATGAGCAATGGCATGATGGACATTGCCCGACACGGCATCTTCAATCCTGCCAACCTGTCGTTCTACGATGTCATAGCCATTTTTATGGCGGCAATGGTGACGGACATCATCATTCTCGACATCTTCAACTCTCTCGGCATGCCCACCTCCACCACCGTTTCGTTGGTGTTCGAGTTGCTCGGCGCCAGTTTCGTGGTGGCTCTGTTCAAGACCACAGCACCCGACAGCACCCTGCAAATGGGCGATTTGCTCAACACCGAAAAAGCATTGTCCGTCATCATTGGCATCTTCCTCTCGGTGGCAATCGCCTTCGTGTTCGGCACAATCGTCCAGTTCCTCTCCCGACTGGTCTTCACCTTCGAATACAAGAGCCGTCTGAAATGGAAGGTCGGTCTGTTTGGCGGTGTCGCATGCACAGCCATCATCTATTTTATGCTTCTGAAAGGGATAAAAGACCTCACCATTATGACCCCCGAAGTCAAAGCGTGGGTAGATAACAACACGACCTTCATCCTCCTCGGCTCGCTCGTCGTGTTCACGCTGATAATGCAGACGCTCCACTGGTGCAGAGTCAATGTGTTCAAGGTCGTCGTGATGCTCGGCACATTCTCCCTCGCCATGGCATTCGCAGGCAACGACCTCGTGAACTTCATCGGCGTTCCGCTCACCGCATTTGCCTCCTATCAAGATTATACCGCTGTGGGAGGAGGCAATCCCCACGACTTTATGATGGTGAGCCTCTTGGGCTCGGCACGCACACCGCTGTATTTCCTCATTGGCGCAGGTATGATAATGGTGCTATCACTCGCCACGTCCAAGAAAGCCCGTCAGGTCACCCAGACAACGGTAGGATTGAGTTCCAAGACACAAGGCGATGAGATGTTCGGCTCATCACGCTTAGGCCGCTCGCTCGTCAGAGCAACACTCAACGCCTCTTCGTGGGTAAGTGAGCACACGCCCGACAGCATCAGGCACTGGGTGAACCGCCGCATGGACAACACGGTGACACAAGAAGAGGACGGAGCAGCATTTGACCTCGTGCGTGGAGCGCTCAACCTCATGCTTGCCAGCGTGCTGATAGCCGTCGGCACATCCATGAAACTCCCCTTGTCAACGACCTTTGTCACCTTCATGGTGGCAATGGGCACATCACTTGCCGACCGTGCGTGGGGACGTGAGAGCGCTGTGTTCCGCATCACGGGTGTCATCTCCGTCATAGGCGGATGGTTCATCACGGCAGGAGTGGCATTCATAGGTGCAGGACTCATGGTGTGCCTGATGCACATGGGCGGCTTAGCCATGATGCTTGTCGGCGGTGTGGTAGCCATCGCACTTCTCATCCGCAGCAACATCCGTTTTCAGAATAAAGAAAAGGATGCACCATCCGAAACTCTGTTCCAGACCATTCTGACGACACAACCCACAGAAGCATGGCCTTTGCTGAAGATATACATCAACGAAAAACAAAAAATGTTCCTTAACTTTGCAGCCGAATGTTTCTCCGACATAACGGAGGGCTTCATCAAGGAAAAACGCAAACTGCTCTTCCGCTCCGAAAAGGCTCTGATGACCGAAAAGAACGTCTTGAAAGGGCAGCGCCGCAAACTCACCCTCTGCATGCGTCGCGTCACCCCCGAAATAGCCATGGAGAAACGCACATGGTTTCACCTAAGCAACAACATGGCAATGTCAATGACCTACAACTTGCGCCGCATCAACGAGGCATGCAAGGAGCACGTCGACAACAATTTCCGCCCTTTGCCAGAGGAATTCCACAACACCTTCCTGTCGCTGTGCAACGATATAAAGGACGTGATTGTAGCCTCCGAAGCCGCAATAGACGACAGCCATCCAGAAATAATTGACAAACTGCGCACACGATGCAACGAGATTAAGGATGAACTCTCGTTCCACATCCGTGGCATATACGAACTGCTCCAGCAGGGTGACACCGACAACATGGCGGTGACATACGTCTACCTCAACATTCTCCAAGAGAGCCAAGAATTTGTTACTTCCCTACGAAAGATGCTCCGTGCATCGGGCAAACTAAATCTCGCCCCATCAACCTACAGAAGTTTCTCACATAATGAGAGCATACCTGCTTAGTTTAGGGCTCTTCATCCTCCCCAGCCCTTAACCTCTGAAGCGGTCTGCCCCACGCCGTTTCAATACCCCCTCGTTTACCTCTAAATCGGTGTGACTCAGACCGTTTTCAAGACAAATAACCAACTTCCGAAAAGACAGAGAAACCAAACAAGAGAAACGCAGAAAATCCGAAGTACTACTTCAGATTTTCACCGAATTTCTGAAGTAGTACTTCGGATTTTCTGCATTTGTAGTGTGGATTTTGGCACACTACGTAGCCTTGTTTTGTCAATCTTCTTGCTGTTCGTTATACTCTAACTCTGCATCAATCAGCAGAGTAAGGGCATCGAGGTCGTAGGGTCCCATGCCTTCTTTTTTTGCCTTCTTTTGGATGTGCTTGGCAATCTCTTCGGTGTTGATGTCGATGAAGCCTTCTTCGTCGGCATCGCCGCTCGTAGTGTCAAGGTATTCGAGCATCACGTCGAGGCAATAGTATATGTCTTCCTCGGTGAAGAGGTCGCGGTTTTCTGATCCCATGTAGTTCTGGATGAACGCTACCTCTTTGGCATCTTCTTCTGCGCCACGGAGGATTTCATCGTCAATGTTTGCCATAGTCTTTTCGGATGTTATAGCATTCTTGGTAGAATGTCATGGCGTTACAGCATTGCCTTGATTTTCTCTTCGTATGTGCTTTTTGGGGCTGCACCTACTACCTTGTCCACAATCTGACCGTTCTTGATGAACAGCACCGTTGGGATGTTGCGGATGCCATACTCTGCCACGAGGTCGTCGGCTTCTTCCTCGATGTTCACTTTGCCGATTATAGCCTGACCTTCGTACTGCTCTGCAAGTTCTTGGATTACTGGAGCAATCTTGCGGCAAGGGCCACACCATGTAGCCCAAAAGTCAAGCACTACAGGCTTGCCTTGAGCAATCACTTCGTTGTAATTTGAATCGTTGACTACCATAGTTTTTAAGTGTTTAAGGATTTATATTAAATATGTATGTTTAGTTCAATACAAACGTTTCTTTGCCACGGATGTCCCTTGAAGACGAGCCGACGTAGATAGTGAACCGTCCTTGTTCCGTCTTCCATCCATTGTCATAGAATTGCAGGTCTTCGGGAGTAATAGTAAATGTAACAGTTTTTGTCTCACCTTGTTTAAGTGCCACTTTCTCGAAGTGTTTCAGTTCCTTTTGCGGACGTACAACGGAGCATTGGTCATCGCCGATGTAGAGTTGCACGACCTCTTTACCATCGCAGTTTCCTGTGTTGGTGACAGGAATGCAGACGGTTATAAAACTGTTGGCTGTCATCGTTTTGGCAGAGAGTGTCGGTTTCCCATACTTAAAGGTCGTGTAACTAAGTCCGTGGCCAAAAGCAAATTGAGGGACAATCTTCTTGGTGTCGTGCCAACGATAGCCTACGAGAATGTCCTCCAGATATTCTTGACGGATGCTGTCGCCGGGATAAGAGATTTTCCCGAAATGGTGAGCGGCGTTGTCCTCCAATTTCACAGGGAAGGTAAAAGGCAGTTTGCCGCTGGGGTTTACCTTTCCACTAAGCACATCGGCAATGGCATTGCCCGACTCGCTGCCAAGATACCACGCTTGAAGAATGGCTGGCACTTGCTTCACCCACGGCATTTCAACGGCATTTCCGCTGATAAGCACCAGCACCACCTGCTTCTTCATCGCCACAATGTCAGAAATCAGTTTATCCTGTCCGAATGGGAGACCGTAAGTAGTGCGGTCGCTATCCTCGCAGTCTTGGTGGAAGTTCTTGTTAAGACCACCAACAAAGATGATAAGGTCAGCATCTTTTGCTTTCTGCATAGCCTCATCGTGCAAACGTTCCTGCACATCCTGCGGAACGACATCCTCACGCCCATAGATGAAACGGCCGCTCTTATATCCCTGTGCATAGTCTATCTTGCTGCCGTAGAGTGCTTTCAACCCTTGCAATGGCGACACCTCGCGCTTCACTTTCAGTTCAGACGAACCGCCACCTGCAGTGAGGTTCTTTATCCCGTTCTCCCCTACCACCAAAATCTTGTTGTATTTCGAGGCATCAATAGGAAGAGTATTGTTATCGTTCTTTAGCAACACAATGCCTTCGCCAGCGATTTGTCGGCACACATCGTAATGTTCTTGGCAAGTGAATCGTCCGAAAGGCTTCTGTCGGTTCATCGCTGTGCGGAAAATGAGCCGAAGAATGCGTGACGCTTGTTCGTCAAGCACGCTCATAGGTATTTTACCCTCCTTCAACTGCTGAAGATACATATTGCCGAGGTAATAGTCATCGTATGTGAATTTCGTTTCCGAAGTCAGTCCGTTAGTGTAAGTACCCATTTCGATGTCGAGTCCATTCATTGCCGACTTATATGTGTCATGGCATCCTCCCCAGTCGGTGACTACCACGCCGTCCCACTGCCATTCGTCTTTCAGAATGTCGCGCAACAGAATTTTGTTGTTGCAGGCATGCTCGCCACGGAACTTATTGTAACTGCCCATAAACGACCACGCACCACCCTCAACAGCCGCGGCCTTGAATGCTGGCAAATAGATTTCTCGCAAAGCCCTGTCAGAGACATTCACATCAATCCATCCACGACACACCTCCTGATTGTTCAGTGCATAGTGCTTCACGCATGCAGCCACGCCATTCGATTGCAATCCCTTAACGTATGGCACGACCATAACCGATGCCAAATAAGGGTCTTCGCCCATATACTCGAAGTTGCGCCCGTTGAGTGGTGTGCGGTAGATGTTCAAGCCGGGCCCAAGCAGAATGTTTTTCTCTCTGTATCGGGCTTCTTCTCCTATCGCCTTGCCGTAGAGCATTGACATTTCGGGATTCCACGTAGCCGCCAGACAGGTCAGAGCAGGGAAAGCCGTGCATGAGTCATTAGTCCATCCAGCATATCCCCAATCGTTCCAGTTCACTTCCGCACGCACCCCATGAGGACCGTCGCTCATTTTTATTTCTGGAATGCCCAACCGTGGCACACCTGCCGACGAGAACTTTGATTGCGCATGACACATTGCCACCTTCTCCTCCGTCGTCATACGTGAGAGAGCATCCTTCACCCTCTCCTCTATCGGTTTAGTGTCATCCAAATAAATAGGAGTCTGCGCCTTTACCCCAGTAAGGGTTAGCAACATCAGTGTTAGGTTGAGCAGTAATCTTTTTGTATTCATATCTATAAATTCTTTATAGTGTTATTTTATTAGGAAAAGCATTTTCTTTCGCCGTCCACTAATTTATTTTAACTCCAATATCAGGATTGTCTTGGATATATTTTATCAATTCCTTGTTAACCTTCACCTTAACACGGCGAGACATCAGAGTGACTCTCGCTCCTTCCGCAGAATGAATATTGAAGATGAGGTCAGCATCCCCTGGATTTTTAGCGATAATTGCCGACAAGTCTTCAACCATCTCCACCTCAAGTTTGTCGAGTGGCACATCAAACGTTATTTTCTCTATCAACTTCTCATGCACTTCCGACAATAAGTCTATCGACAAGACGCTCATATTGTAAACATCTGGCTTATATCGGTTTGGTTCGAACTTCATCCTTATGAACAGCGATGCCCCTTCCATGAAATAGTTTCGATAAGTAATCCAGTCCTTGCCAAACAGAGGCATTTCTCCATTGCCCTCAAAATCCTCCATCCTCACGATGCCGTATGGATTGCCATTCTTGCTTTCTCCAGTCTTCACACCTGTCACAATTCCGCCCATCAAAACCTCCGACTGCTTTGCCAGTTCCGCCCTCTGTTCATCTATTTGATTGAAGTGAGCGTTGCATATATATTTAAGCGCTACGACATAATCGTCAAGAGGATGCGCCGACAGATATATGCCCACCAATTCACGCTCCTTGTTCAACCTTTCCAACGTTCCCCACGTAGGCACAACCTTCGGTATTTGCGGCTGAGCCACAGCCACCTCCATACTTCCAAACAACGAGGTTGCCGCCTTATATTGGTCTTGCTGATAATTGTTTCCATATCGCACTAACACATCAAGGAAGGTCTCATTAGACTTCTGCCCTGCGGCAAAGAATGTCTCGCGACGCACATTAGTGAAGCAATCGAAAGCGCCTGCAATAATCAGATTTTCAATGTTCTTCTTGTTGCACAAAGACAAGTTCACTCTCTCAAAAAAGTTGAACAAAGAGGTGAACGCCCCATTCCTCTCACGCTCGTCGATGATTGCCTGCACTGCTGCTTCTCCCACACCCTTAACCGCCGCCATTCCGAAGCGGATATCTCCGTAATTGTTGACAGAGAATTTATATCTGGACTCGTTCACGTCTGGACCTAACGTGTTTATTCCCATTTGCTTGCATTCGTCCATCAACTTTCTGATTTCCGAGATATTGTCGAGCGAGCGGCTCATCACTGCCGCCATGAACTGAGCAGGGAAATTCGCCTTCATGAACGCCGTCTGATATGCCACCCAAGAATAGCACGTTGCATGCGACTTGTTGAATGCGTAAGAAGCAAACTTCTCCCAGTCGCCCCATATCTTATCAAGTATTTTCGGGTCATGCCCATTCTTCTGTCCGCCATCGATGAACTTCGGCTTCATAGCGTCAACGATGTCCTTCTTTTTCTTTCCCATCGCCTTACGCAAGGCATCGCTCTCTCCGCGAGTGAAATCCGCCAACTGACGAGACAGCAACATCACCTGCTCCTGATACACCGTAATGCCGTATGTGTCTTTCAGATATTTCTCCATACAGGGGATGTCATACTCAATAGGTTTCCGCCCCTGCTTTCGGTCGATGAAGTCGGGGATATAGTCCATTGGTCCCGGTCGGTAGAGGGCATTCATGGCTATCAAGTCCTCGAACACCGTCGGCTGCAACTCGCGCAGATACTTCTGCATGCCAGCCGATTCAAACTGGAACGTTCCCACCGTTCTGCCGTCGCAATACAACTGATATGTAGCAGGGTCAGTAATGTCGAAAGCATCCACGTCAACGTCTATCCCGAGGCTTTCCTTTACATTTGCCACCGCCTCCTTCAATTGCGACAGCGTTTTCAGCCCGAGGAAGTCCATTTTGATAAGCCCTGTCTCCTCAATCACATGACCGTCATACTGCGTGCATCGCAACTTCTCCCCCGTCTCCTTGTCGTCGGCAGTGCTTACAGGCACCCAGTCGTCAATGGCATCGCGGCAAATGATAGTTCCGCAGGCATGCACACCCGTATTCCTCACGTTGTTCTCCAGCATCTGCGCAAACTTCATCGTGTCCCTCAGCAGCGGGTCGGGCGATGTAGCGGCATCTTGCAACTCTGGCACGCACTCTATAGCATTGCTGAGGTTCATCTTCTTCCCATTCGGCAGACGGTCGGGGATTGCCTTGCACAAGGCATTCACCGTTGCCAAAGGCACTTTCTGCACACGAGCCACATCCTTTATCGCCGACTTCGTAGCCATCGTGCCGTAAGTGATGATATGTGCCACCTTCTCAGCACCATACTTGTCAGTCACCCACTGCAACACTTTTCCGCGGCCGTCATCGTCGAAGTCAGTATCAATATCGGGCAGCGAGATACGGTCGGGGTTCAAGAAACGTTCAAACAGAAGGTCATACTTTATAGGGTCTATCTTCGTTATTCCCAAGCAGTAAGCCACCGCACTACCAGCCGCCGAACCACGCCCCGGACCTACCCACACGCCTAATTCCTCGCGAGCCGAATTGATGAAATCCTGCACAATGAGGAAGTACCCCGGGAAACCCATTGTCTTCATTATGTGCAACTCAAAATCCAACTGCGTCTTCACGCTCTCAGGCACAGGGTCGCCATACAACTTCTTCGCACCCACGTACGTTATCTCTTTCAGATAGTCCGCTTCGAACTTTATGCGGTACAGTTTGTCTATTCCGCCAAGTTTCTTTATCTTGTCCTCCGCCTCCTCCTGCGTCAGCACCACATTGCCGTTCTCGTCGCGAGTGAACTCGTTGAAGATGTCCTCGTCAGAATACTTCTGCCTCCACTCCTCCTCCGTTCCGAACTCCTCGGGAATGGCGAAGAAAGGCATGATAGGAGAGTGGTCAATGCTGTACGTCTCCACCTTGTCAAGCACCTCAACCGTATTCGCCAGCGCCTCTGGCAGGTCAGCAAACACAGCATTCATTTCCTCCCGTGTCTTAAACCACTCCTGCTTGCTGTACAGCATTCGTGTCGGGTCGTCCAAATCACGTCCAGTGGACAGGCACAGCAATCGGTCGTGAGCCTCGGCATTGTCCTCATCTACGAAGTGCGAGTCGTTGGTACAGATGAGTTTCACCCCGTGCTTCCGTGCCAAGTCTATCAACGTCGGCTCTATTGCCTTCTGCTCCTTGAACGTCTCCCGATTGGCACGCTGCATGGGGTCTTTTACCTCATGCCGCATCAATTCAATGTAGAAATCCTCGCCAAACACACTTTTGAACCACTCGATAGATTTTTCCGCCTCCTCTATCTGTCCATTCTTGACGTATCGTGGAATTTCCCCTGCCAGACATGCCGACGAAGCAATCAGCCCCTCATGGTATTTCTCCAGCGACGCATGGTCAGTACGTGGTCTGTGATAATACCCGTCAACCCATGCCTCGCTCACAATTTTCACCAAATTATGATAGCCCTTCTCGTTCTTCGCCAACAAAATCAGATGCCAACCGCTCTTGTCCAGCGCATTGTTTTCCTTCGACTGTTTATCCCTTCTGGCGCAATACACTTCACATCCGAAGATTGGCTTGAACCTCTCCTCCGGCGACTTGCCCTTGTTCACTTTGTTGCAATAGTTGAAGAACTCCTTGATGCCGAACATGCTGCCATGGTCAGTCACAGCCATGCCCTTCATCCCATTCTTGATAGCCTTGTCCACAAGTTTAGAGATTGATGCCTGTCCATCCAAAATACTGTACTGTGTATGCACATGCAGATGCACGAAATCTTCCATTGCCAAATTCTCCTTACGCCTTAGTCTATTTGTTTGATATTCAGAAAAGAGTCCGCTTGCACAGAAGCCTGCCGCTGACCATGCGTGCAGCAACTCCTATTTCTTATGCAAAGATAAATAAAAAAGAGATAAATAGCAAAGGAGGACACCCAAATTTTATCATTTGCCACATCTTGCATCAGCAAACTTTTCCCTCCTAAAAATGGCAACCGCTAATCGAACTAGTTGACAACCGCTGAGGGGGATAATCTGCATTGGCTGACGATTATAATTTGTCACGGCTGACTATTGTAATCGTGAACGGCAGGGCGTTTCAGCGGTCAGCCGTTGTCAAGGATGACAGAAAAAGGGCAAAACGGAAAGCCGCTTTGCCCTATTGTTTGGTCTATTGATGCGCTTGCTCATATAGCATTGCTTACCAATGTCAATCTACCTGCTCTTGTCAATACGCTTGCTCATGCACTCCTGCCACGGCGCGTCCCGAAGGCTCGTTCATGTTCTTCCATGCTGCATCCCATTCGAGAGCCTTTGCCGTGGAGCATGCGACCGACGCCTCGTGGGGAACGCTGCGTGCCGCTGAGTCGCTTGGAAAATGCTCCTCGAAGATGCTGCGGTAGTAGTATTCCTCCTTGTTCAGCGGCGTGTTGATAGGGAAACGCTCGGCGGCATGCGCCATTTGCTCGTCGCTGACAGCCTCGGAAGTGATTTGTTTCAGCGTGTCAATCCAGTTGTAGCCTACGCCGTCGGAGAACTGCTCCTTCTGTCTCCATGCCACAGCCTCGGGCAGCATGTCGGCAAAGGCTTCACGCACTACCTTCTTCTCTATCTCTTTGCCCGGACACATCTTGTGTTCGGGGTTGAGCGACATTGCCACATCGAGAAACTCTTTGTCGAGGAAAGGCACACGCCCCTCCACGCCCCATGCCGACAGGCTCTTGTTGGCACGCAGACAGTCGTACTGGTAGAGTTTGCCGAGTTTCCTCACCGTCTCCTCGTGGAACTCCTTGGCGTCGGGGGCTTTGTGGAAATAGAGATAGCCGCCGAACACCTCGTCAGCACCTTCGCCCGACAGCACCATTTTGATGCCCATTGACTTGATTACTCGGGCAAGCAGATACATCGGTGTGCTGGCGCGCACGGTCGTAACGTCGTATGTCTCAATGAAATATATCACATCGCGGATAGCGTCGATGCCCTCCTGCACCGTGTAGTTTATCTCGTGATGCACCGTGCCGATATAGTCAGCCACCACCTTAGCCTTCGCCAAGTCGGGCGCACCTTTCAGCCCCACGGCAAACGAGTGCAGACGAGGCCACCAAGCCCTTTCGTTGCCGTCTGCCTCCACACGGTTGCTGGCAAACTTCTTCGCTATGGCGCTCGTTACCGACGAGTCGAGACCGCCAGACAGCAATACGCCGTAAGGCACATCGCTCATCAACTGACGCTTCACGCTGGCTTCGAGGGCGTCGTGAATTTCCTTCACGCTTTCCTTGTATGGCAACGCCGCAAGTCTGCCCGTTTCGCCCGAACATTCGGCAGGCATCTTGTGCATCCACTCTCGGTCATACCATTTTACCAACTCTCCTGTCTCGCTGCTGTAATAATGCCCCGGCAGGAAAGGCTCATACTCGTCGCAGAAGCCTTCCAGCGCCTTCAACTCTGAACCGACATACACCTTGCCGTCGGCATCCCTGCCTATATATAAAGGTATAACGCCGATTGGGTCACGCCCGATGAGGTACGTGTCCGCCTCCTCATCATAGAGGGCAAAAGCGAAAATGCCGTTCAGACGCTCGAAAAGTTCCTTTATCTTCGCAGGGCGCTCGGCTGGCGAGACAGGAGCAACCAGATGACGATAGAGCGCAAGGATGACCTCGCAGTCGCTGCCTGTCTGAAACTCATACTCGGTAGAGTAGTGACGGCGTATGTCACGGTGGTTGTATATCTCTCCGTTCACCGCCAGCACCTGCTTGCGGTCGGGCGAGAACAGAGGCTGTCCGCCCGATTCGGGGTCGACGATTGACAGGCGTTCATGCGCCAATATAGCCGATTTACCAACGTATATTCCCGACCAGTCTGGGCCGCGATGCCTAATCTTCTGAGACATTTTCAACGCCTTCTGTCGCAGTTCAGAAGTCTGTTCTTTAACTCCAAATATGCCAACAATTCCACACATAATGCTATTGCTTTTATTGCTTTTAGTTTCGTTTTGTCGTTTATTTCGAGTGCAAAGGTATCATTTTTATAGTTAACTACCAAGAGAATATGTAAAAAAGTAAGATTTGCTATGCTTTTAGAGGTTTTTCCCCCTTTTAAATGACAAAATGGGGCGGAAACTCATTGATTTTGTCAATAAAAGACAATTTACTATGTTTATGGTATTGTGCAATTTGTCAGAAATACGTAACTTTGCAACCGAAAAAGAAAGTTCTTTCGCCTTTTATGGTGACACAAAGCATTTCTTTTCACATATAATTATTAACTAACAACTTAAAAAGAAAGGATTTTTATGAAAAAAATTTTACTTTCATTCATCGTGGCTATCCTCACTGTGACAGGGCTGTCTGCGCAAGACGTTGACTGGACTTGGGGTACAGCAAAATGGAACGTTGAAGATGGCGTAACTTTTGACGGCATCGAAGACTTTAACGCAAAAGAGGGTATAACATTGACTTATCCAAATGCGTCAGAAGCTTCCCTTATGATGCTTCATGGCATTGCGGTGTCCTGCGACCTTTATGTGGATGATGCTGCTGAGGCTGTTCAGATTGGGGGTTCTGGACGAGGAAATGGAATTGAGGATGTGGTTGTGTCATTCAGTTATCATTTCATAGAGGGTCACAAATACCGCATAGAAACCACTGGTGCTATGTTGACATATACAAACATTATGACCCGTGTAACAGATACGCTGTCTGTTAACAATGATTCATACAAAATCACATTCACTATTACTGGTCCTGAATTGGTTAAGACCATAGACTTGGAGAGTTATCAAGCATTGCGCATCATTGACGAGAAAGGAGCCGAGGTAGATTCTGCCATTGTAACATATTCTCTTGTAGATACACAGGCAATCACAGAGGCGCTGGGCATCGACGATATAAACGAAGCATATAACTATGGTTTGGATTCTGACGGTTGGTATGTGGACTATGAATGGTATGGCCCGGGCTATTTCGACGGTTGGAGAGACGCTGACGGAGATTACACTCGCGGTTTTGGAAGTGACAATTTCCATGGCGGAAATTCCTCTCTTTCAAGTTATCGCATTCAACTGAATGTGACTTGCGATAGCATATTTTACAGTTTCAACGATAGTTGGTCAGAGTACGACCCCGATGCGCCAGAGACAGTGCCGGGTTCTGGCATGGAAGGTGAAGATGCAGGAGTAAAAGCACGCGCAGCAGGTTCTGTGCCCTCTATGAACACAATTACATGGGAGAGAACCGATGAGAAAGGTGATATTATCAAGTACACTCGCCGTTACCGTGTAGATGAGGGCGGCGACTACAAGGCAAGATTTGTCTTTATCGCAAACAAGAAATATGTTCTTCTCAATGCTACTCTCCACTTCCTCAGCATAGATGATTATGATAATCTCACTACGGGAGTGAAGGATGTGCCAACACCAGCCAATGCGCCTGCAATAGAGGGCATTTACAGCCTCAGTGGCGCACGCCTCAACTCTTTGCAGAAGGGCATTAACATCGTGAAGTCTGCTGACGGAAGCACACAAAAAGTGCTTGTGAAGTAAGTGTGATATTATAAAGTAATATGAGTCCGACGAACTGTGCAGAACGTGTTCGTCGGACTTGCTTTAATATACAATGTGCGAAAAATAAAAGCGGCATTAGAAAAACAGGGGCTGAACTCACGTTCAACCCCTGCTTAAATAAATAACACGTTTTTACAAAACAATGAAAACAAATTTTATTTAGGTCTTATTCTTTGATGCGTGTAACGTATGAACCGTCGCGTGTGTCTACCTCAATGAGGTCGCCCTCGTTGATGAAGAGAGGCACACGGATTTCAACGCCTGTCTCCAATGTTGCAGGCTTGGTAGCGTTGGTTGCAGTGTTGCCAGCGAAGCCCGGCTCAGTGTATGTAACTTGAAGTACAACCTTGATAGGAGCCTCGGCTGTGAGGATTGTGCCTGTTGACTCGTCGATAGATGCCATGACCATAGTTTCGCCCTCTTTCAGGAAGTCGCCGCCAGTGATTACCTCTTTGGCGATGTTCACCTGCTCGAATGACTCTGTGTTCATAAACACGAGGTCGTCGCCTTCCTTGTAGAGATACTGAAACTGCTGGTGTGATACCTGCACATCGTCGAGTTTTGCAGATACAATCCATGTGCGCTCAAGCACACGGCCGTCCTCAACGTTGCGGAGTTTTGTACGCATCACTGTATTTCCCTTGCCGGGCTTGACGTGCAAGAAGTCGATAACTACATAAATCTTGCCGTCGTCAAGGCGGAGGCATACGTTTTTCTTAATGTCACCTGCTAAAATAGCCATAGTATTGTTCGGTTTTTGTTAAAAAGTTTTCGTTTATATTGATTTTTCGAGTGCAAAATTAAGGATTTTCATTAAAATGACAAAAAAAGTTTGTGTTTTTTGGCTTTTTCTTTTGTCGATTTGCTGAAAATACCTAATTTTGCAGTCGTTTTATGTGGCAACATGCTCAAATGCTGCCCGATGTGAATGTGAATGAAGTAACAATAAAATAGAATAAAACAATGAAAAGAACATTTCAACCACACAACCGCAAGAGGTTAAACAAGCACGGTTTCCGTCTTCGCATGCAGACTGCCAATGGCCGTCGTGTTCTTGCTTCCCGTCGCAGAAAGGGTCGCAAGCGTCTCACTGTTTCAAGCGAGCATCACGGCAAATAAAATTGTTTGCTGTTAGCAATATAAAGGCAGGAGTTCCGACACGGACTTCTGCCTTTTGTCGCTAAATAATGGCATTTTTTCTGTTGTACTTGCAAAATTCGTTTAAGAGGGTGTGTAAGTCGGGGAATTTGTCTATCTTTGCACTCATAATAGATGTAGTATAATGGCTATAAAGAAGTATTTTACAGGCAAGTCGGGGGCGAAACTATGGATTAACATCCTCCTGATGATGCTTGTCATCGTGGCAGTGCCTGTGGTGACGTTTCTGCTGCTTGACAGTTTCACTCGTCATGGGGAGAAGATAGAGGTGCCGAATGTGATTGGCAAGTCGCTCTATTCGGCAGAGGGCATGCTGAAAGACCGTGGACTGGTGGCTGTTGTGGTGGATTCGGCATACGACAAGAGTGTGATGCGTGGCGCTGTGCTGGAGCAGTCGCCTGCGGCAGGATATGAAGTGAAGGGAGGACGTGTGGTGTATCTTACTGTCAACATGAACGGCGAGCCTATGGTGCAGTTGCCAGACGTGGTAAATCATGGGTCGCTGCGTGAAGCGGAGTCGCTGCTGAAATCGTTGGGCTTTAAGTTGACGCCGCATGAGGTGCTGATTGGTCGTCCGAGGGATTTGGTCATTGCCGTAAAGCAGAGTGGGCGAGAGGTGCTTGCTGGACAGAAAATCCCTCGTGAGCGTCCGCTGACTATTGTGATTGGAGGGGGTGAGATAGATACTACTGCGGTTGTGATTCTTGACGACTCTACGGAGGTGGAGGAATTTGATTTCGACATAGATTTGTAGGCGGATATGGTGGACGACGTGGATTTCCGTGACGATGATGAACTGGAGGATGGCGAGACAGCCCAACTCTATGAGCATCACAGGGTGGTGGCTGATAAGAACCAGAAACTGCTCCGCATAGATAAGTTTCTGCTTAGTCATCTGAGCAACACGTCGAGAAACCGTGTGCAGAAGGCGGCTGATGCAGGGTTCATCATGGCAAATGGGCGTCCTGTGAAGCGGTCGTATAAGGTGAAGCCCGACGATGTGATACAGGTGATGCTCGACCGTCCGCACTATGAGAACAAGATTACTCCCGAAGATATTCCGCTTAACATCGTGTATGAGGATGATGACTTGATTGTGGTGAATAAGCCTGCTGGCCTTGTGGTGCATCCGGGGTTTGGCAATTGGAATGGCACTTTGCTGAATGCCCTTGCGTGGCATTTGAAGGATATGCCTCAATATGATATAAATGACCCCGAAATAGGGCTTGTGCATCGCATAGACAAGGACACGAGCGGTCTGCTGGTGATAGCCAAGACGGCGATGGCGAAGACTGGATTGGGACTGCAGTTTTTCAATAAGACAACGAAGAGGGAATATAACGCCCTTGTTTGGGGAAACTTCAAGGAGGATGTGGGGAGGATAGAGGGTAACATTGGGCGTGACCCGAAGGACAGGATGAGGATGGCAGTGTTTCCGCCAGAGTCGGAGATAGGAAAGAGTGCTGTTACACATTATTATATATTAGAGCGTTTCGGCTATACCACATTGGTGAAATGCGTGCTTGAGACGGGGCGGACGCATCAGATAAGGGCGCACATGAGGCACATAGGGCATCCGCTGTTCTGCGATGAGAGGTATGGTGGCGACCAGATACTGAAGGGAACGACGTCGAGCAAGTATAGGCAGTTTGTGGAGAATGCGTTTCGCCTTTGTCCCCGTCAGGCGCTGCACGCCAAGACGCTGGGTTTTGTGCATCCTCGCACGGGGAAAGAAATGATGTTCAGTTCGGAGTTGCCTGATGACATGGGCGCATTGATAGGGAAGTGGAGAGGATATGCTGAGGCGATGGCGTGATTAAAAAATTATAGGTTATTAGGTTAGAGGTTGTAGGTTGCTAAGTCACCTCTCACCTCTTACCTTTCACCTCTAAATAATATAATGTATGAAAAAGGTTATTGCAATCGTGGCTGGAGGAGACAGTTCGGAACACGATGTGTCGATGCGCAGTGCGGCTGGCATCAATTCTTGGATGGACAGAGAACTTTACGACGTATATGTAGTGGAGATAACTTGTGACGGTTGGGTGGCTCATCTTCCAAGTGGAAAGAAATCGACGGTGTACCGTCATAACTTCTCTTTCAAGGATGACTGGGGAAAGGACATAAAGCCTGACTACGCATATATCACTATTCACGGAACTCCGGGGGAGGACGGCATACTGCAAGGGTATTTCGACCTTTTGCAGATACCTTATTCGACAAGCAATGTGTTGATTGAGGCATTGACATTCAATAAGTTTGTGCTTAACCAATATCTGAAAGGCTTTGGTGTGAAAGTGGCGGAGGAGATTTTGGTGCGTCAAGGGCAAGAGGTGGATGTGCAGCAGATAGCCGACAAGGTAGGGCTACCGTGTTTCATCAAGCCTAATGCTGGCGGTTCGAGTTTCGGCGTGACTCATTGCAAGGCGGTGGAGGATATTCTTCCTGCCATAGAGAAGGCGATGAATGAGAGTACAGAGGTGCTGATTGAGAGCGAGTTGAAGGGTACGGAGATTAGCAATGGAGCATATAAGACAAAGGCGAGCGGATTGCGTGTGTTGCCTATCACGGAGGTTGTGCCTAAGACGGACTTCTTCGACTATGATGCCAAGTATAACGGCATGGTGGAGGAGATAACGCCTGCTCGTCTTTCGGAGGAGACGACGAAGCGTGTGCAGGCTCTTACAGGGGCGATATATGATATTTTGGGAGCGTCTGGCATCATCCGTGTTGACTACATCGTGACCAAGAATGATGCTGGCGAGGATGTAATAAATATGTTGGAGATAAACACTACTCCGGGCATGACGGCGACGAGTTTCATCCCACAGCAAGTTAAGGCGGCAGGACTGGAGATGAAGGATGTGTTGAATGAGATTATTGCGGACAAACTATGCAGTTAAGCGATTTTGATGATATTCGCCCGTATGCAAAGGGCGAAATGAGGGAGGCTTTCGAGAGTTTGCTTGCCGACAGGCGTTTTGACAAGATACTTTCGGGTGTCATACCTCTGCCTAAGGGCATGAGAAACTGGCTGTTGCGAAAGTTTTTTGTAGGCATAAACACTCCGTTGGACTTTCAAAAGCGATATATGCGGCCATTGGTGTATTACCTGCTGCATAAGGCGACGACTGGTTACTCGTGGGAGTTTCCGAAGTCGCTCGACAGGAAGAACAATTACACTTTCATGTCTAATCACCGTGACATTGTGCTTGATTCGGCATTCCTTGATGTGTTCCTTCTGAAAGCAGGGTTTTCTACAACGGTAGAGATTGCTATTGGCGACAATTTGCTGATTTATCCTTGGATAAAGACGCTTGTGAGGATGAACAAATCTTTCACTGTCAATCGTGGACTGACACCGAAGGAAATGCTGAAATCGTCTATTCACATGAGCCAATATATGCATTTTGCTATCAATGAAAAGCATGAGAACATTTGGATTGCTCAGCGCGAGGGTAGAGCGAAAGACTCTGACGACCGCACGCAGGAGTCGGTGCTGAAGATGCTGAACATGGGAGGCCCTACGGCAGGAAAGACAGTGGCTGACATCATAGCAAATCTGCGTCACATGAACATTGTGCCGCTTGCCATATCATACGAGTATGACCCTTGCGACTATTTGAAAGCCAAGGAGTTTCAGTGCAAACGAGATGTGCCGGGGTGGAAGAAGTCTAAGCAAGATGACCTTGATAATATGAAAATTGGTATATGGGGCAAGAAAGGACATGTGCATTACCAAGCAGCGGACTGCATAAACGGATGGCTTGATACGCTTGACCCTACGATGATAGAAAAGGCTGACATCTTCCGCATCGTGGCTGAGCATATCGACCACGAGATACACAAAAACTACCGTATATATGATATAAACCGTGATGCTGTGGCCGGGAAGCCTAATAAGTATATTGAGTCACGTGTAAAGATGGTAGATGTGGAAAACCCTGATGAGGCTTTCCTCAGAGAGAAAATAACTACAATGTATGCTAATCCATTAAAAAATTATGAAAACGCTATTAAGTAAAATTTTTTGTTTGTGTTGTGCCATGAGCATTACAATGTGTTTCACTGGCTGTATGAACGACAACAATGAATACCCATCGCGCATAACCAACTTTGTTGTTGTGGAGACTGATGCATCGGGTATACTGTCGAGGGTAACTCTCGACAACGGAGAGTCATATAACATTGCTTCTCAATCGATAGATTTCGGCAAGCCAGACACCCTATTTCGCTGCGTTGCATCCTACGCAATGGTCAATAGTGGCATGAAAGTGCATAATATCTCCAACATATACTCTAATCCTCCCATACCTTTGGATACGTTTTTAGAGGGAGGGTACACTGAGGAATCCCTGCCTCGCGACCCTGTGAAAGTTGTGAGCGTATTCAAGAGTGGAGGATATATCAATATGCAACTTGGCGTGATGACTACGGGCAACAGCGCTCATGCATACGCTTTTTGCGAAGAGGCTGACGGGCAGTATTCACTCCTGCACCAAAGACCAGTGAACGACCTTGAGACATATACTATGACTGTATTCCTGTCAATGCCAATACCAGAAGGCGTGGAGACTGTGACGTTCTCTATACCTACATACGAAGGTACTTACATACGCACATTTTAATATATAAAGAATATGACACGAGCAATTATCACAGTGGTGGGAAAGGACACAGTGGGCATTATCGCCAAAGTGTGTACTTATCTCGCTGACAATCAAATTAACATTCTCGACATATCGCAGACTATCGTGCAGGAGTACTTCAATATGATGATGATTGTTGACCTCACAAAGTCTGTTAAGGCGTTTGGCGAAGTAAGCGATGAACTGGCAAAGATTGGAGTAGATACAGGCGTGCAGGTTAAGTGCCAGTTGGAGGATATTTTTGATAAAATGCACAGAATTTAAGGGATATGATAAATCTACAGGAAGTGATTGAGACGAACAAGATGATTGAGCATGAAAATCTTGACGTCAGAACAATCACAATGGGCATTAACCTCCTCGACTGTGCCGATAGGGATTTGTCGGCAACGTGCGAGAGGATATATGAGAAAATCACTTCGTTGGCACACAACCTTGTGCAGACAGGCGATGACATTGCTAAGGAGTTTGGCATCCCTATTGTAAACAAGCGTATTAGTATCACCCCAATATCTCTTGTGGGCAGTGCCTGTTGTCGCACTCCGGGCGATTATGTGCAGATTGCCAAGGCATTAGACCGTGCGGCAAAGGCGGTTGGGGTGAATTTTCTTGGTGGTTATTCAGCCATTGTGTCGAAAGGAATGACTAAGAGCGATGAACTGCTCATTCGCAGCATTCCTATGGCTATGGCATGCACAGAGCGCATCTGTTCCAGTGTCAATGTAGGCTCAACAAAAACAGGCATCGATATGGATGCAGTAAGGCTGATGGGAGACATCATCAAGCAGACAGCAGAGGCAACGAAGGAGGCTGACTCATTAGGTTGTGCCAAGTTGGTGGTACTGTGCAATGCTCCTGACGACAACCCTTTCATGGCAGGTGCATTCCATGGAGTGTCAGAGGCAGACGCTATTATCAATGTTGGTGTCAGTGGACCGGGAGTTGTCAAGTATGCGCTGGAACAAATTCCCGATGCTGACTTTGAACTTCTTTGCGAAACTATAAAACGTACAGCATTTAAGATAACTCGTGTAGGGCAGTTGGTGGCGCAGGAGGCGAGCCGACGACTCGGCGTGCCATTCGGCATCATCGACCTTAGCCTCGCCCCCACGCCTGCTATAGGCGATTCCGTTGCCGACATCCTCAAATGTATAGGAGTGGAACACCCCGGAGCGCCCGGTACAACAGCTGCCCTCGCATTGCTCAACGACCAAGTGAAGAAGGGCGGTGTTATGGCATCTTCCTATGTCGGCGGACTTTCAGGTGCATTTATCCCTGTCTCTGAAGACCAAGGCATGATAGATGCCGTTGAGGCTGGTGCATTGACTATTGAGAAACTTGAAGCCATGACCTGCGTCTGCTCCGTTGGGCTTGACATGATAGCCATTCCCGGCGACACTCCTGCCACAACCATTGCAGGCATCATTGCCGACGAGAGCGCTATAGGTATGGTGAACCAAAAGACTACTGCTGTGCGTATCATCCCGGTTGTCGGCAAGAGTGTAGGCGATACTGTAGAGTTTGGCGGTCTATTAGGCTACGCCCCAATCATGTCTGTCAATACTTTCTCAAGCCAACGTTTTGTTGACCGAGGCGGCAGGATACCAGCGCCTATTCATAGTTTCAAAAACTGAAAAACGATGCTGTAAACATCAAAAAGGGGCAAGAACTACTCATTCTTGCCCCTTTTGACATAACCTTTTTAGCGAACATTTATTGCATTCCCCACGCAACTGCTGGGCTGCTGTATGTTGAGCAAAGCGCAAATGGTGGGGGCTATGTCAACAATGTGATAGGTGTTGTTATCCCATGCGTGACGCACACCTTTGCCCATAACGATGAAAGGGATGTGAGCATCGTAAGGACTCCACACAGAGTGGTTTGTGCCAATGGGAATGCCGTTGTAATCGGGCAGATAGCCATCGTCGTAGTCTTCTGTTACATTGCTTTCTAACACTATGGCGATATCTCCACTGCGCTTGGGGTGATAGCCATTGATAACCATAGAACGGACTGGTTCGGGAACATGGTCGGGGATGTGGCGGACATCGAATGCGTATACAACGTTTGGCATTGCCTCTAATAGTTCTATTGTGCGTGTTTTTAGTCTCCTCTTTAATTCTTTGGGATTGCTATCCTTGTTTACTTTGGCAATAACGGTGTCGTTGAAATAAACATATTGGCACTCCAATGAATGGATGAGTTGCACGGCATCATAAGTCTGTCCGTTGATGCTGAGGCGCATAGATTTATCTTCGGTGGATAATCCAAACTCTTTTGTCAGCGTCTCATTCAGCTCTTTCAAAACCTTATAATACGCCCATGTGTCAGCAGGTATATTATGCTCGCGTCGGAACTGCACATTATGGCTGCCTGCATGGTCTGCACTGAGAAAGGCAACCCATTCCCCTTTGCCTATGAGGGTGTCGAGAGTGTCGAAGATGCGTTTTATATCCATGTCGAGCCGCAGGTAAGTGTCCTCTATCCACGGAGCGTTTGGCCCTACCTTGTGACCAATCATGTCAGTAGAAGAGAAACTGACGGCAAGGAAATCCGTCGCACCAGTGGGATTGTTGCCCAGTCCTTCGTTTTGTAGCACAGCAATAGCCATGTCGGCAGTGTAGGTGTTGCCGTATGGGGTATATTTCAATGCGCCGCCTGTGTATTTGTCATAATATGCCTCATCGGCATTTGCGGACTGGATATATGTGTCCTCATCATACAATAAATCCCAAAAATGATTCTTGTCTTTCTTGTTTTCCAAAGCCTTTGCCATGTATTGTTTACCTCTTTTCTCGGCATTGAACTTTTGCAACCATTTAGGCAGTTCTTTCATATAATATGTGGAAGAGATGAAGTCCATGCTTTCGCTGTCCATCCAATATGCGGCGTTGGCGCAATGTCCTCCTGGCAATACCGATGCCCTGTCCTTGATGCTTACGCTTATTACATTTGAACGGAAATTGGAAGATAATCGTAACTCGTCAGACATGGTAGTACATAGCAGCCTGTGTGGCGATGCTTGCCCTTCCGTGCGCTGTGTTCCCACACCTTTCACATTCCAGTCTCTCACAGGCGTACACCACTCCCAGTCGAAATACATTTCGTTGGCAATGATGCCATTGAATGCAGGTACAGTGCCTGTATACACCGCCGTGTGTCCCACAGCCGTCACCGTTGGTATGTAATTGATAAGCACACGGTTGCAGTTATATCCCTCCTCCATCATCCGCTTGAATCCACCCTCGCAATAGCGGTCGTTGTATCTCACCAGATAGTCCCACCGCATCTGGTCCACCATGATGCCCACAACCAGTTTGGGGCATTGCTGCAGTTCTGCCTGTGCAAATGATGCGATGGTGTATAGGAATAGAATAAATAATGAAATGCTTTTTCTCATAGGGCACAATGAATTATATTTGCAAAGATACGTTTTATTTTTCAAAGGAGCAATTTTATGATGATTTACCGATGCTTGGAAGGCACAAGCAGAATGCTGAGTTCGTAGAGGATATACATCGGGAGGCTCACTATGGCGAGGGTGAAAGCATCGGAGGTGGGGGTGATGATGGCGGCGATGATGAGGATGATGACGAGGGCGTGGCGGCGGTATTGCTGCATCTGTTGGCGGTGGAGGATGCCGAGGCGACCGAGGAGCCAAGAGAGGATGGGGATTTCGAAGACAAAGCCCATGGCGAGAGAGAGGAAGACGAGGGTGTCGATGTAACTTTCGAGGGAGATGAGGTTTTCCACGCTGCTATCTACTTGGTAGTTGCCGAGGAAACGGAAGGTGATGGGGAAGACGATGAAGTAGTTGAAGAGTGTGCCTGACATGAACATGAGGTAGGACGAGATGACGAGGGGCGTGGAATATCGTCGCTCGTTCTGATATAGGGCGGGGGAGATGAAGCGGTAGAACTCGTAGAGGATGTATGGAGCGGCAACTATGAGGCCGACATAGAAACTGGTCATCATGTGGATGACGAACTGACGGGTGAGTTCGGTGTTGATGAGTTGTATGTCGGGCGACGAGCCGAAGATGCGGGGAAGGAAATCGGGACTTTTTGGGGCAAAGATGATGGCGAAGACCTCGTCTTTGAAGATAAAGGCAAGGACGGCAAAGAGTGCCACTACGGCAATGCACCGCAACAGCACTCGTCGCAATTCTTCAAGATGTTCCCAAAAGGTCACTGTTTCTCTTCTTCCTTTGTGGTTGGTTAATCCTCCTATTTATCTGTAGAGGTTTCTGCTGATTTTTCGGTGGTGGTTTGAGTAGGCTTCTCGGTGGTTGTTTCTTCGTCGGAGGTTACTTCCTTCATTCCGTCCTTGAAGGCACGCACGCCTTTACCTGCTCCGCGCATGAGTTCGGGTATTTTCTTGCCTCCGAAAAGTAGCAGAACGATGAGGAGAATGACAAGGATTTCTTGCATTCCGAGTCCTAAAAAGAGCGGTGTTATCATAGTGTGTTCTGTTTAAGTTTTTCTACGAATGTGTCGATGCGTGTGAGTTCGCGAGGAATGTCGATGTTTTGCGGGCAATGCACATTGCACTGGCGACACCCGATGCAGTGGTCGGCTTGTCGCTGCTTTGGCACAGCACGGTCATATCCCACAAGGAACGCACGACGTGCCTCCTGATAGTTTTCCGCTTGCTGCGATTCGGGCACTTGTCCCTTGTTGACACATTTATTATAATGTACGAATATGGAAGGAATGTCGATTCCGTAAGGACATGGCATACAATACTTGCAGTCGTTGCATGGCACGGTAGGGTAGGAATAGTAGAGGTTGGCTACCTCATTTTCCAGCCATTCCTGCTCCTCGTCTGTGAGCGGGTCGAGTGGGCAGTAGGTGTGGAGGTTGTCGACCAAATGTTCCATATATGTCATACCGCTCAGCACCGTCAGCACATGGGGTTTTGTGCCAGCATAGCGGAACGCCCACGATGCCACGCTGTCCTCTGGCCGCTGATGCTTCAGCGTTGCCACGATGTGGTCGGGCATCTTCGAGAGTCGTCCGCCGAGCAGCGGTTCCATAATGACTGATGGTATGCCTCGTTTGGTAAGTTCGTCGTAAAGATACTTGGCATCCATGTTGCGTGAGTTCATCTTGTTCGCCAAATGCCAATCCACATAGTTCATCTGTATCTGCACGAAGTCCCAGCGATATTTGTCGTGATTTTCCAACAAGTAGTCAAACACCTCAATATCACCATGATAGGAGAAGCCGAGATTGCGTATCACGCCTTTCTCTCTCTGCTCCATCAGATAGTCAAGCACGCCATTGTCGAGGTATCGCCTTCCTAATGCTTCCATGCCTCCCATGCCGATGCCGTGCAGAAGAAGGTAGTCGATATAGTCTGTTTGCAAGTATTTCAGAGAGTTCTGGAACATCTTCACACTCTCCTCATAACTCCATTGTTCGGGCGAGAAGTTGCTCAACTTTGTGGCGATGAAGTATTTAGAACGGTCATATCCCGATGCTTTCAGGGCGATGCCTGTCGATTGCTCCGAATATCCTCGGCAGTATGCAGGGCTGGTGTCGAAGTAGTTTACTCCGTGGTCGAGGGCAAACTTCACGAGTTTGTTCACTTGCTCTTGGTCAATCTCCTCTTCCTTCTTGTTGCCCTCGGCATCTTCCGTCACCTTGTTTGGCAGACGCATCATGCCGTAGCCGAGCAGCGACACTTTGTCGCCCGTCGTCGGATTAGTGCGAAGGGTCATTTTGTCGGTCGGCAACTCTCCCGTGTGTGTACCCATAGGGTCGAGATTGTCGAGTGCATCGCTCTTGCCCGCACAGGCGGCAAGGGTGGCAGTTGCGGATGCCGCTCCTGCTATCTTAAGAAATTGTCTTCTGTCCATGTTTTTCATACTTCCTTGTGTGTATCGTGTCCTTCTACATAGATTGCACTGAATGGGCGTGCAGGGCAGAGGTTCTCGCACGAACCGCATCCGATGCACTTCTCTGTGTCGACAACGGGAATCATCAGTATATCACGCTCTCTCACTCTGTTGTCGTCGGCATCCCGCCATTCGCCCGTGTCGGGGTCTTGCTTCATGCTCTTGTCCACAGGCACCATCTGTATTGCCTTCACAGGGCAATGCTTGGCACAGTTTCCGCAGGTCTTCTCGTCTGTGAGAGGAATGCAGTTTTTCTTCACCCACACGGCATGCCCTATCTGAATGAGTGGCTTTTCCTCCTTTGTGATTGGCCGTATAGCACCCGTGGGGCAGAGTGTTGAACACCTCGTACATTCGGGGCGGCAATATCCCTTGTCATACTGCATCTCGGGCTGCATGAAACGGTCGAGACTCTGCGAGGGTCGCAGCACATGGTTTGGGCAGTTGGCGATGCAGAGTTGGCAAGCCGTACAGTGTTGTTGCAGGTTGCGAGCAGAGAGTGAGCCCGGAGGCGTGATAGGTGTTTTTCGTTCTGGCACTTGCTTATCCTCTATCACCGCCAGTCCTCCATCGGTCGTCTTCTCTTGAGCATTCATCGTGGCTGCAGCAACAGCCGTTCCTGTAATGGCAAGGAACTTACGGCGAGAAACGTCAGCCTTGTTTGCCGATTGCTCCGAAGTGGCATTCCCTTCGGATGTTGCTCGCACAGGTCTGAACCGATAGCTAATCACATTTTTGCTACATACTGTCTGACAATTGCCGCAAGTGACACATCGAGAATAATCGAATGACACAGGCTTGTCTTTCTCTACCTTGATGCATGATGCCTTGCAGTTATTCTCGCACAAACCACACTTGATGCACTTGTCCTCATCCACACGCATCTTGAAGAACGACAACTTCGCCATAGCCCCAAGCACCGTTCCTACAGGACAAATGGTATTGCAGTATGTGCGACCGTTTCTGAAAGCGAGGACAAAGAGGATTAACGCCGTAACCGCCGCAACTACAAGCAATACAGCAGGATTGTTGCGTGGCTCTACCTCATAGAACTGGTAACTGTCATTTGCTTCCGCCCATTGCGCCAACACATTATTTATATTTATATATATAGGCTGCAACATTGTCGCCACCATTCTTCCATACGAACTGTATGGAGCAAGCAACACTGCCCCTGCATTGAAGCCTGCCACCAGCATGACGATGAATAGCACCAACACAGTGACACGAAGCCATGTCTTCGGCTTTGAATGGCTATACTTGTTAGCAAACTTCGCTTTTTTGTTCTTGCGAAACACCTTCCACTTGCCTATCCATGCAAAGAAGTCTTGCAGCACTCCAAGCGGACAGATGACAGAACAATAGATGCGTCCAAACAACAGCGTGATAAACAGCAACAGCAGCACGACACCGATATTTAGCGCCAGCACACTTGGCAAGAACTGAACCTTCGCCATCCAGCCGATATGATGTGCCAATGTTCCTGTGAAATCGAGGAACAACAGAGTAATTCCAAGCCAAAAGACAACAGCAAGGATTTTTCGGATTAGTTTAAGCATTGATAATTGATATAAGATATAGGTTACATGTGAAAAACGCTACAAAGTTAATGAAAATTTCGCAAACAGCATAGTGCATGTAGTGGATAATGTTATCTTTTTCGCCTTTTCGCCGATATTTTTGTTATTTATAAAAAGATTATGGCATTTTATTTACATAATGTATGTGTTTTTCGGAAATTTAATGTACCTTTGCAATCTGAAAGATATTTTTTGTATCTATTGATGTGTTGTAAAGATAGAGACTCAATAAGTGAAAAGATGAACAATATAAATAATATGATTAGAAAACATCTGTTAAGGAATGGCGTGCTGTTCGCTATGCTGGGTTGGCTGGTGTCGGCGGCAACACTCCATGCACAGGACGACCAGACGGCTACGTCTGTGCCAATGCAGGGCATGACAGTGGCAAAAGGACAGTCAGCTCAAGCCCCGAATATGTTGCTGTTGCAGGGTGTCATTAAAGATGCTCAGGGCGAAACGTTGCCGGGGGCGAATGTCTATGTGCGTGAGACGCAAGGCGGAGCAGTGGCTGACGCCGACGGTAAATTTACTGTGCCAGTGCCGAGAGGCAAGAAAGTGACTGTTGACTACTCTTTCGTTGGTTTCAAGACACAGACCAAGACGTACGACGGCAAGCGTAACTACGTGAACCAAGTGATTGTGTTGCAGGAAGACGGCATGCTGAACGATGTGGTTGTGACAGGTCTGTTCGACTATAAATCATCCACTTTTACAGGTTCTACATCGTCCTACACGCAGGAAGAGTTGAAGGCTGTTGGTAACAGTAATGTGCTGAAAGTAGTACAGGCGCTTGACCCCTCGTTCATCGTTGATATGAACAACATCAATGGTTCTAACCCTAACTACATGTCGGACATCACGATACGAGGAAATGCATCCTTTGGAGGTCTGCAGGGAGAATATAGTGGCAATCCAAATGCTCCTCTCTTCATCTTGGACGGTTTCGAGGCTACTCAGCAGCAGATTTTCGACCTTGACATGAACCGTGTGAAGTCTGTGACAATCTTGAAGGACGGTGCAGCAAAGGCAATCTATGGCTCGAAGGCAAGCAACGGTGTCATTGTCGTGGAAACAATTCTGCCAGAGGCTGGACGTTTAAGAATAACTTATACAGGAGACCTCAATGTAGAGGCTCCCGACCTCACATCTTACAACCTCTGTAATGCTGCAGAGAAGTTGCAGGTTGAGTATAATGCAGGTAGGTACACAAGCACATCACCATACAATCAGGCTTTGCTCGATGAGCAGTACAACGCTATCGCAACAAACATCGCCCGTGGCGTGGATACATACTGGTTGTCACAGCCTCTGCGCACTGGTGTGGGACAGAAGCACACGGCGTATTTGGAGGGCGGAACACAGGAAATGAGGTATTCTGCAAGCATTATGTACAACGATGTGGCAGGTGTAATGAAAAAGTCAGGACGTAGCACAACATCGGGAAACATCAACCTGTCGTATCGCTATAAGGAATGGATGTTCCGCAACTCTCTCTCCGTCACAGGCAATAAAGCGGACGATAGCCCTTATGGTACATTTGCCGACTATGTGGGAGTGAACCCATATTATTCTCCATACGATGCTAACGGAAATGTCCTCAAGGTGTTGGGAACTTACACTTCGCCCGGAGCAAACGGAAGTACGACAACATATTACAATCCTCTGTACAATGCGACTATCGGCACAAAGAATTTCTCTAAATATACAGAGATTGTAGAGAACTTCTACCTCGAATATCGCCCAGTGCAGGACTGGCGTTTCACTGCTCGTTTAGGATATAACCACCAGAACAATAAGCGAGAGGATTTCTATCCCGGCGACCACACACGGTTCTATGACTGGACAGGCGACCGCTACTTCCAGCGAGGCAGTTACTACATCGACAATGGAGAGACAAACAGCCTGTCAGTTGACGTTACGGCGCATTTCTCTCATGACTGGGACAAGCACCTCCTTCTCGCCAATGCCGCCTATTCTATGCAGACGGCAAGTTCTACTAACGAGGGCATGACGGCATGGGGCTTCCTTAATAACCATGTAGATTACATTACTTTTGCCAAGCAGTATGCCGAAGGAGGTACGCCGAGCGGTTCGGAGAGTCGCACACGCTCACTCGGTATTACTGGTGCAGCAAACTACTCTTACGATGAGCGATACCTGCTCGATTTGAGCCTTCGTTTTAACGGCTCTTCTGTGTTTGGAAGCGATAACCGCTGGGGAACATTTTGGAGTTTGGGTGCTGGTTGGAATCTCTATAAAGAGCATTTCATGGAGGCAGCCGACTGGTTGACACTCTGCAAGTTCCGTGTTACATACGGCTTAACAGGAAACCAAAACTTCTCGCCATATCAGGCTAAGGCAACATATCGTTTCTACGACTCCGTTATTTACGACAATGTTTCAGGCGCATACCTTATGGGCATGCCTAACCCTAACCTCAAATGGCAGCAGACAGGCGACTTTACGGTGGGTCTTGACCTCGGTCTTTGGAAGAAGGTAAACCTGCGGTTCGATTATTACGATAGCCGCACTCGTGACGCACTCATTGCCATGTCAATCCCTTCGTCAACAGGTTTCACAAGTTATATGGAAAACCTCGGCAACGTTCAGAACAGAGGTATTGAGGCCACTGCCAACTGGCGTTTCTTCCAGCAGGGGCAGTCGTTCATGAGCGTTAGCGGAAGCATAGCCCACAATGTGAATAAGGTGACAAAGATAAGCGATGCCCTCAGCACATTCAACCGTGAGCAGGATGCCACGAACACAACTTCTCCTATCATCCGCTACGAAGAAGGGCAGTCCATGTCCGCTATTTGGGCAGTTCAGTCTTTGGGTATCGACCCTGCTACTGGCCGTGAAATGTTCTTGAAGAAAGATGGCACAGCGACATACGACTACACCACTGATGACTACATCATAGCAGGCGATGCCAACCCGAAAGTGCATGGCACATTGGGCTTCAACGGCGAGTATAAGGGCATCGGTCTAAGTTTGCTTTTCAGTTATCAGATGGGCGGCGACTACTACAATCAGACTCTTGTAGACAGGGTGGAGAATGTAAACATTGCCAATAATGTTGACCGCCGAGTGTTCAGCGACACATGGAATGCAGTAGGCGATAGGGCTTTGTACAAGCACATCTCAAGCACTCCAACCACTACATACGCATCAACTCGTTTCATACAGCGTAACAATATGCTCGACCTTTCGAGTGTGTCGGCTTATTACGACTTCAAATACTGCTCATGGTTGCAGCGTGCTAAATTGGAAAGATTGCGTCTTACATTCTATATGAATGATGTGTTCCACCTCTCGACAGTCAAGGCTGAGCGCGGTCTCAGTTATCCATACGCACGTTCATTCTCATTCTCACTCACAGCAACATTCTAAACCACATGAAAAAGATACAATATATATTATTTATAGCAGTTGGATTGACGCTGACAGCGTGCAACGACTGGCTTGATGTGCAGCCACGCTCTCAAGTGGAAGACACAGAACTCTTTGAGACAGAGAGTGGATACAAAGAAGCACTTGCAGGAGTATATTCTTCTATGGTATCTACTGGTACATACACAAAAGAAATGACCTATGGCTTCATCGGTATTTTGGGGCAGGAGTGGGATTTCTACTATTCAACAGCCTACGACGACGCGGTAGCCTATAATTACGACGCTTCTACGCCAACTGGCTACATCCGCAGCATTTGGGCAAACAACTACACAGGCATAGCCAATGCTAACAACCTGTTGGCTCACATCGATGACAATGTGAAACTATTCTCAGCAGACAATCATGACGTTATCAAGGGCGAGGCATTGGCTCTCCGTGCTTTCTTGCATTTCGACCTGTTGCGTTGTTTTGGTGTTAGTTACGAAGTAAATCCCGACCAGCCTTCTATACCATACAGCACAGCATTGAGTTACAGGGTGTTTCCTCAACTCACAGTGCATGAGGTGGCAGAATTAGTCTTAAAAGACCTGCTCGCTGCGGAGGCACTTCTCGCTACGTCTGACCCGATAGTGACAGGCAGGGAGATAACGGAGTCGGTAGATAATGGTTATCTTCTAAATCGCCAGTTGCACCTAAACTACTATGCTGTCAAAGCAATGGAGGCAAGAGTCTATATGTGGATGGGAGACTATGACAATGCACTAAAAGCGGCAAACGTTGTGATTGATTCTGACAAATTCCCATGGGCTACTGTGGCTGACTTGCAGTCGGGAGCAGACCGTGTGTTGGCTGCTGAACATTTGTTTGCCCTCAACAATTTGACCCTTACGGCAGACATCGCCGACGAGTATTTCTCCGATGCCTCAGCATACGGCTTTGCGGTCACTCGTGAGCGTCTTCTCGACTATTTCGACAACGCAACACAGGACTACCGCCATACATTCCTCTTCAAGTCGGGTACAGGCACTCATGCCAATAACCGTTACTTGACAAAATACGATGAGCCTAATGGGTCTTCCACATATTATAAGTTTAAGATGCCTCTCATCCGTATCTCTGAAATGTATCTCATCAAGAGCGAGGTGGAGTACCGCAACGGCGATACAGATGCCGCAAAGACTTCTCTCAACCAACTAAGGGTGGCACGCAACCTCTCACCTCTTGACGAGTTGCCAAACGACTACTTCTTGGAACTCATGCACGAATATCGCCGAGAGTTTATTGGCGAGGGGCAACTGTTCTTCCTCTACAAACGTCTGAACAGACAGATTATTCCTAATGCTACTGTCGATGCCGTGCAGGAAAAGGTATACACATTCCCTCTGCCAATCACAGAGACAGAGTCGGCTCAACGTGAACCTAACAAGTAATAAAATAATTAGACTAATGAAATATCTGAATATAAGAAATATATTGGCGGTTGTTGCACTGTTGCTTGTCTCCAGTTGCTCAAAAGAAGAAGTGTCGCATTTTGACACATCATATTGTAGTCTCAACCTTTGGGTCGGCACGGAAGTGGCGGTCTATGAGACAACGACGTACAACTACTCCTATTCCTATGAGGAGGGCAGTGTGACTTTCTACGCTCAAATCAGCGGAATGCCTGCCGACCACGACCGCACTTTTCGTTTAGAAGCCTTTGGCGAGGACTACGACAAGGTCGCCAACACCATACGCATGGAGGACTACGTCATTCCGGCAGGCGAGATAGGCGGAACATTCAAGGTGTATTTCAACTCGCAGAAACTGTCAGACCCTGATATGTTCTCCGACAATGACGGACAGGTAAGTTTCCGCATGGTCAGCAACGACATATTCTCTATCGGAACAGAAAATCGACAAGAGTTTACAGTTGTGCTGAAAAACTATCTTGCCAAGCCCGACAACTGGGACACGGCCAATTTCCCCAAAATGCCCCTCTCTCGCTACTTCGGGACATACAGCAAAGTTAAGTACCAGTTTATGATAGAGGTTCTTGGACTTATCGACTTCGAGATAAACAACAACGCTCAGACAGGGTATGACGAGGCAACCAATACAGTCTCAATCATCTATGCTGAATCGTATCTGAAACAAAAGTTGCAGAGTGCGCTGAACGATTACAACGCAACGCACGACACTCCGCTTACTGACGAGTTCGGAGCGCTCGTGACATTCTGACCAAAGCATTCATTTCATTCTCATATAATTATAACTCTTTATTTATACTCATTCGCATGAAAACGAAATTAACAGCAATAATGACCTTTGCAGTGCTTCTCCTTGTGGGATGCTATGAGGACAAGGGTAACTATGACTACCATGAACTCGATGTGGTAGACATCGACACGCTTGACGCTGGCATACAGTCGGAGTATTCTATAATGAGATTTGACGAACTCACGCTTGACCCCAAGATATACTATAATGGAACTCTTGTGACTGACGACTCAAACGCTCCTCTCGACTATCTTTGGACTATCTATAGTGCCACATCGGGCGCAGGAGCAAGCACTGTGATAGACACTCTTAGCACTGAACGCAGACTGAGTGCTGTGATAAGCCGTACAGGAGGAACTTATTATGTTCAACTTGTGGTTACAAACCGCAACGACGGCATCCGCCAGTTCTTCCGCATCCCCGTAGCCGTGAGCGAGGTGTTCGATGGCGGTTGGATGGTGTTCTACGAGCGTGCCGATGCGCCGGGCTATTCGGACCTTGCTCTCATCATCAACCCTTGGACTAAACTCAACGTAAACTATAACCGCTATTACTCAAACCTCTACGAAACGACCAATGGCGAACCTTTGCGTGGTCAGCCAATACGTTGCCTCGACATCGCTGTGTCTCTGGGTGCAGGCAACAACTACATAGGTCTATGCACTGACTATACCCTTGTTGGAGTTAACGAGACGGGCATAGCGAAAGCATTGGATTTTGAGGACTTCTTCAATGAACCGCCGCATACAATGCGTCCTACATGGTATGGTGAGCATGGTTCGGGAGTTGTTGCTGGACAAAGTTCGGAAGTGCTTATCAACAACAATGACATATATACTAATACATACGCTTACAGTGCCACGGAAGGTCGCACCACCAAGTTCGGAGTGCCTAAGTTCTCCCTCGACGCCATTGGGGAACTTGCCCCATGGAATGCTGAATTGGCTCAGACGCTCAATTACGGAATTGTGGTGTATGACCAGACCTATCATCGTTTCCGCTATTCTGCCTACAACTCTGCGCAGTTGGAGACATTTGGTGAGCAAGACCTCGAACTTGCCGCTTTCGATGTCAACAACACAGGCATGACATTAGTAATGGCAGACTGGGGCAAGGGTACAAGCCAAATGGTTAATATCCGCCCATACGACTACATCATCATGGCGAAAGGCGGAGAGCGCTACCTTGCTGTGACCAACTTTTCAGGCTCAGCGCCAACCGACAGCGTCATCGGTGTAGGTCTATACCCAATGGACGAACTGTGTCCAAACATTGATAAGGCAACATCCATGGCGTCCAGCCATGTGGGCAGTTTCATATATTATTCGGCAGGAAACACCCTCTACAACTTTGCTTATGACAGCAAGTTGCCAGCCACTGTGGCATGGACAGCGCCCGACGGCGAGGAAGTGACCTGCGTGCGCATAATGAAATACTACCATGGCACAATATATGGATTTGGACTTGTTCCACGTTCTGACAACCTCGTACACATTGCCACATGGAACGAAGAAACGCAGGAAGGACACGTTTATCAATACCTCATCAACCCTGCCAGCGGAATACTCAATACCGCAAATTCTTACGATTACACTGTGCCGGGCAAGGTTAAAGATATGGCATGGAAATTCTCAATGCAATAATAAGAAGATAGAGAGCATAGCCTATGATAAACGTCATAGTGTCTATGCTCCTTATCTCCTCCTATAAAAACTAACTCTAATAATAATTAACAATGAAACGCTTTTCACTTACATTGACAGCCTTCGTGGCAACTCTCGCCATGCTGGCACAAGGAATGGCTTTCGAACCCGAAGGCACAACCCTCGAACAGGCTTCTGCCAAGGCAAAGGCTGAAAACAAGCTCATCTTTCTCGACTGCTTCACCCAATGGTGCGGTCCATGCAAGAAAATGGCACGCGACGTCTTTCCGCAGGAACAGGTCGGAGCATACATGAATCCTAAGTTTGTCAATCTCCAAATAGACATGGAGAGCGAGTACGGCGCTCCGCTCGCAAAGAAACTGCAAATTCAGGCTTACCCAACATTCGTCATCTTCAATGCAGATGCACAGGAAATAGGACGTTTCCTCGGAGGCAGCGGTGCTGAGGAGTTCATTGCTAAGGTTGACGAGAAGAGCAAGGACAATTCCTCTTCCGACCTCAAAGCACGTTGGGAGAGCGGCGACCGCGACCCTCAGTTCTTGCAGGAGTATCTCGCATCGCTCAACGCAAGTTATAAGAACGATGAGGCTGACCTCGTGGCTGAAGCAATTCTCGAAGGCAAGGAGGCAACCTTCGCTGCCGATAGTGTTCTCCGCATGATATTCATGCGCAGCATCAACAATCCTTTCGCTACATCATTCATATATACAGCGAAAAATCCTGCTGACCTCAAAGCGCAGATTGGTGAGATGCCTGTAAACATGAAGATACAGAGCGTCCTCAACAACTACCAGCGCCAACTCATCAACGAGGCTGACGGCACTGCCACTCTCAACCAAGAGCAGTTCGACCGCTTCAATGCCCTGCTTGCCGACTTAGGCGTGAAGAATGCTGACCACTACCGTCTCTCTACCCTCATCACACTCTCAGACAAGCAGAAGAACTACGATAACTATCTCAGCTATATCCGCGAGTACCTCGCCAACCCCAATCTCGATGCTGACGACATGCAGTTGGCACGTTGGGTGAAGCCTTTCTCCGACCCTTCTGCTGACACTAATCACAAGGCGCAGATGAAGGAGATACTGCAACAGCGTTTGGCTGACATCCGTTCTGGCAAGCGTCAGTCGCAGAGCCAAGTGGGCAACATGAAACTCTCTCGCCCTACCGACGAACTGCTTGAAATGCTTGTTGGCGCTATGGACGGCAACGTTCCCGGACAACAGTAGAGTTTAGGCAACATCTATATCATTGCCCAAATTCATTGGCGCTCATCGGTGCAAATCACTAACGCTCTTAAAATATAAGTTATGTTTTATAAAATATAACCTATATTTTGTAAAATTAAACTTATATTTTATAAAACATAACTTATATTTTAAGAACACACACGGCTGACATCTGGTCTAACGATACCGTGTATATCATTCCCTTTGTTTATTGCTTTCCGTTTACGTAAGCCTTTCTTTACGGCTGATAATGGCTCTTCCCCTTCCCATGCCTCATTCCTTGTGCGAAAGTGGAGTGCCATGCCTATCATAATCTCTGTTCCTTACACATCATTTTGGAGAGTGTGCATTTTTCTTTCCCCATTTTTACACACTCGTTTGCTGTGTGTGTAAAAGCCTTATTTTTATGGCTTTTTTATTTGTTGGGAACGTTTTTTGTTGGTAATTTTGAAGTCGGAAAATGGCTCTCTTCTGACAGAGTGTGCATTTTTTTGTGGAAATAATCAGATATATTATATATACAATACGTGGTGCGTGTAGTGCCAATACCAAACAACACAAAAAGAGCGAGACAGAACATGGACAATCCAATGCTTGACCGATTTCTGAAGCAGTCGGTATTTACTTCACAAGAGGATTTTCAAAAGAATTTCGAGTTCATAATACCAGAGAACTTCAACTTTGCATTCGACGTGATGGACGAGTGGGCAAAGATGACTCCCGACCGCCTTGCGCTGCTGTGGTGCAACGACAAGGGAGAGGAGCGCCGCTTCACGTTTGAGGATATTAGGAAGGAATCCAACAAGGTGGCGAGTTACCTGCTGTCTTTGGGCATTAGCAAAGGGGATTTCGTGATGCTCATACTGAAGCGCCGCTACCAATTCTGGCTCACCATGCTTGCCCTGCATAAGATAGGTGCTGTGGCTATACCTGCATCATTCCAACTGACGAAGAAGGATATTGTATATAGAATAAAGAATGCCAATGTGAAGGCTATCGTGGCGTGTGGCGACAAGGAGATACTGCGCAGCGTGAACGAGGCGCATGAGGAGTGGCCTGCATTGAAGCACCGCATCAGCATAGGGCCAGACATACCCGAAGGGTGGGAGGATTTCAACGCTGGGGTAGAGGCATCGCCTGAATATAAGGGGGAGAACAAAACGAAATCTTCCGACTATCTGCTGATGTACTTCACATCTGGTACTAACGGCGAGCCTAAAATGGCGATACACGACCACACATATCCTATCGGACACATAGGAACAGCGGCATATTGGCACTGTCTGCACATGGACAGTCTGCATCTGACGGTGGCAGACACTGGCTGGGCAAAGGCAACATGGGGCAAGATGTATGGGCAGTGGATAGCAGGTGCGACGCTCTTTGTGTATGACCACGAGAAGTTTACTCCTGCCGATATTCTGAATAAGATTGGCGAGTACCGAATTACGAGTTTCTGCGCTCCCCCTACAATCTACCGCTTTATGATACGTGAGGATTTGAGCCATTTCGACCTTAGTTCTTTGGAGCATGTGACGACGGCAGGCGAGGCGCTCAACTCTGCTGTGTATGAGAAATTCCTCGCTGCCACTGGACTGGAAATAAAAGAAGGTTTCGGACAGAGCGAAGGCACTTGTCTTATTGCCACCACTGCATGGATGAAGACAAAGCCGGGATCAATGGGAAAGCCTATGCCGCAGTACGACATACACCTCTTGAAGGAGGACGGCACAGAGGCTGGTGTGGGAGAGCAAGGGCAAATAGTCATCCGCACAGAGGAGAGGAAGCAAATAGGCTTGTGCTGTGAATACTACAACAATCCGGAAGCGACGCACAAGGCATGGCACGATGGCTACTACTTCACTGGCGACCTCGCATACAAGGACGAAGACGGCTACTACTGGTTCATCGGGCGTGTTGACGATGTGATAAAGTCGTCAGGCTATCGCATCGGTCCTTTCGAGGTGGAGAGTGCATTGATGACTCACCCTGCTGTGGTGGAGTGTGCCATTACGGGCGTGCCTGACGAGATACGAGGCATGATAGTGAAGGCCACCGTGGTGCTTGGCAAGGAGTGGAAGAACAAGGCAGGTGATGACCTGAAAAAGGAGTTGCAAACCCATGTGAAGCAAGTCACTGCGCCATATAAGTACCCACGCATTGTGGAGTTTGTCGATGAGTTGCCAAAGACCCATTCGGGCAAAATTCGCCGTGTGGAAATCCGACAGAATGATGCGGATAAATTGCAGAATGATGCGAAGAAATGACAGTGAGATAGAGGAGAATAGCAAGGAGGGTAGAGCGGGAAAGGAAGCATCGCTATGACGGAGGAAGAGTGGATAAAGCGAGGTATAGAGGCATACGCCAGGCAGGACTGGAAAGTGTGCCTCGACTCTTTCGCAGAGGCTATCAAACTGAACGACAATTCGAAAGCCGTAGAACTGAGGGAACTGACGATGAATGTCATTGAGTTTTATTGTAAAGATAGATTTAATCCTTAAAATAAAGGTAAACAAAACATAAAGACAACCATGGCAAAGATTAGAGGTGCTATCGTAGTAGATATAGAGCGTTGCAAAGGGTGCAACCTCTGTGCTATAGCCTGTCCATTGAACCTTGTGAAACTGAGCGAAACAGTCAACCACAAGGGCTATAACTTTGCGGAGCAGACGAACTGGGAGGTGTGCAACGGGTGCACAAGTTGTGCTGTTGTCTGCCCTGACGGATGTATAACGGTTTACAGAAAAAAGGAGGAGTAAGAAGATGTACAACGGACAGAAAGACATAGTGTTGCTGAAAGGCAACGAGGCAATAGCCAAGGCTGCTATCCGCTACGGGTATGACGGTTTCTTCGGCTATCCAATCACTCCGCAGAGCGAGGTGCTGGAAACTTTGGCGGCTGACAAACCGTGGGAGACAACAGGCATGGTGGTGCTGCAAGCGGAAAGCGAGGTGGCGTCTATCAATATGCTTTATGGTGCAGGGTGTACTGGTAAACTGGCTTTCACATCGAGTTCTTCCCCCGGCATAGCGCTGATGCAAGAGGGGCTTAGTTACATGGCGGCTTGCGAAATACCCGGAGTTATTGTCAGTGTAGGACGGGGAGGTCCCGGGCTTGGCACAATTCAGCCGGGGCAGGCGGACTACAACCAGTCGGTATATGGCGGTGGCAACGGCGACTACAATCTCATCGTGCTTGCGCCAAACAGCGTGCAGGAAATGTGCGACTGCATGGGCAGGGCTAAGGAATTGACTTTCAAGTGGAGAATGCCTGTCATCGTGCTTAGCGACGGAGTGATAGGTCAGATGATGGAAAAGGTGGAACTGCCGCCGTTCATCCCTCGTCGCACAGAGGAGGAAATCGGACAGCAATGTCCGTGGGGTACAAATGGCATCGGACTGAAAAAACGTGCATACAACTTCCACTCATCATTGGAATTTGACCCAGCCGTAATGGAAGACCGCAACAGGAAGATGTCTGCCAAGTATCGCCAAATCGAAGTGGAAGAGGTTGATTACGAACTGTATAATGTGGATGAAAGCACCGAATATATGATTGTCGCATACGGCATATCATCACGTGTCAGCATGAAGGCAATCGACATGCTCCGTGAAGAGGGCGTGAAGATAGGTATGCTACGCCCAAAGACGCTTTGGCCATTTCCCGAGAAAGTCATCAACCAACTTTCTAAGCAGTTGAAAGGTATCCTGTGTGTAGAACAATGCGAAGGTCAGATGATAAAAGATGTCCGCCTTGCCGCAGAGGGGCAGACAAAGGTCTATCACACAGGCCGGTCGGGAGGTATCATCTCATCCCCAATGGAGGTGTATGAAGACTTCAAGCAGTTAACTCAAGCAACCGCAAACTGACATACAAATATATAATCTTTTATAGATTTCTACAGAACTCTATAATATCTATATCCTCTATAAAACAAACAAAACTCCATGACAAAAGAAGAAATAATCTCTCCCGAGAACCGCATATATGGCAAACCCTCACTGATGAACGACACCCCCATGCACTACTGCCCGGGGTGCAGTCACGGCGTGGTACACAAACTCATCGCCGAAATAATCGAAGAAATGGGAATCGAGGAGGACACCATAGCCATCTGCCCCGTAGGATGCGCCGTGTTTGCCTACCGATACATCAACGTCGATTGGATAGAAGCAAGCCACGGACGCGCTCCTGCCTGTGCGTCAGCCATAAGGCGATTGTGGCCTAACAAGCTCGTCTTCACCTACCAAGGCGACGGCGACATGGCATGCATCGGCACAGGCGAATCAATCCACGCCATGAACCGAGGAGAAAACATAGCAATGATTTTCATAAACAACGCAATTTATGGAATGACTGGCGGACAAATGGCGCCAACCACACTCATGGGCATGAAGACTGCCACATGCCCCTACGGTCGACAAGCAGACCTGCATGGCTATCCACTGCACATAACCGACCTAGCCGTCAACCTCGAAGGCACATGCTACGTCACCAGACAGGCAGTCAATACCGTGGCAAACATCCGAAAGACGAAGAAAGCAATACGCCAAGCATTTGAGAACTCACTCAACAAGCGTGGCTGCTCAGTCGTCGAGGTCGTATCCACCTGCGCTTCAGGCTGGAAGATGTCACCCGAACAGGCAAACCAATGGATGACAGAAAACATGTTCCCCTATTATCCGCTTGGCGACCTCAAAAACATCCAAAACTAACACTTAAAGAAAAAACATGACAGAAGAAATCATCATATCTGGCTTCGGAGGGCAAGGAGTCCTCTCAATGGGTAAAATCCTCGCCTACGCAGGCATCATGGAAGGCAAGCAAGTCAGTTGGATGCCAGCCTACGGCCCTGAGCAACGAGGCGGAACAGCCAATGTCACTGTCATCGTCAGCGACGAAGTAGTCAGTTCCCCCATTGTCAGCCGCTACGACACAGCCATTGTGCTGAACCAACCCTCACTCGAGAAGTTCGAGTCGCAGGTCAAACCCGGCGGCACAATCATCTACGACGGTCACTCCATAATTCAGCCGCCCACACGCACCGACATCAGCATCTACCGCATAGATGCAATGGAAGAGGCTGCACGCACAGGCAACTCAAAGGTATTCAACATGCTCGTCCTTGGCGGACTGCTCAAAGTCCGCTCAATCGCCAGCGTTGACGATGTAGTGAAAGGTCTCCGCAAGGCTCTTCCAGAACGTCATCACAAACTCATCCCTATGAACGAGGCGGCGATAAGGCGCGGCATGGAAATCATTGAGAAGATGAATTGACAATTGTTTTTCATTGATCAACTGCTTACATATATAATTTATAGTCGTTTAATTTACAATCGTTCACCATTACAAATTGTCAAGTATTGTTATTTGTAATGGTGAACGTTTTTAGAGTATATGCCGTTGTCAAATCATGATATTAAATGACGGAACAGTTGATCAAACTGATGCTATTTTTCTCTTTACAAATTTGGTAACTTTTTCACTCTGTTTTCATCATTTGTAAAAATAATTTTCTAACTTTGTACTCAATTTATAGAATACAAGCATCGACAAATGGCTTTTATGATGCTATTAAATAGATGTTGTTCCTATAACTTCCTGAAAAAGATTGCGTTGTAACTTTCGGGGAGAAGTGAAGATATGCGCTGTAACTAAAAACCGATGAATGCCTATAATTGACAAGTGTTGATATTATTTGCTAATATTTTAATGGGCAGCTGGTTATTTGTAATAAAAAATCCTCTTTTTTGATATATGAAAATGGTAAATTATTTGAAAATGAAAAATTGGTGTTCCCTTGTAGCAGTGTTGGCTATTACTACAATGCTGAGTTCATGCTTAACGCCTAAGGACATCGCTTATTTTCAGGACTTTAATGTGGGGCAGTCGATTGTTGTACAGAACCCGGTAGAAATAAAGTTTAAACCAGATGATGAAATTAGTATTATGGTAAGTACAAGCCGCTCGGAGTTGGATGAACAGTTTAGGCTTGGTGGTAGTACTGGTGGGACAAGTGGTGGTCGTGGTTCTCGATATACTATTGATACTGATGGGTATATTCGTTTTCCTATGTTAGGCAAAATACATGTAGCAGGTCTTAATAGGCAGGAATTGCAAGAGTATATTCGTGATTTGATTATGGAGAAGGAGTTGGTGAGAGACCCTATTGTCACAGTAGATTATTCTAACATGTATGTTGTACTTCTTGGTGCAGTAGGTGCAGGACGTGTGTCAATAGACCGTGACAAGTTTACCCTTCTTGATGCTCTTGGTTCATCTGGTGACCTCAGTATCAATGGCTTGCGTACAAATATAAAGGTTATTCGTGAGAATTATGGCAAGAAGACAGCGTATGAAGTTAATCTCTGTTCGGCTGAGGATTTGTACTCTTCTCCTGTCTATTATTTACAACAGAACGATGTTATTTATGTAGAAATGAATAACAAAGAAAAACGTAATTCCACTGTTATGGGCAACTCTACGGTTCAGCCTGCATTTTGGATGTCGCTTGCTTCATTCATAGTAGGTGTGGCTAACTGGTTCTAAATGTGAACTATTGTGATAATCTGTAAATATCATAAATACATATAATCTTAAACGTATGTTACCTCTCGAAAACAATCAACCTCAGAATAGTGTAAACAGACCAAGAAACGGAGCCGTGACATTGCAGAAGAATAATTCTGCATACAGACGAGTGTTGGAAATGATAATGATGTTCTTGTCAAAATGGTATTGGTTTGTTATCTGTTTGGGTATATCCCTTGTATGTTGCTATTTTTATCTACTTACAACTCCATCCATATACACAAGGACAGCCTCAATTCTTATTAAGAATGAATTGGCAGGAACTTCATCTGCTAATATGAAGTTTCTTGACAGCCATGTGGACGTGAACAACGAACTGTTTACTCTTAGGTCTCCTAATATAGCAGAGGCTGTTGTTAAAAATCTTCGTCTTGACATTAGTTATTATGTTCAAGGGCGTTTCCGCGAAGAAATGATATATGGGTCGAATCTGAACATTGATATAATTCCTCTTGACTTGGATGATAATGAATATGCGGAGTTCATATTTGACCTTACAAGCAATGGAACTTACACGCTTAGCAATTTTTCTCGTAATGGTCGAGAGCTTTCTGGCAAGGTGGTAGGAAAGATTGGTAAAGTGGTAAATACTCCTATTGGCAAGATTGAGGTGAAGAAAGCGGCTAATTTTTATAATCAGGATATTACTTTGCGAGTTAAAAGAATACCGATTTCGGCTGCTGTTAGTAAAACTCTGGCTAACTTGAATGTGAGTGCGGTCAGTGAGTTGTCAACAATTATTTCGCTTTCATATAACGATGAAAATCCTCAGCGTGCAGAGGATGTGCTGTCGACTGTTATTGCAGTGTATAATGAGAACTGGGTGAAAGATTGTAACAGAAGGTCTGTCTCTACATCAGAGTTTATAGGTGAACGTCTGCGAGTGATTGAGGAAGAGTTGGGCAATGTAGAAGAAGGTATTGCGACGTTCAAATCAGAAAACCTTATTCCAGGAGGTAGTAGCAATGTGGCTGGTATATACGTCGGTCAGGCAACATCAGCTACGGCGCAGACTACAGAATTAAACAACCAACTTTACATGGCTCGCTATGTCCGCAATTATTTGACTAATGATGCCAACAAATACACGCTTATTCCAGCAAATCAAGGTATAAATAGTCCTAATATCGGTTCTCAGTTGGGCGAATATAATTCACTTCTGCGTTCTAGAAATAATTTGCTGAATGCGAGTTCATTGCAAAATCCTCTTGTGCAGGAAATGGATGCACAGTTGGAGGAATTGAGAATGGCTCTCATTGCCTCTGTTGATAATCACATTGCATCGTTGGGGGTAGAACTTCGTACAGCACAGTCTATTTTGGGACAGGCAAACAGTAAAATCGCTTCATCACCTTCGCAATCAAGGTATTTGCTTTCTGTTGAACGTCAGCAGAAAGTGAAGGAGAGTTTGTATCTTTTCTTGTTGCAGAAACGTGAGGAGAACGAACTTTCGCAGGCGTTTACAGCATACAATAACCGCATAATTACTCCTGCAACAGGTTCTAATGTTCCAACATACCCTGTGCCAAAACTTGTATGGATGATAGGCATTATAGCCGGTCTTGTAGTGCCTGCTCTTATAATTTTTGTAGTGGAAATGATGAACAATACCATACGTGGACGTCGTGATCTTGATGAACTTACTGTTCCATTTATCGGTGAGATACCTATGTACCGTCATCACCGAAAGTTTAAGGAGAAACTGTTTGCTCCATGGTATAAGTTCAAGAAGTTCCTTAACAGACATGTATTTCATAAGGAGGAAAAGGAGAAAAAAGACCTTCATATCTTGGTAAAAGAGAAGTCGCGTAGCCTTATCAATGAAGCATTCCGTGTGATACGTACCAACATTGAGTTTATGACGGCTAAAACCAAAAAGGGAAAAGTTGTTATGCTCACCTCTTTCAACCCGAACTCTGGTAAGACATTCGTGGCATCAAACCTTGTCATTTCTTTTGCAATCAACAAGAAAAAAGTACTGGCGATTGACCTTGACTTGCGTAAGGCTTCTCTTTCTCAAATGGCAGGTGATGCAGCCAACATCGGTATTGCGGATTATCTTTCAGGAGTAACAGATAAATTTAGTGACATTGTGGTGAAGAGTACTCAACATGAGAATTTGGATATCGTGCCTGTAGGTACTATCCCTCCAAATCCGACAGAGTTGCTTTTTGACTCTCGTTTGGATGACTTGCTGCATGACTTGCGTGATAAATATGACTATATATTCCTTGACTGTCCTCCAGTAGAGATTGTTGCTGATGCCACTATCGTGGGACGTAGTGCTGACGCAACTCTTTTCCTTATCCGTGCAGACCTTATGGACAAGAATCTGCTGCCAGAAATTCAGAAGTATTACGATGACGACCGTCTGCCTAAAATGTCTCTTATCCTAAATGGGATAACCGAAGGATTCTCTTATTATTATGGCTATCGTGGCTATGCGCATCGTTATGGATATTATGGAGGCTATACCCATGATAAGGACTAATAAAGTCTTTCTTTTTATATAAACTCGACAGCCTCTTTATTATATTGGTATTTAGAAAAATGTACACAACAGAAATAAAACCTCATAAAAAACTGCTTGACATTGATTTGAAAGGTATTTGGCATTATCGGGACTTATATTATATGTATGTTCGTCGTGATATTGTCACTCTGTACAAGCAGACAATTCTAGGCCCATTGTGGTATATTATTCAGCCATTGTTCACAACAATTATGTATATGTTTGTATTCGGTGGATTGGCGGGAATATCTACTGATGGCGCCCCTCAGCCATTGTTCTATATGGCAGGTATAGTGCTTTGGGGGTATTTTACACAATGTTTTAATACTTCCAGCGATGTGTTTGGAACGAATGCAAATGTCTTTGGCAAAGTATATTTCCCGCGCCTTGTTGTACCACTATCTGGCATTACTAGCGGACTTCTGAAGATGCTGATACAGTTGGGTATTTTCGTAGCCATATATATATATTATGTGTTGACATTGCCATCGGGGACGTTGAGCATTAATGCCTCTATATTATTGTTCCCAGTGTTGATTGTTATGATTGCCATGCACGGAATGTCATGGGGACTTATCGTTTCATCTATGACAACAAAGTATCGCGATATGAAGTTCTTTGTGCAGTTTGCCATTCAACTGTTTATGTATGCCACCCCCGTCATCTACCCTCTGTCAGTGGCCCCCGAAAAATACCGCGACATCATAGCACTTAATCCTCTGACTCCAATATTTGAAGCCTTCAAATACGGCTGTTTCGGTTGTGGCTCTCTCGACTGGAGCGGTCTTCTTTATAGTGCAATCTTCATGTGCATCACTCTGTTCATTTCTGTAGTCATCTTCTCTCGTACAGAACGGAACTTTATGGACACTGTATAAGTATTGAATTTAAAAGGTAAACAATGAGTAATATCGCAATAGAATTTGATAATGTCGGCAAGATGTACCGCCTTGGGCGTGTAGGTACAGGAACACTCTCCCATGACCTAAACCGCTGGTGGACAATGAACATCCTTCGCAAAGAAGACCCTTACCTCAAGATTGGCGAAGCAAACGACCGTAGCACCAAAGGACATTCCGACTATGTGTGGGCGCTTCGTGACATCTCATTCAAAGTAGAACAAGGTGATGTAGTAGGTATCATAGGCAAGAATGGAGCAGGAAAATCTACCCTCCTCAAACTCCTCTCTCGTATCACTTCTCCCTCTACAGGCTCTATCCGCTACAATGGTCGCATAGCCTCCCTCCTCGAAGTCGGCACAGGTTTTCACCCCGAAATGACAGGACGAGAAAACATCTATATGAACGCTTCCATTATGGGTATGACCAAAAAGGAAATTACCCGCAAACTCGACGAAATCGTTGAGTTCGCAGGTGTCGAACGCTATCTTGACACCCCTGTTAAACGATACTCCTCAGGTATGACCGTCCGCCTCGGTTTTGCTGTCGCTGCCTTCCTTGAACCCGAAATCCTCGTTGTTGACGAAGTGCTAACTGTCGGTGATGCAGAATTTCAAAAGAAGGCTATTGGTAAGATGAAAGAAGTGAGTCAAACTGGAGGACGAACAGTCCTATTTGTTAGTCATAATATGGCAGCAGTACGAAGACTTTGTAAAACAGGAGTTTTATTGCAAAATGGACAATTGCATTTTCAGGGAATGACAAATGATGTTATAAATGAATATATGAAATCATCTCTTGACTCTTTCTCAAATGCTCCATTATCAGATATGCCTCGTGGAACTAAAACAAACGGGTTTGTTCGTTTTTTAGGAATTGAATTTTTAGATAGAGATAACTCTCCTATAGAGCCTTGTTGTGGAAGATTTCTAAGGATTAGGTTAAAATTGGTTGTGAAAACAAAAGAAGTGAAATCTTGTTACATCTCTGTTGGTTTTAGAAATATTTATGGAGATCCATTGATGACTTTCCCGTCAGATATGACAATAGATGACTTTTCTCTTACGCAAGGTGAACATTTTGCTATTCTTGATATTCCAAAGTTGCCATTGACGGCTGGAACTTATCGTGTTGGTCTATGGTGCGAGGTTAGAAATTCTATTTCTTCAATATCTTGTGCTGACTATATAGATAATACGATTAAAATAGAAGTTAATGATGATGACTTCTTTAATAGAGGAAAGCAGATTGCTTCTCATTTGTGTGGGAAAATAGTTTTATGTGACCATAATTGGACTATTTTGTAAATGATTCGTATTAAATCAAAGGAAGAATGTTGTGGTTGTGAATCTTGTATTCAGACATGTCCTAAAATGTGTATTTCGTTAGTAGCGGACAAGGAAGGTTTTTTATATCCTAGGATTGACGAATCTGTATGTGTTGATTGTAGATTATGTGAAAAAGTGTGTCCGATGATTAATGATTATGTGTCATCCTCCCCAATTGTGACCTTTGCTTCGAAAAACAAAAATGAGAAAGTGCGAATGTCAAGTTCTTCAGGTGGTATATTCTCTTTATTTGCAGAGAAAATAATAGAGGAGGGGGGGGTAGTATTTGGGGCTGTATTTGATGAATACTGGCAGGTTGTATTAGATTGTACAGATAGAAAAGAAAATATTGATAACTTTAGAAGAAGCAAATATGTACAAGCAAAAACAGGTGATAGTTATCGAAAAGTTCAATTCTATCTTAAGCAAGGGCGAAAAGTTCTTTTTTCAGGGACTCCATGCCAGATTATAGGATTAAAATTATATTTACAAAAAGAATATCCCAATTTAATAACGGTAGATGTAGCATGCCATGGGGTGCCTAGTCCTAAAGTTTGGGAAAAATATCTGCTATATATAGGTAAACGAGAACAATGTAAAAACAGGACTTCTTATACAAAAATATGTCCGACTATACAAAAGATCAATTTTAGAGGAAAGGAAATAAGTTGGGAACAATTTACAATTACTATCAATTTTGTTTCTTCTGAAGGTAATAGTGAGCGACAGGAATTCTCTCATTCTATAGTTCATAGAGATGATTTATATATGAAGTTGTTTCTGAAAGATGTTATACTACGCCCTTCCTGTTATCATTGTTCTATGCGTATGAGGAAGTCTATGAGCGATATTATGATTGCAGATTTCTGGGCTATTGATGACGTTTTGCCAGATTTTAATGATCATAAGGGAGTTAGTTTGGTTGTGGTTAAGAGTGAGAAGGGAAAGAATTTTTTTTCGGCAATTAGTACAGATTCTGTTTTTACTGAATACGATGTTGCAATAAAGAATAATGGTGGATTTCAGGAAAAAGTTGTGCCTCATCCTAATAGAGAGTTTTTTTTCAATCATTTAGATAAAATGGATGATTTATCGAAATTAGTAGAGAAGACGCTGAATCCTCGTCCAGCATTTGTTCAAAGAATTAAAATCTCGGCTTTTTACCGAGTAAAAAAACTATTAAATGGTTTAGGAATTAAATAGTCTATGCGTATAGCGATATTGACCCTTAGGTTTCATACAAATTTTGGTGGCATACTTCAGGCATACGCTCTTCAAACTGTACTGGAGAGAATGGGACATCAAGTTACAGTGTTGGATAAAGTAAGAAAAAAACCACAGGTTGATATACCTTGCATAGTCAAGATAAAGAGGGCAATACTGAAATATATTTTATTTCAACATATACCGGATTCACCTCAAATATTTGCCTACAAAATAGAATGTGCGCAGAATAAAAATACATGGACTTTTGTTGATAAATATTTACATCGAAGAGGAATTAATAATTATAGTGAGATAAAAGAGACGGATTATGATGCTTTTGTTGTTGGTAGTGATCAGGTTTGGCGTCCAAAGTATTTTGCGGGGAATACTCCGTCTAATCCAACCATAGCAAATGCGTTTCTTGCTTTTACAAACGGATGGAATATAAAACGTATTGTTTATGCAGCATCGTTTGGAACTGAAGAAAATGAATATACAAATGAGGAACTAAATGAATGCCGTGATTTAATCAAGAATTTTGATGCAGTATCTGTGAGAGAGACTTCTGGAAAGAAAATGTGTGAGGAGTATTTTGGAGTAAATGCTAAACATGTGCTTGATCCAACATTTCTCCTACAAAAAACAGATTATAATAAATTGTGTACGAAAAGGAAAGTAAGGAATAGAGGTCAAATTTTGGTATACATTCTTGATGACACAGAAGAAAAACAGCGATTGGTGACTAATATATCATCTATATTAGATAAAAAGACCTTTAAAGTTAATGCAGACGTTGATAATTCTTCTGCACCATTGAAGAAACGTATACAGTATCCTGTTGAACAATGGCTCGCAGGATTTCGTGATGCTGATTATGTCATAACGGATTCTTTTCATGCATGTGTTTTCTCCATTATATATGGAAAGCCATTTATCGTATATGGAAATAAAGAGCGCGGGTTGTCTCGTTTAATATCATTACTTTCAACTTTGAATCTTGAGGATAGATTAATCTTATCTTTCTCGGATTTTGATTTTAATAAAATGACCAGTAGTATTGAGATTGCTCAAAAAAAACTTGAACTTTTGAGAGAGGAGTCTTTTAATTTTTTGAGAACGGCACTATAATGTTTCTATCAATAATAGTTCCTGTATATAATGCTTTACCTTATATAAAAGAATGCTTAGATAGCATTTTAAGGCAAACTTTTTCGGATTTTGAAGTTATATTGGTTGATGATGGTAGTACTGATGGAAGTGCTAAGATTTGTGATGAATATACAGATCAGGACTCTCGTTTCCGAACATATCATATAGAGAATGGAGGTGCAAGCAGGGCACGGAACGTTGGGATTGCAGATGCGAAAGGAGAATGGATAAGTTTCGTTGATGCAGATGATACTATTGTGGATAATTATATACAGACGTTTTATGAAATAAAGAATAAAGCAGATATTACATATTTTGGAGTGGAGCAAAGTTTTGATGATGGTAACAAATGTTATCGTGTTCCATATAGATGTTATGCTGATAAAAGAGATGATATAGAAGAAGTTATTGTTAATCTGAAATATGGGAAAATTGGAGATGTTTTTGGATGGACATGGAGTAAGTTTTATAATTCAAAAATAATACAAAAATACAATATCCGTTTTATAGAGGGACTGATTTTTCGGGAGGATGAGATTTTTACGGTAGAATATTGTCGATATATAAATAGCATACAAATTATAGATAATATACTGTATCGTTATCGTATTCATAGTACAGGATTGACTGCAGCAGGATTACAACACCGAGATTGTATATTGCTTTCGGATAATTTAAAGAAAAATCTATGCTATTACAAGAATGAAGAACTACTATATAGAGATAAAAGAAGGATTATTGATTATCGTATAAAGGATATGTGGTCTAATTATAAGTTTGGGAATATATATGCAACTATAATACCTTTATATCTTTTTTTAAGATCAAATCCCGAATACAAACAATATAAAAAAGATTTTCAAATAGTAAGCATTCTTTCTCATTCATTTTTCATCTCATACATAATGTTTTGTTTGTATATTGCCCTCACGTCGATACGTAGTTCTTTGAGATAGTTAGTTTTGAGTTATATATAAAGACAAAGGCGGCAAATTATATGAACAAAGTAATATTGATAGAATAATCATGTTTTTATCAATAGTTGTTGTAACGTATAATCGTTTATCTAAGCTAAGAAAACTCTAATTTGTTATCAAGAACAAACGCAAATGCTTGATACACAGATTGTCATAGATAATCATAGCACAGATGGAACAGGGATAAATGGGAAAATATTCAAAGTATATGGTAATATCAATTGTTCAAAATAAAAGAATTTGTGTTCTTGGGAGAAGTTATGTATTAAATATAAAAAAGAAACTAACTTATTTATAGGCATGATTAAATTCATGAAAATTCTTACAATCATAGTTCCAACATATAATATGGAATGCTATCTTGATAAATGTCTTTCTTCTTTAATAATTCCTGATGAAAATTTGTTAGATGAGTTAGAGGTACTTGTTATTAATGATGGAAGTAAGGACTCATCGTCGGAGATAGCCCATGGGTATGAAGTACGTTATCCTGGAATTTTCCATGTCATTGATAAGGAAAATGGGAACTATGGTAGTTGTATCAATCGTGGACTCCAAGAAGCAACAGGTAAATATATTAAGATTCTTGATGCTGATGATTATTTTAACACCATTGATTTTGCAAAGTTCTTGATGGTATTAAGTTCTGTGGATGTTGATATGGTTTTGACAAACAGTTCTATTGTTGACGAAGAGGATTGTAATGTAGGGGCGATGTCTTATATTTCTATTTTAAAAGACCGGGAGTATTATAAATTTGAAGACATATTAGCAAAGGGTTTTGCAAACAGGTGTTTTATGCATAATGTTACTTATAAAACGGAGAATGTAAAGAGCTTGCGGTATTGCCAAACAGAAGGAATTGCATATACAGATCAAGAGTGGATATTTATGCCAATGACTCTTGTCAAAACTGTATATTATACTAATTTAGACATCTATCACTATTTATTGGGAAGAGTAGGGCAGACTATGCATTCGGATGTTTTGTGCCTAAAATTCCAAGATTTACAAACAATGATGTTTACATTAATGCGTGAATATGAGATTTTTGTTGGTGAAGATGTATACAGAGAATATTTATTCATGCGTATAATTGTTTTGTTGCATTATAGTGTATATAGTAAAATGCAATATGAACATATTTATAAAGAAGAAGTCATACAGGAGTTTGATGCCCTTTTTAATAAAACATACCCTTTGTTATATTATAAAACGGCATTGTTTTTTACACAGAATGTTTATTTAAGATATATACAGCAGTGGAGAGAAGGATATTTTCTTTTTTATTTTAGGATATTGAGGGATATGGGTATAAAAAAGGTAATATCAATTTATTTAGCAGATTGTGATGCAGGTAGGGCAAGACCCTATTTTGTGATGTTGTTAATTAATAAGTTTATTGCATTAAATAAATGATTTCTGTAATTATCCCTATATATAATGTTGCTCCATATATTACAGATTGCTTGCAATCAGTGATTAATCAAACATACACAGATTTGGAAGTATTGTTGATTGACGATTGTGGAACAGATGGTAGCATTCAGATTGCAGAACGCATAGTGCAAGAGTATAAAGGATCTATTCAATTCCGGATATTACACCACGACAGAAACAGAGGTCTTTCCGCTGCTCGAAATACTGGAATAGATGAGGTAAAGGGGGAATACATAAGTTTTATAGATAGTGACGATTACATCGTTCCTAACTATTATGAAAGAATGTTGGATATGATGAGAATGGAGGATGAGGATGTTGGTATATTGGTTTGTTGTTGTAATACAGATACAGATGGGGTTATTAGTGATTATTTCCCAACAAATGTAAATACAAGAGTTATGCTTCTGCCAGATGAATATGCAGAGGCAATGTTGATACCAACTGTTCCTCATATGGCATGGGGAAAACTTTTCCGTAAGGATCTTTTTGACAATATATGTTTTCGTGTTGGTCGAAATAATGAAGATACTCTTTTGGCTTTAGATCTTTTCCCTATAATAGAAAAGGAAAAAATAAAAACAGTTATAGTTCCAGATAGATTATATTATTATCGTCAACGTGAAGGTAGCATTTGCCATTCTATAGAAAATCCTCTTTTTTTAGATTTAGTAGATAATTGTGAAGAAATATTAAAAAAGACAAAGAATTTAAAGCCTCATATATATAAAAACAAAAGAGATGCATATGTGAGACTTCTTTTTCAGTCTATTTTGAAATCATTAGATATGAGAGAGAAAGGGAAAAGCATTTATTATAATTATTGTCGTAAATTACGGAATATCCCCAATTCTATTGCACATCAATTGTTTAACTCAAGTGACTTTAAGGTCTTTTGTATGATGAAATATATACCATGTATTTATTATTCTAAATACGCATCAAGAAAACGATCTTAATGTTATCCATCATAATCCCTATATACAATTCGGCCCAATACTTACATCGTTGCATTGATTCTGTTTTACGCCAAACATACAAGGATATAGAATTAGTGTTGATAGATGATGGAAGCAGCGATAGTTCTGCAGAGATTTGTGATGATTATGCGAGGAAAGATATGCGTGTGAGAGTTCTTCATCAGGCAAATCAAGGGGCATCGATAGCAAGAAAGAGGGGAATAGATGTTGCTGTGGGGGAGTGGTTGACTTTTGTTGATAGCGATGATGCTGTAGAAGAGGATTATATAGAGAGACTGTATGATGCAGCGATAAGGTATGATATTAAAATCGCGGCATGTAACCAGATACAACATAAGGAAGGGACTGAAATAGAAGCGGACAAGACAGGTAAGACCGTGTTGCTAAAAGAGCAGGAACTGCATAAACGTTTTTTCAAATATCAGTTCTGGGGTTTTTGGGGAAAAATCTATCATCGTTCTGTCTTTGAGAATACATATTTCCCAAAGTACACGATTAATGAGGACTATGTGGTAATGGTTCAGTTATTTAATAGATGTAAACAGATGGCATACGTGCCGATGGATTTATACCATTATATGGTGCATGAAGATAGTCTCTCACATCAGAAACTCTCATTGCGCATGTTTGACGAGTATCATAATAAACGCTGGGTTGTAGGTTACTATAAAAATAATAATCGTCAATATGTGCATTATGCTGAGGCTCAGTTGGTGGAAACTTGCATCAAACTTATCGGTTTAGTTGGAGAAAATGGGACATTTGAAGCGGAGAAAAAGCAAATGCAAGAATATTTGCGGAAACACATTGTTGGTATTATGAAAAACCCACATTTGTTGTTTGCTTTGAAATGTATGGCCTTGAAGCGGTGTTTGTAAGTTTATGAATAAGGTTATACATTATTGTTGGTTCGGTAATAATCCTATTCCTAAGAAATTGCAGCAATGTATGGATTCTTGGAGGCTGGTGATGCCTGATTATGAAATTAGACGTTGGGATGAGACCGTTTTTGATGTTAATTCTGTGCAATGGACAAAAGAGGCTTATAATAAAGGGAAATATGCATTTGTATCAGACTATGTGCGTTTGGTCGCTTTGTATGAATATGGAGGGATTTATCTTGATACAGATGTTAAGTTGATAAAAGATTTAGAGCCGTTGTGCCGAGAATATCCTAATTTTATGGGATTTGAAAACGGCAAGGTTCTTACATCTGCAGTTATGTGTGTTGAGGCGAAACATCCTATTATAAAAGACTTTCTTGATTATTATACTAATAAATCATTCTCTTCTACCATTGTTGAAGAGAATGAAGCAAATGTATTGATGATGACAAAGGTGCTGGAACGCTATGGATTGCGTGTTGATAATTCAGAACAAGATGTAGATGTGTTGCCATCCCCAATTCATGTATTCCCACGTACATATTTTTGTCCATTAGATTTTTATCACAATAAGGACTTTTCTTCTAATACATACGCAGTCCATTATTTTGATGCGTCATGGTTGGATTGCGACACAAAAACAAGAATAGAGAAGGAAAGAACGGTTATGTATAAGGTAAAGTCTGCGATTTTGCAAATACTGTCAGACATTAAACATTCCATTTCAAGATGATACATGTCTATATTCGGGGACGTTTAGGTAATCAGTTGTTTCAATATGCGTTTGTGCGTATGTTGCAGCATCACAATCCTGAGCAGCAGGCAGTGTATCATTTTGACGAAGTATATAGCGCTGGTACTCCTGAACAAGACTTTATAAATGCCTTAAAAGATTTCAACACGGTAGGAGTCAATGAGGTCTGTGAGCATCCAAGGTTGTCAATAGTTCAAAGGGCATTGCTTAAATTATATTGGTATAAATACCCTCATACAGCCCCAATAGACTTGCGTACAAAATATCAGAAGAGGTGGCTCAGATGGATGAACAATTGTGGATTGTACTATTTAGATATAGGGTATTATCCTTTTAATAAAAAACTAAAAGGTGACATCATTGTATCGGGTAACTTTGAATGTGAACAATATTTTGAAGAGATAAAAGAACAAATCATAAAAGAGTTAACTCCTAAACGATTTGTATCTAAACGAAATCAGAAATTCCTCGATAAAATACAGACGACAAATTCGGTATCTATTAGTATTCGTCGTGGAGATTTTGTAGAGGATAGCGATGTCGCAAAATTGCACAATGTGTGTACTAAAACATATTATTGGCGAGCAGTTGAATATATCAAGAAACATGTGGATAACCCTGTATTGTTTGTATTTTCAAATGATATAGAATGGGTTAAACAAAATATGTCATTTGACATCGACACATATTATGAAAATGGCGATACACCTTCGTGGGAGGTACTGGAGTTGATGTCTAATTGCAAGCACTTTATCATATCCAATAGTTCTTTTAATTGGTGGGCGCAATATAGGGGGACTTTTAAGGATAAGATTGTCATTGCTCCAGAACGGTGGTTTAACAGTCCGCTGATTCCAGATGTTTTTTTAGATACATGGGTAAAATTGCCAGTCAGTTAGTTTATGTCCAGAAAATGTTCCTTCAAGATGTGTGAAAAGGTTTTTTGCGGATATTGTATAAGCCCCTATCATGATAGTCCTCTTAATGGAGGACTGTAGTCATCCATTAGAAGGATTTCAGTCCTTTATTAGGAGGACTGAAGTCATTTGCAGTGAAGTACTGCGGAAGATTACAAGTAAATGTTAATTGACTGAAAAATAAAATACTGTTGGCTAATCCATATGCGATTTTATATAGAAGAATTATGCTTGCTTGATTATGATAAGTATTATTGTTCCAGTATATAACGCAGAAGAATTCATTACGACAACAATAGAGAATTTGTTAGCACAGAATGTTGACAAAGAAATAATTTTAGTGAATGATGGGTCAACAGATGGAAGTTTGCAAATTCTTAAGGAGTTTGAAGGTTTATATGATTGTGTTCGTGTAATTGATAAGCCCAATGGTGGGGTTTCGTCTGCACGCAATAAAGGTATAGAGGCCGCTAAAGGAGATTTCTTGATGTTTGTGGATTCGGATGATTTATTAGAGGACGGAACTTTGCAGCAGGTTCAACAGAATTTTTCAGATGAGATAGACATCGTTTTTTATTCTTATAAGCATGTGGCGGCAGATGGCCATGTAATAAGCGCTATTTCTTATATGCCAACGGGTAAGTATAGCGTTCAAGAATGGACTGCCGATACATTAAGATTTATATACACATTTATTGTAGGATGTATAGGCACATTTGTATGTAGAACATCAATTATTAGGGAGAATAATATCTCATTTAATGAGCGTATCGATCACTATGAGGATATAGCATTTGGGTATGAGATACTTTCCCATATAAAGACTCTTTATTATATAAATGAACCTTACTATTGGTATATGCACATAAATCCTAGCTCTTTGTTTGGTGGGTATAATCATAGGCAGCCATTGGCAATGGAGTTCTGCTTGGATAAATTAACGGCTGTTTTGTCGCCTCAAAAATGTGTTAGTTATGTTCGCGAATTGTTTTTTGATTGTATTCGGAATGAGGCAGTGTATGATGTGGTGTCTTATCAAGATAAATGCAGAAATTTACTCGCATTGTGCAATTCCTCGTATATATCGTGTTTGAGAGGCACCGTTAAAGGAAATATATATTATGATTTGTTGAGAAACAAATGTTTTCATTTGTTATTGTTTGTTGACGGGTTTATGCCAAAAACAAAAGCAAAATTATTGTCTGCCATTGTATTGGTTGGACGATTTGTTAAGTATAAGATAAGACGCCATGGGTGATATTAAAAAAATAGCATTTGTTGATTTCATGCCAAATTACAATCCGAAAGAGCAACATTTCTGGAAGATATTGGCAAGGCATTATGATTTGGAGTTGGTTGAGAAGGAATATGCGGACTATGTATTTTTCTCTGTTTGGGGAAATGAACATTGGTCGGTTTCTGATCGATGTGTCAAAATTTTCTATACAGGAGAGAACAGAACCCCAGATTTTAATGCCTGCGACTATGCTATTGGATTTGAGAAAATGACATTTAAGGACAGATTTCTCTGGTTGCCATTGTTTTATCTTTATGATGAATGTCAAGCAATGGAACAGAAGCATTTGGATTTTGATAGAGATTTGTTGCTTGCGGAGAAAACAGGGTTCTGTAGTATTACGGTTAGTAATACAAACCGTGACCCAATATATGAAAAACTGTACAACGCTTTGAACTCATATAAAAAAGTGGATTCTGGTGGTAAATGGAACAATAATATTGGAGGGGCTGTTAAAGACAAGATGCTTTTTGATACCCAACATAAGTTCTCCATTGTATGTGAGAATTGGGGGAATGATGGATACATAACAGAAAAGATTGCTCAGGCTTTTGCTGCACGAACCATTCCGATTTATTGGGGGGGGTATTTGCAAGAGCGTGATAAATTATTTAATCCTAAAGCATTTATTGATGTTAGGACTTTGGGTGGGGTAGATGAAGTGTTGAAGATGGTAAAGGAGATTGATTCTAACGATGATTTGTTTTGTCAGATAATTGCAGAACCTGCATTGTTGGACGATACTGTGTCTTTGGGGGCTGTGATGAAAAAACTGGAAGATTTTCTTTTGAATATCTTTGAACAGCCCATTGAATCAGCTCAAAGACGGACGAGATATGCTAAATATGTTATAGCTCCTCAGATGGTCGAAATGTTGCAGAATTATTACTATAAAAAATATGGTTTTGTTCAAAAACTACGGTATAATATAAAGAGGATTTTGAAATAGGTATGTTGAGTTCAATAATTGCAAGGTGGAGAAATTTTAAGATAAAACATTATACTTTTTTTGAGGGGAGACCTTTGAAACATTATAAAGGTATAGGAAATGGAGGACGTTGTTTTATAATAGGTAACGGACCGAGTTTAAGTGCTGATGATTTGACGAAACTTTATGAAAACAAAGAAAAAACTTTTGCTTTCAATCGCATATTTCAGATATTTCCACAAACTTTATGGAGGCCAACATATTTTATTTCTCAAGATAATCTGTCGCTCTCTACAAGTGGCAAAGAGATGGGACTTATACCTGCTAAGGCAAAGTTTATACCCATAGAGAGCCATTGGTATGATGGTATTAATATAGATGGAGCAACATATTTTCACCTTGTCCCAAATCGAGATGTTGATTATGGATTATTTAGCAACGACGTTTCTACGTGTGTTTATAATTCGACAACGGTAGCATTTACAGCCATACAATTTGCTGTTTATATGGGTTTCAAAGAGATATATTTATTGGGTGTAGATCATCATTTTCATACCACTCGTGACCGTACAGGAAAAATCCATGTTGACGAAACCGCAAAAGACTATTTTGCTGATGATTATAATAAACTCAGGCAAGGAGAATGGCTTCCAAATGTTGATGCAAGCACAATGGCATTTGATACTGCTCGTAAATATACAGAAACTCATGGAATAAAAATATATAATGCTACTCGTGGAGGAAAGTTGGAAGTGTTTGAGCGAGTAGATTTTGATTCGTTGTTTGATGTGAATGAGAGATAAAAATGCCATGTAATACTTGGACTTATAAACATTATAGGATTTTTTACATCTTTAATTGTTTTTGTAGATATATGCAGCGTAATAATACAATTGATATTGCCAAATTCATAGCAGCCTTGCTTGTTGTTGCTATCCATACAGCCTTATTTAGGGATGTGGACGATAAGTTATATTTTATTTTCAATGAGTTAATATGTCGTCTTGGTGTACCTTTCTTTGCGATTTGTACGGGATATTATATGTATAAACAGATTGCAGATAGTGGTTGGAACGGTATCGTAAAGCAGGAAAAGAAGTTGTTGAAAATATATGGATTATGGACTGTTTTATATTTCTTGTTTTTATTACCTAATTGGATTCAGATTGATTATTTATCGTGGGAGAATGTGGTAGGATTTTGTAAGTCTACAGTGTTAACAGGTAGTTATTACCATTTATGGTATGTGTTGTATGTTATATATGCATTACCTGTTTTATATATTGTGCTAAAATATGCCCCCTCCAGTCTGTGGGTATGGATAGCAGGCATATTATATTTTGTAAATGCACTAAAGTATGGTTATTCAGAATTGTTACCTAAGCCTATTGCTAATTGTATATCTTTTGTAGATAGTGGATATGCTTTATTAGGAGCACAGTTTGTTGTATTACCGATGATGCTTTGTGGTTCATATCTTGCATATCAGAATAAGAAGCATGGATTAAAACCTAATCTTTTTTGTCTGATATTGTCATTTGTTTTGTTAATTATAGAGGGGTTCGTTTTGAAATCGTATGTAGATCATGATAAAGCAGTAAGTCGAATATTTATGATTTTGCCAACAGCATATTTCCTTTTTGCAACATTGTTGGAAATTTCTGTTAATGCTCCATTTGCAAATATGCTTAGTAAAATGAGTCTTATAATATATTGTGTTCACCCAATGTTTTGTAGGTATATAGGGGATGTAATCAAAAGTTCTGTTTGGGGATTTGTATTTGTGTGTATTGCTAGTTGTGTTGTGAGTTTTGTATGGATGAAATTTATTCATAGAAGGAATGCTGTAGTTAGAAATGAATAATAATATAGTAATTGTACTTACAGCGTGTGTTAATCCTAATGGGATGTCATATACTATGCTCCAGGATCCCGATGTTAGGAAGTTGCAATACATCGAATCTCTCCATTTCTATTTAAATAAGACATTATTGCCTATTGTTTTTGTGGAGAATTCAAATACGGATTTTAGTGATGATTTTAAAACGTGGATAGATAAAGGTCGATTAGAATACATTACTTTTGACGGAAACTCACAGTTCGATAAAATTAAAGGTAAAGGTTATGGAGAAGCTGTGATGTTATTATATGCTATAGAACATTCTGTAATGATACATAATTGTAAATATATAATTAAAGTAACAGGTAGATTGCAAGTACAAAATATTAATAAAATAGCAAATTCGTGTTGTTTGTTTCTAGATAATGTATGGAGAAGCAATATTGAAAGAAACAGTGTTGCGACTACAGTTTTTATTTCCTCTCCAAGGATGTTGAGATTATTATTAGAACGTCATAAGGAAGAAATAACAGAAGAGCAACGAGGTTTTTTCTGGATAGAAAACGTACTTGCAAAAGCCTTGGTTTCTGATAAAGATATAAAATTGACTTTAATGCCATTTACTTATCCGCCGTTATTTGATGCTTTATCAGGAACGTCTCAGAGCAAATATATTATTAAGGAGACGGAGATTAATACAACAGACAATTTGTTCTATGGGTCTGAGCTTTTGAAATTACGTGGGGATAAACACTATATAATTATGAAGTTTTGTTATTATATCACTATATTCATAAGGAAAATACATGCATGTCTAAAATAAAAAGGTTTCACATTTTGTAATAAATATGGTTGTTAAAAAGAGGTTTTTTATATATACATTATGTATGTTTGTAATTATAATAAGTGGTTTTGTATTATATTATAATGTAAATAGATTGGAAGATGTGTGTGTAAATGGAAGGTCTATTAGTTATGATACTCATAATGGTATATGTTTATATACTGTGTCAGAAAAAACATTTGCAAAAGATACTTGTTCATTGAATATGTGTTGTTCTGTTGGGAACGATGTGACATTTACCCCCCCCCGCATCTATGGATGATAGAGGGATAATTTTTTGTGATTTTGGGATAAAAGGTAAGCAATGTATGTCTTTGTTTTATACAACACTTCCTATTATTGAATTGTATTATAAAGAATTGGGATGGATAGACCATAAAGGCGGTAGAATTATTGTTAAAACAGGTAGTGGAAATATTGAAAGTTTGTGTACACAGCGTTATAGAGGAAATACATCTAAAGCGGCTAATTATGAAAAAAAATCTTATGCTATCAAATTATTCGATGAAAATGGTAAACGAAAAATTCCTTTGTTAGGTATGAGGGAAAGTGATGAATGGATTCTTGATCCGATGCCATGTGATTATTCCAGAATGCGTAATATAGTGTCTTTTAAGTTATGGAAAGATATGGATAGTAAATATCCTGGGATTGATGGTAAATTCGTAGAGGTGTTTGTTAATCATGAATATATGGGGATATACTGTTTGACAGAGAAAGTTGATAGGCAATTGCTTGGCTTGAAGAAAACGAAAGGGGGAAATATACGTGGTATTTTATATAAATGTAGAAATAATCTATATCCATCATCTTTTTTCACCTATGATATAACAGACGATTCGCTTAAGGGGTGGTGGCTTAAATACCCTAAGAATATATCTACATCGTTGGATATTTGGACTCCCTTGAAGAGGGTTATGAAATTTTTATCTTCCGATATAATTGATGATTATAAAATCATGGCTGATAGTTTGATAGATATATCAATGGTTATAGATAATTACTTGTTGCTTGAATTGATGAGTGCTTATGATAATATAGGATGTAATAAATATGTTTATTGGAATGATTACGAGAAAGATAAAAAGATGAAAATGATTCCGTGGGATATGGATAGGACTTGGACGAGATTATGCCAAGAAGAAAAAGCGTTGTATGAGGATCGTATGTTCCAAAATTCATTATATACAAGATTATTGCAAGATTACCCATGTTTTCATGATTTATTATCTGAAAGATGGAGAGTGTTAAGAGGTGGTATATTTAGTGAGGATAAGTTAGTTGACCGATTTGATTCTTGCTTAATGGTTTTAGAAAAATCGGGCGCAGCCAAACGAGAAGAAATGATATGGTCTAAGGTGCATGAGGTTGAATATCAACCTAAACGTGGTATTAAAGATTGGATATTATTTAGGAAACCACAAAAACAAAGTAAAAAAACATTAAAGGAAGGGGAGAATTTTCTAATCAAAGAGGAAGTAGAGAAAATAAAAGAGTATATCCCAATACGTCTTCATGAATTAGATATAAAGTATGGATGTAAATAAGAAAAGAAATAGATAATTTTATATATTTTACAAGATATAGTTTAAGTATGAAGATTCTTGGCATGATTCCAGCGCGTGGAGGCTCATCGCGTTTTAACAACAAGCCGTTGGCTATGATTTGTGGCAAGCCTATGGTATATTGGGTGTGGAAACACTCAAAAGATGTGAGTGTGTTTGATGAAGTATATGTGGCTACTGATAGTGAAGAAATTCGGGGCGTGGTAGAAGGGTTTGGAGGGGAAGTCATTATGACGAGTCCTGATTGTGAGACTGCTACGGAGCGACTTTATGAGTGTAGTAAGAAGAAGGAGGCAGATCTCTGGGTAATGATTAATGGTGATGAACCATTGGTTTTGGCAGAGGATATTGTAAAATGCATCCCTGAGGAAATCCCTGCTGATGGTTTCTATGTGAGCAATTTGATGACAGATTTTCAGAATCCAGTAGAAGTTGTTGACCCAACAAATCTGAAGATTGTGACGAACAAGGATGGCATTTGTTTGTTTATCAGTCGTGCGCCAATTCCGTTCCCCAAAGGAAATATGAATTACGCATATCAGAAATTTGTTGGAGTAGGCGCATTTACTAATGATGCATTGGAGTATTATCATTCCACTCCTCGTGGTCCTGTGGAGAAAATTGAGGAAAATGACTCATTCCGATTTATAGAAAATAGAAAAGATTGCTATTATATCAATGCTCATTGCAAAACTCTTTCGGTTGATACTCCAAAAGATAGAGTAGCTGTCGAGCGATATATGATAGAACATAATATGGCAGATTGATGGGCAAAGTTGCAGAGATAGGCATCAAGTGTTTGAAGGATGAGGCACAGGCAATCTTGTCACTTGTGCCTACCATTGGTAATGATTTTGAACGCGCGGTCAAGTTAATTCTTGAATGTAAAGGCCGAGTTGTGATTACAGGTGTGGGCAAATCAGGTCATGTCGCAAGTAAGATGGCTGCGACTTTTGCCAGCACGGGAACTCCTTCCTTTTACGTCAACACGCTGGATGCTTATCATGGGGATCTGGGCATGTTCTGTCCAGAAGATGTTGTAATTACAATAAGCTACTCTGGCAACACCTTTGAACTCACTCGCTTGTTGCCTTCGCTATTGAATAGAGGCATACCAATTATTGCAATGACCAGTGGCAAAGACTCTGTTTTGGCTCAGAATGCGGCATGTTGGTTGAATATAGGGGTTGAGCGTGAGGCTTGCCCTCTGAATTTGTCGCCTACATCAAGTACTACGGTAACTTTGGCTTTGGGAGACGCTTTGGCTTGTGCTCTTATCGAGGTACGTAATTTCAAAGCGAGTGATTTTGCGAAATTTCATCCGGGCGGTAGTTTGGGTAAGCATTTGTCGAAGGTACATGACTATATGACTACAGATAATCTTCCCATTGTTACTCCTACTTCGTTGGTAAGCGATGCAATGATTGTCATCAGCAATGGCAAGCATGGTTTGGCTGTGGTTGTGTATGAAGATTCCGTTGTAGGTATTGTTACAGATGGTGACATAAGACGTGCTATGCAAGTGAGTCGGGATCGATTTTTTGATATGACGGTTGAAGAGATTATGAATAAAGCCCCTAAAACTATTTATTCTGATGAATTCCTTTCTAAAGCCGAGCAAATAATGCAGGAGCATAGAATTTATGCTTTGGTGGTGGTAGATGAGAAGAATAGAATTAAAGGTCTTATCAACAGTGTTAATTGTTTGTGATTAAAGATAAAAGTTTAATGAAACCCCGTATCCTCATATTGATGCACTATATGGAATTGGGTGGTGCTGAGAGTGCTTTGCTTGGTCTTTTGCAGAGCATTGATCCAGATAGGGCCGATGTGGATTTATTCATATATGATCATCGTGGAGAGTTGATGAGATATATACCTACAGATAAGGTTCATTTATTGCCTGAAGTTCAAGGATATAAGATGATAGAACGTCCTATGAAGGAGTGTATTGTTGCTTGTCAGTTTGGGGTGGCTTGGGGGCGTCTATTGGCGAAAAAAACAGTTGACACAAGTCCTGTTCCTCAAGGAAGAGAGGATATAAGGATTTATACGAGGGTGGCAGATTGTGTTGAGAGATTTTTGCCTAAGATCCAGCCCGGTGTGGAATATGACCTTGCAATATCGTTTCTGATGCCACATAATTATGTAATCAGAAAAGTTCGGGCAAAGAAAAAAATTGGTTGGATTCATACAGATTATTCCACAGTGTATGTTGATGTGAAAAGAGAATTGCCAGTGTGGTCGCAGTTGGATTATATTGTTAGTATAAGTGAGAACGTCGGTGAGAGATTCATTGAAATGTTTCCAACACTTAGAAATAAGTTGATAAGCATAGAGAATATCTTATGTTCAGATTTCGTTTGGAGAAAGGCTAAGGAGATTTCTGTTCCTTTGTGTTCAGACAAATCTGTTACGTGTTTGCTAACAATTGGACGTTTTTCCAATCCTAAAAAAATGGAAGATATACCTGCTATTTGTCGAGGACTTATAGAATTGGGGCTTGATGTTAAGTGGTTCATAATAGGGTATGGTAGTGATACAATAGAGCGTACTATTAAAGAGAATATAAAGAAGGAGCGTGTGGAGAACAATGTGATTTTGCTTGGAAAGAAGGACAATCCTTATCCTTACATCAAGGCATGCGACATGTATGTTCAGCCTAGCCGATATGAGGGAAAGTCAATTACTGTTAGGGAGGCTCAGATCTTGTGTAAGCCAGTTGTTGTTACAAATTATCCGACCGCATCATCGCAAGTACAAGATGGAGTGGATGGGGTTATCGTGCCTATGGAAATAGGAGCATGCATAAAAGTAATGGCAGATTTTATACAGAATAAAGAGAAACAGAATTCCATTGTTGCTTATCTTTCATCTCATGATTATGGGAATCAATCTGAAATAGAAAAGATATACAGAATCGCTGAAGGGTGTTAATGGATGTTTGTTCTCTTTGTCAGATATTTTGTTAAAATGTAGAATTTTTTAGAGAACACATGTGGTTTCGGCCACATTTTAAGTATAATAGTTATATGACTATACCTAAAATAATACATTATTGTTGGTTTGGCGGAAAGCCATTGCCCAAGTTAGCTGTTAAATGCAAAAGAAGTTGGGAAAAATACTTTGTTGATTATGAGATCAAGGAATGGAATGAGGGGAATTTTGATGTTTATGAACATGAATATACAAAATACTGTTATGAGCATAACCTATGGGCGTATTTGAGTGATTTTGTGAGACTTGCTGTTGTTGAACGTGAGGGTGGTTTATATTTTGATACTGATGTGGAGGTGGTGAGGTTTCCTAAGGAAATATTAGATAGTTGCTCTGCGTTTTTTGGTTTGGAAACTCCTGATTATATAGCCTCTGGTCTTGGATTTGCTGCTATACCTCATCATCCTGCAATAAAAGAAATGCTGAATTTGTATGATGGATTGGTACAGAATGGAATATATATGTTTGAACATATGCAAGGATGTCCTAAGTTGAATACTGCGGCCCTTGTTCCATATGGTTTCAAATGCGATGGCTCTAAACAGTTTGTATGCGATGCGTTGATTCTTCCGATGGAATATCTTTGTCCTTTTAATGATGTGACAGGTGAACTGAAGAAGACGGATAATACAATATCTATACATTGGTTTAGTAAATCTCCTCATGGTAAATGGGAAAAATGGAAAACGAAAATAACTCGACCTTTGCATAGATGGCTTGGTGTAGATTTTTTTAGAATAAATAATTGAGGAAGATTGTTGCGACGTTTGAAATAAAATGTGAGGGTGTGCAATGATAAATGCTTTGCCAATAGCACCAGGCTTGATTGTCAAGTTCTATTATTGGGGTGTTTTAATCGTTTGTCTGTTTCTGTATTTCAATTACTCACGATCGAATGATTGTAGTAATTTGTTGAAAAAAAACTCAATGTTTCCGGCATTGTTGTTGACATTCTTTTTGATGGTATATATGGGATTGCGACCTACGTCAGCTAAATTTGGTGATACTGTAAACTATGCGTATACTTATCACTTGACATCGGGGGATGCATTGTTTCATGTTGATTTTAATGCAGAATGGTTTTGGCAATTCATTATGCTTACGTGTAAACAGGCAGGATTCACCGTTAATATGTGGTTTTTAATAATCGAGATAGGGTATTTAGGATTTGTGTTTTTAGGATTAAGAAAACTATTGGGTGAAAACTCATGGATGGCAATGCTGTTTTTTTTGTCTGCATATTCTACCTTTTCATTTGGCACTAATGGCCTAAGAAATGGTTTAGCATGTTCCATGTGCATTTTCGTTTTTGCCTATGCGGCAAATAAACATATTTTTCAGATAGGATTGGTAGGGATTGTGTTAATCTTTGCTTTTGGCATACACCGTTCAATTGCTTTGCCAGTGGCTGCATTTATTGTTGCATCGTATGTGATAAAATCGCCAAAAATTGCGGTGTATTTTTGGATTTCTAGTATTGGAATATCACTTGTTGCTGGCAATACTGTGGAGAATTTCTTTATGGGCTTAGGTTTTGATGACCGCATGACATCATATATAACTTCAGCAGATCAGGACGCTGACCAGTTTTCTAATACTGGATTTAGGTGGGATTTTTTAGCATATAGTGCAATGCCAATATGGTTAATATGGTATATATGTAGAAAAGCGGAGGAAGAACAGAGAGAATATGGTGCTACAGCAGAGGAGATGGAAACAGGTGTTATTGGTGCTGGACGTATTGCGGATGTTGATAGTATGAAGATATTCAATATCTTGGCAACGACATATATCTTGGCGAATTCATTTTGGGTTATGGTTATTCGAGCGTCATTCAGTAACCGTTTTGCCTATTTGAGTTGGTTTTTGTATCCTGTTGTGTTAGCATACGCTGTAATTAGGTTGCATATATGGAAAGACCAAGATAGGAAAGCTGGTCTTATTTTGGTACTCCATGCTGGATTTACGATGTTTATGTATCTTGTTGGGAAATAATGAACAATAGTAAAATGGAGGAAATAGGCAACATGCGATTACTGCTGTATATTTTGTGAAGAAATGAAAGCACTAACTGTATTTACTCCAACATATAACAGAAAGCATACATTGTCTCGTACTTTTGACTCTCTTTGTCATCAGACTTGTAGAGATTTTGAGTGGCTTATAATAGATGATGGAAGTACAGACGGAACGAAAGAATGGGTGAAAGGGCTTGGCATAAAAGTGCAGGAACAAAAGCAGAGATATGATTGGATGGGACGGTTGACAGAAGAGCAAGTGGGAGAGAGTTTCATAATATCAGTTAATGTACGAGATGATATGCCTCCTTTTGTAATACATTATGTATATAAAGAAAATGGAGGATTATATACAGGATATAACGTTGCCTATTCATATATAGAAACAGAGTTGTGTGTTTGTATTGATAGCGATGACTATATGCCATCTGATGCAGTGGAGAAAATTCTGAAACATTGGAATGAACGTCCAAGAAATAAAGAGTTTTGTGGTCTTTTAGGCTTAGACTTTAATGTTGTTGATTGTAACCCTATAGGTGGTTGGTTCCCTGAAGAAATATCAGAAGCATATCAGATAGAAATTCCTCATCGTGGAGATACAAAGCAGGTGATGAGAACAGATTTGATGCGACTGGTTGCTCCGCAAATCGGATTTAGAGGAGAAAAAGACTTTAATCCTTTTTATATGCTAATGCAAATTTTAGATAAATATCCAATTTTAGTTGTGAATGAAAATTTTTGTTGGGTAGAATATCAAATAGGGGCAGATAGTATGAGCCAAGGGATTTGGAGGCAATATAGGCGCTCTCCTCGCAGTTATTCTAAATATCGCATCTCAGAAATGAAATTACAGCATGGTAATTCTTGGACTAGGAAATTTTTGTTGTGCATACATTATGTTTCATCGTGTATATTTAGCAAAGATAAAAATTGGTTAAATAATACGCCGTTAAAAGGTCTTACTTTATGTGCAATTCCTTTTGGAGTGGTTTTGGCATTGTTTGTTTTGTGGAAGAATAGATTTTATACTTAAGACTAAGTAAATATATTTGAAAAACTTTATACATATGAAAAATAAATATATTGCTCCAGAAACACAAGTTCGCTGTGTAAACATAGAGCCGTTTATTGTAGCGACTACGACTGCAAATTATCAGAATACAATGCGTATAAGCAATGATAATCCTATTACCCGTTCCGAAGATATTTTAACAAAGGGACGTTCATTTTATGATGAAGAAAATCCGTTTGGTATAGGTGAGTGGTAGAATTTAGGATAGTAGATTATTATATGAGGATATTGCATGTAATAACATCGCTTAGGACGGGGGGGGCAGAAAAATTGATGACAGAATTGCTGCCACGAATAATAGAATGTGGAGAGGATGTTGAATTATGTGTATTTGATGGAGTGAAAACGCCGTTTTATGAAGAATTGGAACGCCGGGATATTGTGATACATGCATTGGGGCAATCTGTATATTCTCCTATGAATATTATTAGATTGTTATCGTTGATTCGGAAATATGATGTTGTGCATACGCATAATACTGCTTGTCAGTACTATGTTGCAATGGCAAGTGTATTTACGAAATGTAGATTAGTCACAACGGAACATAATACGTTAAATAGAAGGCGGAATATCTGGTGGCTATTGGTCGATAAATGGGTTTATAGTAGGTATCAGAAAATATTATGTATCAGCGCATTAGTAAAGAAAAACCTTATTAGACATATTGGAGTAGGATTTGAACAAAAGTGTGAGGTTGTACATAATGGGATTGATATAAGTTTATATGATAAAAATACTCAACCATTACAACAATCTACTAAGAAACGAGTTCTTATGGTGTCTGCTTTCAGAAAACAAAAAGACCATAAGACTTTGATTAAAGCATTCGCCTTATTACCTAAAGAGTATGAATTGGTCTTTGCTGGCGGAGGTGAGCAATACTTAATTGATGAGTGTAGTATACTTGCGGAACGAATAAATATAAGAGATAGAGTAAAGTTTTTGGGAATACGTACAGATGTTGTAGAATTATTGAAAGATGCGGATGTTGTAGTGCTATCCTCGCATTATGAAGGAGTTTCTCTCTCTTCTCTTGAAGGTATGGCAAGCGGCAAACCCTTTATTGCAAGTGATGTAGAAGGTTTGCGAGATATTGTTGGAGGATATGGAATACTATTCCCTCACGAAGATTATAAAACATTGGCAACTGAGATACGGAGAGTCTGTGAAGATAAAGATTATTGCATAGATATAGTGCGGAAGTGCCAAGAGAGGGCAAGGATGTTTGATATTAGTGTAATGGTAAAGAAATATCTTGATGTATATAAATATGGTCATGTGGTAGACGATGAGGAGAGTGGAGGAACTGCCTGCGTATAGTGTTGCCATACGAACATTAGGTGTGGCAGGTGAGGCGTTTCAGCGTGAATTGCAATCGCTGACTGTGCAGACATTAAGCCCTGAAAGAGTGATTGTATATGTGGCAGAGGATTTTGAGGGTGATTTGAGGAAAGGTAGTGTTTGTGGAGAAGAATATGTTTATGTACAAAAAGGAATGGTGGCGCAGAGGGCATTGAGATATGACGAGATTGAAACTGATTATGTGCTGTTGCTGGATGATGATGTTGAGTTGGCACCTGACAGTGCGGAGAAAATGCTGAATGCGATGATTGAGAAGGAGGCGGATTGTGTGGGTGCAGATACTTATAGGCATCAAGAAGGAACTGTCTGGCAGAAATTATATACTTTGGCTACGAACTTGGATTATCCTCATTGTGACAGGAAGTGGGCTTTCAAGATACATCGTAATGGGAGTTTTTCGTATCTGTGGAGAACGCCACATGAAGAGAAAGTATTGCCAACCCAATATGTTGCAGGGCCTTGTGCTATGTGGCGAAAGGATGCTATCCAAAGACTGCGTTGGGAAGATGAGATATGGATGGATAGGGAGGCGTTTGCATATATGGATGATACGGTGGAGTCGTATAAGCTCCATGTGAATGGAGGCAAGATGTTCCTGCATTATGATACGGGTGTGAAGAATCTCAATGCAAAAACGGCGAGCAGCGTATACCGTTCAAAATCCACTCGGTTTTATGTTCGAGCGAAAATGGGTTTCTGTGTGTGGTGGAGAACTATATATGAGGTAGAAAAGAGTTGTTCGACTGCATTTCCTGCTGTTGTGGCATATACGGCAAAGACACTATGGAGTATCTTTATGAGTGTCTTTGCCGTATTTTTTTTTCTCGACATATCAGTGCCGTTTCATCATATCAGAGGGCTTGTGGCTGGTTGGCGCTTTGTGCATTCGGAAGAATATAGGAGAGTGGGCAGATACATATTGAACTGATAAATAGCAAGTAAACAAAAATATATTCAGATGATACCTAAGATTATACACTATTGTTGGATTTCTACAGATGAGAAGCCAGAACTTGTGCAACGGTGCATGAATACGTGGCGTGAGAAATTGCCCGACTACGAGTTCATTCTGTGGGATGCTCGTCGTATCTCGGAGGAGATAAAGAGTACGTTTGTAGATGAGGCTATCATGGTAAAAAAATGGGCGTTTGCCGCTGATTATGTGCGGTGTTTTGCGGTGTATAAATATGGGGGTATTTATTTGGATACGGATGTCGAGGTGTTTAAGTCGTTTGACGACCTTTTGGAGAATAGAATGTTTATAGGGCAGGAGGGGGCTACATACCATTACAATGGGCATGTGCGTAAAGTCACTCGCTTGACATCCCATTGCTTTGGGGCAGAGCCGGAACACCCTTATGTGAAGCTGTGTCTGTATTATTATAAAAACAGACGGTTCATCAAGAGTTTGAATTGGGATTTGCCCGACCACATGCGATACGATCAGACATTGTTGCCTGAAATCCAAGCGCAGTTGCTCACTTGCTACGGATATAAGATACAGGCATATTATTTTAATAAAAAACAGGCTCTTGCTCATGGCATAAATGTTTATCCACCGCGGTATTTCGATGCGCCTGTGTCCCTTTCCATGAAGAATGTCTATTGCATTCATCATTGTGCGGGATCGTGGCGCAATGGCAATATGGAGGCAAGGGAGTATGGCTCAATAAAGTTCATATTGTGGAATGCCATGAAAGTGGTAAATTTCATTCCTCGTTTTTTCGGCTACGAGATGGGGCTTAATATCGTGAACTGGTAACGGCTTTGTGTCATCTTGGGGCTGTTTCAGTGTTGTTGTCGGTCGCATTTCTTTATAGGATACCCAATTAGCCGCGAGTGTCCTTAAAATTAAACTTGTATTTTATAAAATATAACCTATATTTTGATAAATTTAAGTTTGATTTTATAAAATATAAGTTTAATTTTAATGATGGGTGCGGTTTAGAGGGGGCAGGATATAGGATTGAGTATTGAGTGTGGTAGGTGTTGGATTCATTCATTGATAAACGTTATAAACTGATAATTAGGAAAGTCTGTGAATAAGAAGATTGTACGTGCAGCAACGATAGGCACATCGCTTGAAACCTTTTGCAAAGGAGTGTTGAGAGAGTTGGAGGAGGAAGGGTATGACGTGGTGGCTTTGTCAAGTCCTGATGAGGATTTGGAGGAAGTGGGCAGGCGAGAGGGAGTGCATACGGTGGGTGTGCCTATGGAACGCCATATCAGTCCTATAAAAGATTTTGTGTCGTTGGTGAGACTGGTGAGAGTGTTTGTCAAGGAAAAGCCAGACATGGTGCATTCGATGACTCCGAAAGCAGGGTTGCTTTGTATGATAGCGGCGTGGATAGTGAGAGTGCCTGTGAGGGTGCATACCTTTACAGGGCTGGTTTGGCCTACGGCTACGGGGATATTGCGAAAGACATTGATGCTGACAGATAAGGTGACGTGCATGTGTGCCACACATGTGATACCAGAGGGAGAGGGAGTAAAGCAGGATTTGCAGCGGTGCATTACGAAAAAGCCGATGAAAGTGTTGGGATATGGAAATGTGAGAGGGGTGGATTTGGAGTATTGGAAACGGGGGGAAGTGTGTGAAACAGAGGATGTTGGTAGGGGAGTGACATTCGTGTTTGTGGGGAGGCTTGTTAAGCAGAAGGGCATAAATGAACTTGTGGCGGCATTCATTCGACTGAATAAGGTACATCCCGACACACGTTTGGTGTTGGTTGGACCATACGAAGACGGAATATGCTCTGTATTGCCCGAAACAAAGCAGATAATTGACGAGTGTGTGGCAATAGAGGCTGTTGGCAATCAGAAAGATGTGCGGCCTTTTTATGAGAAAGCCGATGTATTGGTATTCCCGAGTTATCGTGAGGGTTTCCCGAATGTGGTGATTGAGGCAGGAGCAATGGGGCTGCCAAGCATTGTGACAGATATAAATGGTTCTCGGGAGATTGTTACGAATGGCGAAAATGGCGTAATCATACCGTCGCAAAATGAGGAGAAATTGTATGAGGCGATGAAGTGGATGGTGGAGAATCCGCAGGAACGTAGTCGGATGTCAGAAAAGGCTCGCCCAATGGTGGCGGAGAGATTTGAACAGGGTTTTGTGAGGTCGTGCCTAAAAGATTTCTATAAAGAAATTCTTGGGGATAGATAGTTGATGTTTACGGAAATAGTTGTACTTTTGCATAAATTAAGTTAAATTTTATGGATAGGATTTATTTGTGCCTTGCCCACATGAGTGGCGAGGAGCAGAAATATATAAAAGAAGCATTTGATACGAATTGGGTCGTTCCGTTAGGTCCAAACGTGAATGCTTTTGAGGATGATTTGGCAAGATTTGTGGGAGGTGATGACGGTGCAGAGCCTTGTGCAAAGGAGATTGTGGCGCTGAGTTCGGGGACTGCGGCTGTGCATCTTGGACTTGTTATGTTGGGTGTGGAAAAGGGAGACGAAGTGATATGCCAGTCATTCACCTTTGCTGCCAGTGCCAACCCTATTGTTTATCAGGGGGCTACGCCTGTGTTTGTCGACAGCGAGCCAGACACTTATAATATCGACCCTCAGTTGCTTGAGGAGGCTATAAAGGATCGAATTGCTAAGACTGGGAAGAAGCCGAAAGCCATAATTCCTGTGTATCTATATGGCATGCCTGCACGCATAGACGAGATTATGGAGATTGCAAACCGATATGAAATCCCTGTGCTGGAAGATGCTGCGGAAGGTTTTGGCTCAAAATACAGAGGGCAGGTGTGTGGCACGTTTGGCACGTATGGCGCATTGTCGTTCAACGGCAATAAAATGATAACCACAAGTGGAGGCGGTGCGTTGATTTGCCCAGATGCTGATAGCAAAAAGAGGGTTATGTTCTATGCTACACAAGCACGCGAGGCATATCCTTATTATCAGCATGAGAAGATAGGATATAACTATCGCATGTCGAATATCTGTGCAGGCATTGGCCGTGGACAAATGACCGTGGCTGAGGAACATATAAGACATCATCAATGGGCGCATGACCGCTATGTGGAGTTGCTTAGTGGAGTGGAAGATGTAACAGTACATACTTCTCCAGAAAGTTATATGGAGAGTAATTATTGGCTGACCACAATCCGTTTCAATGACAGCAAGCATACCATGGAAGGGGAACTGCTGGAACTGGTTGATAAATTGAGTGCAGCCAATATAGAGACACGCCCGTTATGGAAACCTATGCACAAGCAGCCAGTGTATAAGGATGCGCCAGCGTATGTGAATGGCGTGAGCGAGCAGATGTTCTCGCAAGGTTTGTGCTTGCCGAGCGGCCCCTACGTAGGAGAAGAAGAGATTGAATACATTGTAAAGAATATCATAAAGAGTTTATAGAGGCGAGACAGAATGCAAATGAGACGTATTTATATGATATTGATGATGCTGTGCGTGGCGATGACAGGCTTTGCGCAGCATCAGAAGAAATGGAAAGCCCCCAAACGCCCAAAGCGCCCAAAGTGGAGTATGCCAAAGCCGAAGTCGCCAGAAGTGCTGGACGTGTGGAGACCATACGGTGTTTCTGACAACTGGTTTATGGATTACACCGCCGGCGTTAGTGCCTCTATGGCAGAGAATGCGTCGGAACATCTGATGAAAGATATACGCCTGTCTTTGGTGGACTTTGCTGTCGGCAAGCAGACCTCTTATCTCTGGAGTACTCGCCTGTCGTTTGGATACCACAAGCAGAGAGGGTGGGCGAGTCCTGAAGCCATAAGCAAAGCGCCGTCGGTGTTTGGCGACGGAGGATATGACTTCAAAATGGCGTTGGGATATATTGATGAAATGGTCAATCTTACAAATATCTTCTTCCGATATAATGAGCGCCGATGGTTCAACGTGCAAATGTTTGTAGGCGCAGGCGTTAACTATACATGGGGATTTGACGAGAAAGTAAAGACGTGGGAACAATATGAATATCCTGTTGATGCCACAGACAAAGTGAACTTTGCCGTGCGTGGAGGTTTGCAATTCCTTGCGCAATTTAGCCCTAAATGGGATGTTGTTCTGCAAGGCGCATACACGCTGGTCGGCGACAGTTATAATGGTCATAAGCATTCTGCGAGTTTCGCTTTTGACCCTTACTTGGACGTCTCGCTCGGCGTAAGGTTTCATGTAATGGACCATTTTGGCGACCATCGCTACTATAAAGTACGTAAGTGGGAAGCGGCTTCTCTGCGTGCGGAAGATACGAGGGTGGCTAAGTTTTTAGATAACGAAAAGATGAGGGAACTAATGGAGCGTGAGAACCGTGAGGTGGTAGCGTATGGAGAGTTGATGCAGACACATATATCGTTCTATACAGACCGCACCTTTGTCAATGACGACCAAATGGAAAACATTAGGATTGTCGCCGATTTCCTTAGGAAACATCCCGGAGTGAATTTGGTTATCAAGGGATATTGTGGAGCGTCGCTGAAATGTGAATCTCCTGACATGCACCTTGCTGAAAAACGGGCCAATTCAGTGGAAAAAGCATTGGTAAAATACTATAATGTAGACCCAGACAGAATTGAGACGTGGTTTGACGAAGAAGAAAAACCTCCTTTCCCAATGCAAGGCGAGTGGATTGATGGTGTTGTGTTTCAGATGAAAAGACGTGGATTGTAATCTAAGTGGTGGGTGATAGAACCTTGCGAGCAAAATTATATGTAAAAACACAAGAAAAGTTCGTTTTTGTTTTGTTGTTACTCTATAAAATAGTATTTTTGCCGAAATTTTGTTATAGAATTAGGTACGATAGATAGCATGTGTAAGCAACAGGGGGGGGTAATGTACAGAATGGCGCGTTGGTATTTTTCAAGAGCCGCGCTACCATATTGGTGCATTTGTATTTTGGATTTTGTGATCATATTTATGTCTATGATCCTGATGTATTGCCTTGTGTATGGCCCTGCGGCTTTGGTTGGCAATGGTTCGCTGATGCTATACACGTTCTTGGTTGACATGGCATTTTACTGTTTGGGGATGCGTGTCTTTCATACATACGCGAGCGTGTTTCGTATGTTGGAACCCAAGGACCTGATGCGAGTGGTGTTGATGATGCTGTTTGGCACGGTTATGTGCATGGCTTTCCGTTGGGCGGTAGATTTGTTCCCATTTACAGCGCAAGTGCCATATCGTGTGTTTGTGTTGACTTTTGTTGGAGCGACAGTGCTGTTATGTGTGTGGAGAGTGATAGCAAGAATGCTGGCAGACATAGTGAGGGAGAACGGCAGAGAAGAAGTGGAGTTGTTGCCAAGGCAGGAGATAGAGGTGAATATGGAAATGATTGGGCGTCAGTTGTGCGGTCAGAAAGTGTTGATTACAGGTGCGGCAGGAAGTATCGGCAGCGAATTGGTTCGTCAGATAGCGGTTTACAAACCAGCCCAAATGATAATGATAGACCAAGCAGAGACTCCAATGCACAGTCTTATGCTGGAGGTGGAGCGAGAGTGGGGGGACATAGATACGCTTTTCATTGTTGCGACAATAACGAACAGGGGGCGCATGGAGAAAATTTTTACTCGGTGCAAACCCGATTACGTGTTTCATGCGGCGGCATATAAGCACGTCCCTATGATGGAAGATAACCCAAGTGTCAGTGTGCAGAACAATGTGATAGGCACACGGGTATTAGCAGACCTTTCGGTGAAAAATGGTGTGAAGAAGTTCGTGATGATTTCTACTGACAAGGCCGTTAATCCGACCAATGTGATGGGCTGCTCAAAGCGTATATGTGAGATATATGTGCAGAGCCTTAACGACCATTTGCAGAGCCAGTCGGCAGACGGGGTAGCAAGAACACAGTTCGTCACAACGCGTTTCGGCAATGTGTTAGGTTCAAACGGCTCTGTTATACCCCTGTTCAAAAAACAGATTGAGGCTGGTGGACCGGTGACGGTGACACATCCCGATATAATCCGCTTCTTCATGTTGATACCAGAGGCGTGCAAATTAGTGCTTGAAGCAGGTACGCTTGGGCATGGAGGCGAAGTGTTTGTTTTCGATATGGGAGAGCCAGTGAAGATAGTTGATTTGGCAAGGAAGATGATACATCAGAGCGGACGGCGTAATATAGAAATAGTGTATACAGGTTTGCGTGACGGGGAAAAATTATACGAAGAAGTCTTGTTCAAAGGCGAGGAAGAGCAGCCGACAGTACATCCTAAAATCCGCATTGCCAATGTTAGGCATTATGAATACGATGAGGTGTGCAGACAGTTGGACGAGTTAGATGATATATGCAAAACCTACAATGAGATTGACATTGTGCGCAAGATGAAGATGATTGTGCCAGAGTTTAAGAGCAACAATGCAAAGTATGAGGCGATAGACAAGGAACTGGAAAAATTGAACAATAAATAAAATAAGAGTCTAAGTAACAAAAAATAAGTTTCAATTATGGCAAGAAAACTATTTATGACAGTAGTTGCAGCCTTGGTGGCAACGGCATCGTTTGCTTCTCAAGAAGAGGATTCTGTTAACTATAAGACTGTCATTGACGGACTGAAAGTCCCTCTTGTAGAGAGCAATCACGTTGCTCCCACACATTTCCAAGACAACTGGTATATAGGTGTTTATGGAGGTGCTGCATTAAACTGGGGTAGCAACACAGAGCATGCAGGAGTATTCAAACTTGTAGGACCAACAGCAGCCCTTACAGTAGGCAAGGAGATAACTCCAATCAGTGGCGTTAGATTGCAGTTAAATTACACTCGCAATACTGGTGTGACTGGCAACGAGTTCCCCGAACCTTATACTGATATGAAATATAACCGCTACCATTGGAACTCATACGGAGCAAACATTGATTACGTTCTCAATTTCACAAATCTTGTTTTAGGATTTAGAGAAAATCGTTTCTTCCATTTGCAAGGAATTATAGGTCTTGGCGGTGCAATGTCAAGTGGCTATACCTCTCAGAAATATGCCGATGCACTGGGTATTAAAGAGTCAGACCTCGCTCACGAAGGTAAGTATTGGAACAAACGCCGCACTCTCGTGAACTTCCACATCGGTGTTGCTGGTACATTTATGGTTGCTCGTAACTGGAACTTGCACGTAGAGTTAATGGAAAATCTCTTTGATAATGCATACGACCGCAACCCAGAAACGAGTAACGTCTTAGATGGCCACCACGATTTGTTGGTCGGTGTAAGTTACCGCTTCAACAACAAAGGCGGAATTGCTCCCGGTTTCTACTATCCTCGCCACGACATGACTGTTTACCAGAAGCATCTTGCAAAGATTGAGGAGATTAAGGATCAGGCTCGCAAGCGCAGACAGGAGTTGGACGACCAAGCAATCACTATAGACGTAGATGCTCAAGTAATGTACACTCTTATTGCATTCGATGAGAATGAGACGACAGTTGACCGTTTGCAGCAGACAAACATCTATACAACAGCGTATATATGGGCGAAGTCTCCTAACAGCATCATTTATATAACCAACAGTACAGGTGTAGATGACAAACTCTTCCGCAAGCGTGCCGATGCCATTCGCAACATCCTGCTGGAGCGTTATGAAATTCCTGCATCTGTTATTAAAGTGGTGCCAAATGAGAAGGACATAAAGCCTATTGGGGATTATGTAGAGTTTATTGTTAATGATTAGGTGTGATGCCTGACTATCAGATAGCGATTTAAGGATTGAAAATCAATATAAAAGAATTATACACCAATGATTAAGAAAATATTTATAGCATCATCCATTGCTTTGTGCAGCACCGTTGCCTTTGCCCAAGGGTATAAAATTGTGGATTCTACATACTCCAGAGTTACTCTTGACCACGACAGTTTGTATTTTGATGATTACTCATATCTTGACGACTACCATTTCTGGGACAACATCTTCGTGCTTGCTCAGTTTGGCATTAGCCATTCAATGTCAGAGAACACACGTTTCGGAAAGTTCTTTGAAAACCAGCGTCCAAGTTTCAATGTCGGTGTTGGTAAATGGCTCTATCCTTCATTCGGTATGCGAGTAACAGCAGGTCTCCACCCACAAGTAGGGCGTGCTGAGTGGGATCTAAGTGAACAGTATCCCGAGACATTCGGAAACTATAACTTCAACATCTTCTCGGCATATTTAGATGGTCTCGTAAACTTTTCCAATATGCTCTTTAAGTATCGTGAAAGCCGAGTGTTCAATCTTATTGGTATCATCGGTGTTGGGTATGACCACACATTTGGTTTCGACAAGGCAAAATGCGACGAGATGCGAAAGGGTATCACGCTTAAAGGCGGTGAATATCTTAGCTACCCTGTCAATACAAAACCCGGCGATTACTTTGCTTTCCACATCGGTCTCCAAGGCCGTTGGAAACTCAGTTCAGCATTTGATATCACAGGTGAAGTGACATTCAACGGTACAGACGATAGATATAATGGAGTTGGTTACGACCGTCGATATGACACCTACTTCGATTTCATGCTCGGCGCACAGTTCCACTTCCGCGACTGCCACGGTCGCCGTCGTTTCCACTACGTGAAGCACCTGAACTCAGCAGTTATCGAGCGTTTGCAGAGGATGCAGGACGACGAGAACGATAAGTTGGATGCCGCTCTTATGGCTGTTCCCGAAGTGTTTGAGAACTTGAAGTTCAACGAGGCATTGCAGACAACAATCTCCTTCTATATCGACCGTTACTACATCACCGATGCACAGAAGAAGAACGTGAAGAGTGTCGCAACATTCCTTGAAACTCACCCAGACATCAACCTCATCGTTACAGGTTATGCCGATGTCGAAACAGCATATCCTGCCTACAACCTTCGCCTCTCTCATAAGCGCGCTCAGGCAGTGTATGATATGCTCGTGAACGAGTTCCATGTGCCAAAGAATCGTCTCCGCATCGACTACAAGGGCGACTCTGTTCAGCCATACGCATCTGTGAACGAGTGGAACCGTGCCGTTATCTTCTTCCTCGACAAGGGCGACGGCAGCAGCCAAGTTCTTCAATAATCAGAGAGACGTTCATAGACTAAAAAAGACTGTATAGAATTTAATAATATATTATATGACTATGAAACACATATTGACATTAGCCTTTGCATGTGCAGCGTCTTTCAGCATCAATGCGCAAGAGGCTATTATAGTTCCAGCAGGGCAGACGGAAATAGTTGATTCTGCTTACTATAAGAACCAAGAAGTAACATCAATCTCCCTTCCTGCATCAGTTGAGAAGATAGGTCTTCACGCAGTTGACCACTGCTTCAAACTGGCAGAGTTCAAGGTAGATGCCGACAACCCCAACTTCACAGTTGCTGACGGCGTTATCTACTCCAAAGACGGTTCAACCCTCATCCTTTGTCCTCCGGGCAAAGAAGGAGAGTTCGTTGTACCCTCCACAGTGACAATTATTGCCCCATACGCATTCAGTTCATGCAAGAAGATAACATCAATAGTCCTTCCCGACGGTTTCCAAGAGATACCCGACGGAGCATTCTACAAGTGCTGGGGATTGGAAAAGATAAACCTTCCCGAAGGTCTCAAGCGCATTGGCAAGAACGCCTTCGACGGCACAATCATCCAAAAGATGAACATGCCTACTTCAATGGAACTCATTGACGATGAGGCATTTATCAATACAAGCCTCGTCGAGGTAAACCTCCGTGTCACAACTCCTTTTGAACTGGGCGAGAATGTCTTTGGAGAAATTCACGTGACTCGTCTCAACGTACCAAGCGCAGGACTGAGCAAGTTCAAGAAGCACCCCAAATGGGGCAAGTTCGGACGCATCACGCCAACCCACAGTTACTGGACAGTAAAACTCCCGTAATGTCGCAATTCCATACGGAATAACAGATATATAACAGGTATCCCCTAAAAGTTCGTTGCAGAACTTTTAGGGGATATTTTTTACCAATCATCCAAACGATAGCCCCATGTCTGCCCAATAGCCAAACCAACGTAAAAAAACGCGAGGACGACGAATATAGGATAACGTAAAAAAATCATTTATATATATGGTCATCCGCAGTTCATCGAATTCATGTTAAACCGTTTGGCGCTATCCAAACTTCCCTTTTACTGTCCAGAACGACGACTGCGCACCTCTGAAACGCCCTGCCGTTCACGATTACAATAGTCAGCCGTGACAAATTATAATAGTCGGCGAATGCAGATTATCTATGCCAGCGGTTGTCTGTTAGTTCGTTCAGCCGTTGCCTACTTTTGTGGTCAGCCGTTGTCTCCTTTTCGGGGCAACGGCTGTCTGCTTTTGCTCCTAACCGCAGTCAAATTCTCAGGGTAGCCGCTGTTGCCTTTTGCCCCCAACCGCTATCATCTTTCGGGGATTACCGCTGCCTAAATTAGGTGCATTTGCGTCAGTTCGTCAAAAAGATATTTATGTCATCCGAAGTTCATCGAACTCACGTTAAAAAAGGACAAATACGCACGTTTTGTGCCTTTTTGTATGCTTTTTTATGAAAAAACACACCTTATAATTGCTTTTTCCAAAAATTTTTCGTTCCTTTGTTTCCCAAATGTGGGTTGCTCTCTTAGGCATGCTCCCCTATATGTGAATAATATTTTAACTAACTAATAACCTAAATTATGAAAAAAATCTTTCTAACATTTGTCCTTGCGACCATAGCAATGTGCAGTTTTGCGCAGCGTGTCACAGACAAACTCGACCGAGGACTCATCGCTATGAAGGTCACCGGCGGAGTGTATATCAGTTGGCGTATCAATGGTGAAGAGTATTATGACGTAACATACAATGTCTATCGTGACGGAGTGAAGTTAAATGATACTCCACTCAACGTGTCAAACTACACCGACAAAAGCGGTACAACAGGCAGCACATACACCGTGTCAGCCGTTGTGCGTGGCAAAGAGCAGGAGCAATGCAAAAGCGTGTCGGTGTGGTCAAGCAGTTACAAAGAGATAAAGTTGAAGCACGAGGACATACAGAGTACGCTCATCCCCAACGATGCTTGCTGTGCCGACGTTGACGGCGACGGCGAACTGGAGATTTTGATGAAGTTCGACAACCTTAGCGAAATGAACGCCAGTTACCCGAGAGATGGCTACAAAGGCGAGTACAGCATCTTCGAGGTGTTCAAAATGGACGGCAAACGCCTCTGGTGGGTGAACTGCGGCCCTAACATGGGTGACTTCCAGAACAACGAGCAGAACATCATCGCCTACGACTGGGACGGCGACGGAAAGGCTGAGGCTGTCATGAGGGCTGCCGACGGCACTGTTATCCACATGGCTAACGGCAAAACTTACACTGTCGGCAATGCCTCATTCAACTGCCGTGCAGCCACTGGCGGTGGAACTAACTGGTTCGTGCATGGCACAGATGCAAATCAATACGAGCATGAATGGCTCGTCTATATGAATGGCGAGACAGGAGAACCATACCAATGCATACGGTATCCGCTGAGACGTCTTGAGCAAGGAGAAACTACCCTCAATGAGGCATGGGGTGACGGTTATGGACACCGTGCCTCCAAATACTTCTTCGGCGCGCCATATCTGGACGGTCGCAAACCCAGCATCTTCTTGGCACGAGGCATCTACACTCGCCACAAGATGATAGCATACGATGTAGACCCTGCAACCCATACGCTTGTAGAGCGTTGGCGCTGGTACAACAATGCTAACGGCCCTTGGAAATGGCAAGGCTACCACAACTATGGCATTGCCGATGTGGACTGGGACGGACGTGACGAGATTGTGTTCGGCTCTATGGTTATCGACGACAACGGAAAGGGTCTCAGCACCACAGCATTGGGTCACGGAGACGCACAGCACTGCGGCGACTTCAACCCATACATTCATGGACAGGAAATCTACGCTTGTCTTGAGGATAATGCAGGTAACAACTATCGTGATGCGACCACCAGCAAGATATATCACCGTTTCATCTCTGGCAATGACGATGGGCGTGCCATGGCAGGCAACTTTACCGACGATTTCCCCGGCGGTTTGGGCTGCTCTGCGAGAGAAGGTGCTATCAGCACCGTTACCAACGAGGCGATTGACGGACTCGTTGCTACTGGCGTAAACACCAATTTCCGCATCTATTGGGATGGCGACCTCTGTTCTGAGACATTCAACTATCTGAATGGTAAGAATACCGAAGGATGCATTGCGAAATATGGCAGTTGGACTCCTATATATATATGTGAAGGGTCTATGACCAACAACGACACCAAGGGTACTCCATGCTATCAGGGTGACCTCTTTGGCGACTGGCGTGAGGAAATCATCATGCGTACAGCCGACAACAACATCCGCATCTATTCTACGCCAACTCCAACAGAATATCGCATCCCAACCTTGTGGAGCGACCACCAGTACCGCAATGCAATGGTATGGCAGATGTGCGGATACAATCAGCCGCCACATACAAGTTACTTCATCGGTAAACTTGAAGGCATCACAGAAGCGCCGCCACCATTAACCATGACAGACCGCGAAGAAGTCTCTAATAACGGTACTATTGGCGCAAGTCTCAACGACAAGCATGTCATTGTGTGCGAAACAAATAACACAAACATTAAGATAGAGAACGGAGCGCAACCATACATCCTCACCTTCAATGTGCCTACGTGGGTGCAGGGTTCGGCAGGGAGCGAAAGCACCAACCAGAACGCTAAAATCATATACGACACAGATACTTGCACCGTGACTGGCGGAGGCATCACTGGCGCAGCGCGGCTCGTCAAGCAAGGCGACGGCGTTCTGAACCTGCCAAAGGCTGACTTCACCCACACGGGCGAGACAAACATCTGGGCAGGTGTGCTGAACTTCGACGGCACGATGAAGAACTCTCCACTGTGGCTCAACCGTTTCGCCGAGCTCAACTCAAATGGCGGTGAGTTCAAAAGCATAAAGGCTGACTATGCCTCTATCATTCGCCCCGGAGGAGAGAACGCTAAGGGTACAATAACGACAGGCGACCTCGCTCTTGGCTTCGGCTCTCGCATCGTGTTCGACCTTTACAGCGAAGGCTATCAATCAGACCTTATCAAGGCTAAAAATATAAGCATCGAGCGCAAGACTGGCAATGCATGGGTTAAGGGAGGTCCTAAATACCTGCGTCCTGTCATCGAGTTGACAGGTCATTTGAACGACGGAGAAGAGTACATTGCTCCGGGCGAGTATGTTATCTGTGAGTATTCAGGTGAAATAGAAGGTTCTGTCGACGACATAATCCTTGAAGGCTTGGCCGCATCAAAGAAATCTCTGAAAGCAGAAAATGGCAAACTCATAGTTGTGATTGAAGGTATGCGTGACGCAACCGCTATCCTTTGGAGCGGAGCGGCGGGCAACGTATGGGACTTTGCCGAAACAGAAAACTTCAGCATTTATGATGATGCTTCGGCTGAGCCAGTCACTTTCGTTGTAGGTGATAAAGTCATCTTCGACGATACGGCTGACACTCGGACTGTCTCAGTGAAAGGAAATCTGATGCCTTCATCTTTTACAGTTGACAATACACAGGCATACGTTTTCAACGGCGAAGGCTCTATTGACGGAACGGCATCATTTACAAAGGAGGGAACAGGCGCTGTCACTATGAACGGCAAGAACTCCTACACAGGTGGAAACTACCTCAAGGGTGGTATAACAAAAGTGTCTCTCCTTGCCAACGAGTATAGTGAGGTAGGAAACCTTGGCGGTGTGATTACAAACAATCAAAAGTTCACAATGGAGAATGGCGCTGAGTTGCAGACATCGGTTGCAGTCATCAATGGCTCTCCAATACGTTTCATCGGTAGCGAGGGCGGTGTCATCAACAACTCCGCAGACTTTACTCAAAGCGCATCGTTCTACGGCACAACTCTCACAAAGAAAGGCTCTGGCTGGCTCAAAACTGGCGCTACGGGAGCAAATCTTGATAGGATGATAATTGCCGCAGGAACTGTCCAGAATAATTCAGGCAATGCTGCAAAGACTGTTGAGTTCCAAGGCGGTTCATTGGTCGATGGCCCGGGTACGAACAATGCAATTTTTATAGATAAAGGCAAGAAAGGAACGTGGACAACAACTAACCGTGTGAACTACTCTAACAAAATTACAGGAGAGGGTGAACTCACTGTTTACTGTGCTGGAGAACAAGGTAGTGGCTGGGTTGCTACACGCACACAACTGCAACTTGACCTCTCCTCTTTTGCAGGAACTATTGTTCCTCATTCCACCATTGCGGCTGACGGACGTTTTACTCTCAACACAAACAAGGGTTCTCAGAATATGACCTTCAACATCCCTGCTGGGGTTACTGTTCAAAATAGAGGTGTGACTCTCCGTATCGGACAAGTTATTGGCTCTGGAACTCTCGGCGGTTGGAGTTCATTTGCCAATAATGAATCTGCAGGCACTAACACATGGCAGGTCGGCAATGGCGAAGATTTCACATTTGCAGGCAAAGTGACAAGTGGAGATAGTTTCACTAAAATGGGTTCTGGTACAATGACAGTATCGGGTGTATGGGATGTTACAGGTGCAGTAAGGGTTAACGAAGGTGAACTTAACCTCAAATCCGGCGCTGTGATAGGCAAGGGCGTATTAAACGTTGCCGAAGGTGCAACCCTCTCTGGTGTGACAAAGAGCGGAACTCCTCTTACCAATAGTTCGTACACAATCAACGGTACATTGCAGTTGGGAGTAAATTCTTCTGCTACTTCGGGAAATATCAATTTCGGAGGCAAGAGCGTGACATTCGGCGCAAAATCAAGAATCAATGTTGGTCTGCGTAAGACTGCTTTGATGACAGCGTCAGGTCCAACTCCGCAAAACACGTTCTTCACCAATGTCAATACCCTCAAAATTACGGAAGGAGCAACTATCGCTGCAACTATTAGCGAGTTAAATCAGAAGACGTACCTTAGCACAGACGAGGCTGTTGCTGACACATTCTATGTGTGGACAGATGCTAAGGCTGTAAACATCACAGGAGACCTTAACTTTGAACTCCCCGAACTGCTATTCAGCGATTGGGATACCTCTCGCATTTCTGAAGGTATGCTCATCATCCGCTTTAATAAGGAGAAGTACAACGCTTATTTGGTAATCATTGACGCTATTGATGCGAGCGAAACTGTCGCAGTAAGCATTTACACGCTGAATGGTATTTCAGTAGGCGAATTTACAAGCACAATGGGCGGCGTTCAATCAGCGTTCAGCAAGCAGCCTCTGTCCAAAGGCATCTATCTGCTGCACATCAAGAGCGAGACAGGCAAGCAGGGTACACTGAAACTTATGAAGTAACCCATAACAATAAAATGATACTAAAAACCAACTATGGCAGGTCGCTGTGACCTGCCATAGTTGGTTTTTTTGATATATATCTTGTTGGTGATGTAGGAAATGTGGGAAAATTAGTGTAACTTTGCCGTGAAATTCTAATTGAGTGAAGTAATCATTGTTGTGAAAATGAAAATAGTACGAAGATTTTTGCTGCTGTTGGCAGCTGCTTGTTTGGCAGGTGGCGTACAGGCGCAGCAGACGGCCGTGAAGCAGGTGGCTGATGGTCACTATATGGGCGCTAAGCATCAGTTGGAGCAGTATTTGGAGGCGGCTGACGAGAAGGGCTGGGAAGAGGCTGAAGCGCTGCTACTGGTGTGCGGTTATGTGTTGGACACCCGAGGTGTGGCAGACGAAATAGGCGGTTGGGTGGAGGCGCATCCGTTGTCGCAGTATGCGGAGGTGCTGAATGTGTTGAGACGCAATCTGCTGATAAAGGAAGAGAGGACTGACGAGGCGCTGGAACTGTTCTTCCGTGAGGAGGGCAAGAGCGTGTCGGTGCCGTTGGCTTATCCGCTGACGGAGTTGAGCGATGAGATGAGCAGTTACAATGGTGTGCTGTATCGCTTGGCAGGTGAGAACCTGTATGACAAGGGGCAATACGGGCGCGCTTTGCCATATTTGGAGGCGGGGGAGAAGACACGCACGTCGCTGTATAAGTTGGGCATGTGTTATTACAATGAAGGTGTGTTCGACAAGGCGCATGCTACGCTCGTTGGGTCGGCAGGGGCTGACCGTGACGAAATGGCGCAGAACGCTTGGCTGCACGCAGGTATTGCCGCTTTGCAGAAGGGACAGAAGGCTGATGCACAGAGGGCTTTCGGCAATGCTTCGCAGATGTCGGCAAATGCGGTGCTGAGGGAACAGGCACTCTATAATTACTCGCTGACATTGCATGAGCAGTCGTCGCCTCAGACGGTGGCTGTTATGGAGCAGTTTCTTAGCGAGTATCCTCAGTCTCAATATGCTACGCCTGTGTCGCTGTGCCTGACGGAGGTGTATATGACGAAGAAAGACTATTCAAAGGCGCTCAACACGATAAATAAGGTGCAGACGCCCGATGCTGACACGCAAGCGGACAAGCAGAAGGTGCTGTATAACCTTGCCTTTCAAGAGTTGAACAGAAACCGTTTGCAGGATGCCATAACGTATGCCAGTCAGGCGATAGCGTTGGGCAATCATGATGTGGCTGCGTATGCGGAGTGCTACTATATCAAGGGCGACTGCAACTATCGCTTGGGCAACTACCAACAGGCGGCAAACGACCTCAACACGGCTATACAGTTGGGCAGTCAGACGGCGCAGGGCAGGTTGAAGAACCACGAATATGCTGTGTACAGTTACGCTTACGCTAACTTCAAGCTGCAAAAGTATAATGCTGCAATCTCTCTGTTTCAGCAGGTTGCGGGCATGCCCTCTGCCAGCAGGGCAATGGTGGCTGATGCCTACAACCGCATTGGCGACTGCTATCTGAACATGAGAAACTATGATGAGGCTGTGGCGAATTATGAGAAAGCCAAAGCCACCGACCATTCGCTGGGCGACTACTCTATGTTGCAGGAGGCGTACATCGAGGGATTGCGTGGCAACTATGACCGCAAGGTGGAGATTATCAATCAGATGAACAACGAGTACAGAAGTTCGTCGCTCGCTGCCAAAGCCCTCTACGAACAGGGGCGTGCATACGTTCTCTCGGGCAGAAACACGGAGGCTACGGCGGTGTTCAGTTCCATAGTAGTGAAATATCCTCAGAGCGAATATGCTCAGAAGGCATCGGAGGAGTTGCAGACAATGGCTGCTAACATTGCCATGCAAGACTCCATTGCGGCAGCGCAAGATTCTATCGCTACGGAGGAGGCGAAAGCGCCAGTTTTGGCTGCACAGGCGCTCTATGAGCAGGGGCTGTATCAACAGGCAGAACAGCAGTTGAACGCTGCCATTGACAACGGCATCGGCAAGCCTTATTGGTTGGCTCGTGCATTCGTTCTGTTGAGCGACATCTATAAGGCAGAAGGCCGTGCGGTGGAGGCAAAGCAGACGTTGGAGTCGCTGAAAGCCAACTACAATGAGGAGGATGACATTATGGATATGATAAACGAAAGATTACAGTAGAATATGAGAAGATATATTGCGATATATGCGATGCTGACTGCTCTGCCTCTGTTTGCGCAGTTGGACAATACGGTAGAGGTGACCAATGAGGTAAAGCCTGTAGTGACAGATGTGAAGAAAGTCGAAGTGAAGGCTAAGGCGGCGGAGACAAAGATGAAGCACTACACAATGGAGTATGCCGTGAAGGGGCAACCGCTCTCAGACTATGCTCCCGAGCCGCTTGGCGACTATCGGAGCGAGTCGGTGTGGAAAGGCAACAAAAAGGGGTACCTGCACCTCGCAGGAGGCAGTCATGGCAACCTTGACGGGCAGTTTGGCTATCAGTTTTGTTTTTCAGATGCCGATGCGTTGGGCATTGACCTTTCTCTGAAAGGCTTCAACGGAAAGGCAAAGGACAACCCGTATTACGGCATAGAAGATTGGAAGAGCCGTGACTATCGCAACCGTGTAGCATTGAAATTCAGCCATAATTATAGCAACGGGGCGGAGTTTTATGCTAAGGGGGCGTTTGAGAACTGGATGTTTAACTATATGGGATTTGATGCTCTCACATATAGACAGCACGATATTCTCGGAAATTTTGACTTTGGGCTGACACCATACACCGCAGGCAAATTCACGCTCGGAGCGTCGGCAGGCGTGGACTTTTTCAGTCAGAAATATCAGACGAACCTTGCCGACAAACTCGGCGAGATATTCTTCCATGCCAATGCCGATGTGGCGTATGAAGTGGCAGACAATCATAGCATTGGCTTGGGGCTTGGCTTTGTGAGTTCGAATTATGGAGATGTGGAGATTGACGGCATCACCCGATTGCGTTTCACTCCACATTATATATATAATGATGAAAATATGCAGTTGCAGTTGGGTGTGTTCGTCAATACCAAGGGGGAGGTTGCGCCAGATGTGCGTTTCACTTACCACATAGACCGCAACAGCGACGTGTATGTGGAGGCTCGTGGATATGAGGACGATAATCACCTGCGTCGTCTGTCGGGCATGCACCCGTATTTCGTGTTCGATGTTCCCGAAGACGGCGTGAAGCATAAGTTGGATGCGGAGTTCCATCAGATAGATGCTCGTTTGGGGTATCGCTTCAAGACAGATTGTGGTTTCAGCGGAAATATCAACGGAGGATTTGACTACTCAAAGAATGCTTCGGATATGGATGCGCTTTATTGCAACGAAAACAAACTGCTGTATCCGTGGTTGGACTTCTCGAGAAACCGCCGTATCTACGCTAATGCCGACTTTGTGTATGCCTACAATGGTATAGTGAAAATCGATGCGAAGAATGCCATGAACTTGGAGAGTGGAGAACATATCGACAAGTGGATTAGTGGCTCTTACATCGTACCTGCGTTTGAAATGATGTGGACAGCAGACGTGAGGATTGTACGTGGATTATACTTCGGACTGAGTTGGGAGTTCGCCACATATACAACTCCCGAAATACCGTCGCATGAGGGAGTGTTGTATAAGCGCCCCAACACCGTAAATCTTGGCGCAAACCTGCGTTATACGCTCCCTGTCAACCTGCCGCTTACACTCTTTGTCAAGGGCGATAACCTGCTCAATCAGAAGTACGACCGCTACTTCGGCTACCGCCACATTGGGGTGAATTTCTTAGCAGGATTTGCAATGAGTTTTTAGAAAATAATCAGTAAAAAGTTGCACGATAGCGGAAAAAGCCCTAACTTTGTAACCGAAAAGATTGAAAGGGTTCCGACACCGAGAAAAGGTGTCGGGATTTCTTTTTCGTTTCATCTGAAAAACAACCATTTGTATAACCTTAAAACAAGAAAATAACTATGGCTTATATGTCACAAGAGGGCTACGATAAGTTACGCGCCCAAATCAAACAATTAGAGGAGGTTGACCGCCCAGAGGTCATCCGCCAGATAGCGGAGGCCCGCGAGAAAGGCGACCTCTCAGAGAATGCAGAGTACGATGCTGCCAAGGAAGCACAAGGAAAACTCGAAACACGCATTGCCGAACTGAAGGCTGCGCTTGCCGAGGCAAAAATTCTCGACCCGTCAATGCTGACTAAGACTGACGAGGTGCAAATTCTCTCAAAAGTGGAATTGAAGAACGTGGACAACGGCATGAAACTTACCTACACCATTGTCAGCGAGGGCGAAGCAAACCTAAGAGAGAACAAAATCTCCATAAAGACCCCTATTGCACAGGGTCTATTGGGCAAGAAGGTGGGCGAGATTGCAGAGGTGACAGTGCCACGTGGGGTGATGAAGTTCGAGATTATCAGCATCAGTTTAGGATAAATAGTAAATAAACTCTATGAGCATATTCACCAAGATAGCCGAAGGCGAGATACCTTCCTACAAATGTGCGGAGAACGAAGAGTTTTACGCATTTCTCGACATCAATCCTCTCGTCAAAGGTCACACACTGGTCATTCCTCGCCGTGAGGTTGATTACATCTTCGACATGAACGACGACGAACTGGCTCGCTTCCAAGTCTTTGCGAAGCAGGTGGCTATTGCTATCAAAAAGGCATTCCCTTGCATCAAAGTAGGTCAAGCCGTGCTGGGTCTCGAAGTGCCTCACGCACATATCCACCTTGTGCCTATGCAGAGCGAGAAGGACATGAACTTCCGCAACGAGAAACTAAGCCTCTCGGCAGAGGAAATGCAAGCCATTGCAGACAAAATTTATAGTGAGTTTGTCAAGTAAGGTTTTGATAAGAACATAGATAGAAAATAATCAAAGAGTGGGCGATTATCCTGTCGCCCACTCTTTTTAAACATACTTTTGTATAGAAAGCGAGAGTTACCTTGCCACCATATTAAGCAATTCTTCGCCAGTGATTTTGTAACTCATGTCTGTATTGGCGAGAATGTTTTCGGCAAGGTCTCGCTTTGTCTGATGCAGACGAATGATTTTCTCCTCGATAGTGTTCTTGCTTACTAAGTGATAGACCGTAACAGCCTGATGTTGACCAATGCGGTAAGCACGGTCGGTGGCTTGCTGTTCAATGGCAGGATTCCACCATGGGTCGAGGTGGAACACGTAGTTCGCTCCTGTCAGGTTGAGGCCTAAACCTCCTGCTTTTAGGCTTATGAGGAACAGTTTGTTTTCGCCTCGTTGGAATGCATCGACCATTTCAGTGCGTTGTTTGAGAGGCACGCTGCCGTCGATGTAGAAATACTCCATGTTCAAACGGTCGAGTTCACGACGCACTATGTCTAATAAACTGACGAACTGGCTGAACACCAATGCTCGGTTGCCTCCTTCGGTAACTCCTTGCAGAAGTTCGACAAGCGATGTTATCTTGGAACATTCCCCTGTCCACTTAGGCTCTATTAGTTGCACGCTGCATGCCGCTTGTCGGAGCCGTGTGATTTCGGCGAGAACGTGCATATCTACATCTGTTCCGTTTTCACGGATCATCTGCTCGGCTCTTGCTCGGATGCTTTCGTATATGGCAAGTTCGTCCTTGTTCAGTTCAACGCTGTGATAAATCTCAGTCTTGTCGGGCAGTTCCTTCAGCACCGCCTGCTTGGTACGCCGCAGCATGAAGGGATGCACGATGCGTTCCAGTTGCTCCTGCTTTTCCTTGTCTTGATAGCCCTCGATAGGCACGATGAACTTCTGCGAAAAATGCTCGTAACCGCCTAACAATCCGGGGTTGACGAACTGAAAAAGATTCCACAGTTCGCCCAAATGGTTCTGCACAGGCGTACCCGTCAGCATCACACGGTTCTTTGCCTGTATCTTCATTGCCGCCGCACTGGTTTTTGCCCCTCTATTCTTTATTATATGTGCTTCGTCAAGACACACCACGTTCCAGTCTTTCTGCGTGATATATTCTTGGATGCTCAGCAGAATGCCGTAGGTCGTCACTATGACATCCCCTGCCTTTGCCTCCTTTATAGTCTTGTGGCGATTGGTCGAGAAGTTGAGTATCTGCACGTTGAGTGTCGGTGCGAACCTTTCCATTTCCGTCTTCCAGTTGGGCGCTACCGATGCCGGAGCCACGACGAGCGATGCCCCCTCGTTCTTCTTCAGCAGCAGGAATGCTATTGTCTGTATTGTTTTTCCCAAACCCATATCGTCAGCCAGCAATGCACCTGCCCCCCAACTGTTCAGCCGAGCCATCCACAGGTAGCCGTCCACTTGGTAGGGGCGGAGTGTGGCATTCAGTTCTGCAGGTACATCGGGGGTGTATTCCGAGCAGTCGATGATGCGCTGACGCATAGCGGTCAGCGGCTCGTCGAGCGACAGTTCAATGTCTCCGTTCAAAATGTCGTCACCTATTAACGCTGCGCTGAATGGAGAAATGCGTATCTTGCCACGCTCCCTGTTCGCTATGGCATCGAGAGCCTTCAACTGTTTCCTCAGCTTTTCGCTCAGAGTGAGGTATTCGCCGTCTTCCAGTCGGATGTACTTGCCATTGCTTTTGCCCACCAGTTCAAGCAGTTGGCTGATACTGATGCGTGTGTTATCGTCTATCTCCACCTCGCCTTCGATGTCGAACCACTGCCCACGCTGCGTAAGTCTGCCACTCCACGAGTTCTGCCCTCTCGTCAGACTTCTCACTCTCACGTTGCTTCCTTCCTGCCATTCGGCATAGAACATATCTGGATGCGACTGTATCATCTGCACAAGGCTGAGCATAAACTCAGGAGGATAAGTGTCGTTCCTCTCTCGTTCCCCATAGTCATAGCCCTCGCTCTCCCAAAACGCTTGCACGATAGCAGCGTTTGACCGCTCCATTTCCATGTTGCGTTTCACTCTCACACGCCCTTCCTCGTTCTCATCTATTATTATTGTGTCGCCCTCGCCCAGACGGTAGGTGCGACGCCCCCCGAGCAATGGTCTGACAAATGCCTCCACCTCCCAGTTACCGTTGTTCTTCGGGCTGAGGCGGAAGCCCACGTTCCATTGCCCATCGACCATTGGCAGGGTGCTTCCGCCCTCTATGAGCGACGAGTGCAGTTCCACTTTGCCTCCGATAGTTGCGAGCAGACTGCGCAGGGTGTCCTCCGCTTCAAGCGGCAGAGTGCCTAATTGCAGCAGCTTGACATAGTAGTCACGTATGTCGGCAGGTATGGTTATGACGCTGTAATGAGTGGGCGAGTCTTCAGATATTACGATGTCTGACATTACGCTGTCAGCAGGTACATTGGACTTTACAACGAAGCGTCCTCCTTCGTTCTCCACCATGAGATACGGCTTGTCACGGTCTACCTTCACCAGTTTGTATGGCGGTGCGCTGCCTATGTACAGGCGGTCATCGTCTATCATTTCCTCTATCACATCCTCGAGCAGCAACTCCCAATGCTCGCTATGGTTCAGACGTGCCAGAATGCGTCGGTCGGCATCGTTCATACATTCCAGTTCCCCTCGGCGATAGCGTGCATCGTTCACCAGTTTACCGTTGCTCCAGTTGCCATTTTTCAGACGTGTCTGTTCTCGCACCTGTATGTCACGAGAGGTTTCCGACAGACGTATATACATCAGTCGTGTAGTCTGCTCCTGCTGTGTAGCGTCCTTGCTGTCTGTAGCCCCATTCAGCAGGTCTTCAAGCACCGACTCCCATTCAGCCTTGTGGTATATGGCGGTGAGAGGTGGCTGGTCGCCATAGAGGCTGCTTAGTTGCAGCCGCTCTTCATCGCCAAATGGCAGATATTTAGCCATTTCGTGACGGAGCAAAGCAAGGTTGGGCATGCACTGGCTGACCTCCATGTCGGCAGTGGAATATCCCAAATAGTTAGCGAGCAAGAACGCAATTTTGCGGTAGATGCACAGGTCATTGCCTTCTGCCATGTCCGCATATAGCGTGCGTATCTGCCTCTTTTGCAGTTCCTTATTCGTTTTGCAGAAGTCCTCCGCAAGGATTTTGGCTGGCATCATCTGCCGTTGCTGTGATATGGTTGTCGTACGCATGAAGTCGTACAGTCTCTTCCTGCATTCCGCCACAATCCCCTCATTGCCCTTGGCATCGTTGCTTGCCACTGCGATGTAGGCGATGATGAGGTAAAGGCAAGGAATGACGCTGCATAACACATCGTTGTCCGCCTGTCCTCCGCCTTGCACCCTCAGGGCAAGGTCGAACCACTTCACTGCCTCGCAAGCATTGCCGTTGCAGAGGTGGCGAATAGCGCCGAGGATAGCACCTGCGGCAACGTCAGTATATACTCCCTCGGAGGGCAGTTTGCCGTTGGCTATGTAGTCGTAGAGTTCCACCTTCGCCGTCAGCCTTCGTCGTGTGACTTCCGTAATAGTTCTGTTGCCGTCTATTACCCTGTGCATCAGCGACGTGTCGGTGGCAATGTCATGTTCAACCAGAAGGTCTGCCACATGGTCGAAGAAATATGTGAATGTCTCGCTCTCCAACTGCTTGAAAAGGGCATCGAAACGTGGCTCCTGCACCATTGGGCAGAGCAGATCTACCTGCTCTTTCTTTATCACATTGGCGCTGCTGCACACTTGATAACCGCTGTCCACGAGTTGCTTGACAGCATATCTGATGAACATGTATTCAGCGTTCTGCGTCTGCCTGCACTTCTGCAAAGCCAACAGAATATCTTTTCTCTCTTCATACAGATACCACAAAGCAGGCACAAAATCATATTGGCTAACGCCGATGCGTTCTGCTCCGTTGAGCCAATCCCTGCCTTCGTGGCGAAAGATGCCCTCACGCACCAGTTCCTCCTCCGCCTTCATGCCGTCGAAAGTAGGGAAGCAGTATTGCCTTAGCATATAGGCATGTTCACTCATCCTTTTGCCTGTGCCGATGCCTATCTCCACAAAATAGCACAGCAGCCGCTGCGCATCCTCGCCAAGGTGTCTATATTTGTCGAAAATCATTCCTCTGTTATAAATTAGTGCATTTTGCAAAGTTACGGAAAAATCTTCAATATGCGGACAGACAATTTGCCATTTTACTGTAAAAGTAGAGGACATTTTTTATGCGTTTTGCCAAATACGAAAAAAAGTGTACCTTTGTAGCGATTAAAAACGTTAACGTTAGAATATGAGAAGGCTTTTATCTGTAATGGCAATGATAGGGATGTGTGGCGCTGTGTGGGGATTGGGCTATGCTGAACAGGGTGAACCGCAGCGTGAAGTGGTGGGGAGCGAGGATAGTGTGAGAATGGTGGGGGAACCTGAACATCATCTGCTGAAAAGGCTGTCGAGCCGTCCTGTTGTAGCAGGGGAAATGCCGATGCTGTTAAACGTAAAGAGAAACGGTGGCTCCTCCGTTAAAACCCGCGGAATGCAGCAAGCGGAGCAGAGAGCAGCATTGCCTGCACGGGTCAATCCTTTGCTTGCCAACGTAAACAGGTGGCATCAATACTCTGCTCCATATTGGAACATGACGCCTATTGTGGATGGCGAACATTGCCCTGCCGGGTGCGTGGCGTTGGCTCAGGCGCAGGTGATGCACTACTGGCGATACCCCGATATGGGGGAAGGCTCTCATACATATATAGATAGCCTTGGATGCGGACAGACGCTGACAGCGGATTTCGCCCACAAGTATGACTGGGGAAAAATGCTGTACGAGTACAATGAGGGGGGATATGCGGAGGATGCAGTCGAGCCAATGGCATGCTTGCTGAGCGACTGCGGCATCAGCGTGGATATGAAATATACACCGACGGCGAGCGGCGCCCAAGCGGTGATGCAGCCAATATCTTTGACTTCTTATTTTAAGTATGACAAAGGCGTGCAGATGCACATCCGCGACTTCTATACCAGAGAGGAAATGACGACGATGTTGAAGACGGAGTTAGCAGAAGGGAGACCAATACTGATTTCGGGATATAACTATGTGGGAGGTCACGCTTTCGTCATCGACGGATACAACGAAGACGACTGGTTCCATATCATGGTGGGAAATCCCGGAGGAGAAGGCGATGGCTGGACAAGTCTTGACTGCATGAACGCAGGGTATGGCGAGCATGACTCATCCATTACGCCCGAGTCGGGCTTCAACCTTTTGCAGATGTTCGTTACTGGCGTACAGCCTGACAATTCGCCAAATGCGGCAGGGAAGGACTTCCATGTGTATGCCATGGAGGGCATCGATGCAATCGACACGCACGCATCTTTGGGAGAGAGCATGTCTGTATGCGTTTCTCAATTGGCAAATATAGGATATAATCTTCATAGCGACTCGGTGTCTGTGATGCTCACTCGCAACGGCGAAATCGTATGCCCTCTATACACTTACGACCGCACTTTTGCGCTCGAAGAAATAGAGGATACGACATACACCGACACGCTGACTATCAGCATTCCGAAGACTGTATCAAAAGGTGAATACGCCATCATCCCCATGTTCCGTGACAACGGCGAATGGCAGCAGGTTCGCACCAGCGTAGGCGTTCCTAACTACCTTCTATGCACCATAAACAACGGCGGCGTGACTCTTTCCAGCGACACTGCCAACACCGCTTTCCTGACTATGGATGACCTCGACATGACTGACCTCATATTGAACGGGACAGCGCCCGACATCAGCGTCACGCTGACCAACCACAACGCTGAATCTAACGGACGAATATATTTCCTCATGCAGCCTCTTGACGAAGGAGGGCAGGCGTTCTTCCTATACAATCAGGGCTACTCCATGGATAGCGGAGAAACACGCACCCTGCATTTCCAAAACAAGAAAATATATGCTCCAAATACAGGCGACTATCGTCTGCACATACTGTATGAGAATAATATCCTGTCAAGCACTCTGTGGGAACTGACCGACGACAATTCGCCTGTATATGTGTCGGTACTTCACACATCAGCCATACAACTTGCTGAAAATCAGTGATTGTGCAGCGAGCATAATCCCTCTTCCGCCAACAACACATGCCCGTGTTGTTGGCGGACTTTGTTAAAATATAAGTTTGATTTTATAAAATATAACTTATATTTATATAAATTAAACTTAAATTTTATAAAATATAGGTTATATTTTAATGACGCATGCGGCTGACATCCATTCTGGCGCATGGTCAATATCTGTGTATGGGCATAATGAAAAATCCTTCCACTCAACCCGATGCTATGGCAGAAGTGCATGGTTAGCATCTGTGGGAGGGAAGGGTTAATATCTTTAACAGCGAAAGGCGGCAAACATTTGCCGCCTTTCGTCTGTATCGTTATCTGTATGCCGTTGTTTACAAAAATGCTACTTGGCCATGCCGTCAACCGCCGCTTTCAACTTGTCCATCGCTGTCTTCAGCACACTGCGTTGCGTGCCGACATTCAGACGCATGAAGCCTTTGCCTTCCTTGCCAAACATTTCGCCGTCGTTTAGCGCAAGTCCTGCCTTGTCGACAAACAAATCAACAAGTTCCTCATGGTTCAGACCCAATGCTTGGCAGTCGAGCCACACGAGGAACGATGCCTGTGGACGCATCGGCTTTATCTGCGGAATGTTCTGCTTGCAGTAGTCGATGACAAACTCAATATTCCCTTCCACATATTTAAGCATCTGCTGACGCCATTCCTCACCATTCTTCAATGCCGCCAGAGTTGCGATAGGCGAGAAGATTGTAGGCTCGTTGAACTCGCTGGCTGACATCCAGTCATAGAACGGCTTGCGCAGTTTCTCATTAGGTACGATGCTCCACGAACTGACGATGCCAGCAATGTTGAATGTCTTGCTCGGCGCACCAAAAGTGATGCTCACCTCTGCCGCCTCGTCACTCACCGTGGCAAATGGTATGTGCTTGTTGCCATACAGCGCCATGTCGCAGTGTATTTCATCGCTCACTACGATAAGGTTATGCTCCTTTGCAAAATGCGCCAACTTCTGCAACGTCTCCTTCTCCCAAATGATGCCTGCAGGATTGTGAGGGTTGGAGAGGAGAAGCAGGCGGCACTTATCATCACACACCTTCTCGAGGTGGTCGAAGTCCATTTCATACGTCCACACCTCATCCGCGCCATTGCCGCTACCGTCGTCAGGCACAGCAGGTGAAATTACTTTCTTCTTCAGCGGATTCCACACCACCTCTCGCTTGTTGCCCTCTGGTGTGAGGTAGAAAGGATGATATATGGGCGACTGCACAATGACCTTCTCGTCAGACTTCAGAAAGACATTGATTACCATGCCAATGCCCTTAACGATGCCGGGAATGAAACTGAACCAGTGGAGGTCAACCTTCCATCCGTGGTGGTCATATATCCATTTCTGCACCGTAGGCCAATAGTCCACAGGGTCGCAAGTGTATCCGAACAGAGAATGTTCAAGCCTCTTTTTCAGAGCATCAGTGATGAACTGCGGAGTCTCCCAGTCCATATCCGCCACCCACAGGGGCAAGAGGTCTGCCCTGCCAAAGTTTCTCACCAATCCGCCATGCTTGTAGTCGCTCGACCCTGTGCGGTCTACGGGTTTGTCAAAATCGTATGTCATAATCATTTATCTTTTTCAAAGTCATCTAATTTCTTCAAATAATATGCCCTAAGGTCAGCCCACTTGTAATATGGGTATTGCGCAGTCTCGATAGGCAGCGACGCCTCTTTCTCGTTCAGCAGCACCTTCACAAGAATGTCAGGCGACTTCTTCGAGCGATAGAACACGCACTGAATGTTACATGCCATCGGATATATGCGATAGTTCACCCAGTAGTCTTCCAAATGGTCAAGGTCTTCAACCTGCCGTCCGCAACTATCCAATTCCATGAGGCAGGCGAGAGGCATCACGCACACCTCATGCCCGAAACGCAACGATGCGCCATTCTTGTATGTCTTGCTCGCCATCACCGTGTCAGTCGTCTCTATCATGTTGCGAAGCAGTTTCGCCTGGCTGAAAGGCATCACGCCCCCAGTCTGTGGGGCAGGGCCATAGCCGAGATACCATTCTATGTTGCGTATCTTCCACTGGTCGTAGCATTCCTCAGTGGTGAACACATTCCACAAGTCCTCGCCAAAGGTGTGGCTCTGCATATTGTTCACAACGTTGAACAGCCCACGCATGAAACTCCCAGCGTTGAAGTCGGCGTTGTTCCAGAAACTCTCATCGCTGAAAAGAGTACGGCACAACCTTTCGGGATGAGTGTACTTCTGCTTGTAAGGTTCAAGCACACCCCAGCGTGGCTTCTCCGCCTCTCTCAGTTTAGAGTTCCAGTCGGCATTCAGATAGTATTGGAACGCCTCGCTCACGTCGTTGTGCATCCTCATCTTCGGGTTGAAAGCCGTCAGTTCCTCACACTCCGCCGTCATGCTGAGTATGCAACGTATGACCACCGTGCTGCGAGCATCCACCTGTGCATCCTTACCACTAAATACTTCGGGAAAGTTCTCCGTCATCCTCTTGCCAATTCCATGATGCTGCATTTCGCCCACATCCGACAGGTCGCCAAGTCGCTTAATGGTCGACGGATAAAACCTCTCCAACTTCTCCAACACCTCGCCGCCGAATGCAGTCAGCACACCGCCTTCCTTCGCCTTCCTCAGCACCCTAATGCTGCCCATATACTCACCATCGCCAAGCAACCACCGCGAACCGTGCCTGCCATAGTGACACATATAAAACGGTTCATACCCCTTCGGCGCTTTCGTCAAAGGCTTCGTAGGCACCTGATATGCCATGTGATTAGAACCCGATTTCAACACATCAGCATAAATTTCCTCCTTCGCCGTCTGTGCCGAAGCGGAGGTGAAAGCCATAATAAAAGCGGATAAAACAAGAGTTTTTTTCATTGTTGTATTATATAATAGGTTTAGGTTTTATCTAATTAGCCCAAAGCCCTCATCGCCTCAAATCCTTGTAGGCATTATTCATCAGCGCAGGTGTTATCTCATATTTCGTATTCACGGGCCGCCCCTCGTCTTTCAGCGAGTGAGAGAACAGCCACTCATACGTCTGAGACATATAGAAAATTCTTGCAGGTCTGCCATGGTCAACGCCTGACAACTTCGTGTAGAGCAGTCTTGATGCATCGCCTGTCGCCTTGATTGCCGCTACAACACGGTCGGACGCAGAGATAGGCACAGCCCTATCGGCTGTGCCGTGCAAAATCCACATCGGCATGCGTGCCAATCCGCCAAGGTTCTTTACAGTTCCACCTCCACACAGCGCCATTCCTGCTGCTATGCGGTCTGGATAGGTGGCGCACATGTCAATCGTGCCATATCCACCAAGGCTCATGCCGTACACGTATATTCTGTCGCTATCCACATCGAACTTCTTCTCTGCCCACTCAATGAGTTTCATTATCTTCTCCGGCTTCCACGACCCTCCAGAGTTCTGCGGAGCAAGCACATACGCATCTATCACACGTCCCCTCCGCATGGCATCCATAGGTCCATAGCGTTTTACTCTGTCAAGGTTGTTTCCACATAAACTTGCTCCATGCAGAAACACCAGCAGGGGGTGCTTCTCGCCTTTCTTCCCCTCTTTTTCGGGATGACAGAACCAAAAATTATAACTGTCTGGCACGGCATGGCGGTATGCCTTTATCTTTTCATGTGCGCTTGCGAGCAAGCACCAAAGGCTAAGAAGTATAGTTAATAGAAATCTCATATTGCAAAGAAATGTTGTTATGCTTAACGCTCACTAATTGTCCTGTTTCGTAGATTTGAATTGCAAATATAGAATTTTTTTGTGGAACTATAAATGGGGCAAGAGAATTTTTTTCAATATAGGGATATAATGGACAACCACCAATGGTGTTTGGGGCTTTCTTTTTGAAATATGACCCAGATAGTGATTTTCTTGGCTTCGAATGGCAGTGGTTTTGTGGAGAAAGCGGTAAAAATAAAGAAAGAAGATGGCAATCTGGAACGCCATCTTCTTAAGGTTAATTATTATTTTGTGTATAAGGCTTGTGTATTCCGTTATATCTATTTTATAAAATACTTTTTCCCGTCTTGGATATAAAATCCGCTTGCTGGTTTCGTGCTAATGCGGCGACCTGTGAAGTCGTAGTAGATGCGTGACTCTGCTTCATCCTCGTTTAATACGTCATTAATAGAATCATATTCTGGGTTGTATGCCAAACGGAAGTTGTCGAACACCAGCCAAGTCGTGCCATTGGTAGGCTCTTTCAGACCAAACGTGAGGTCGCCGTCTTCGGGCAGTGCTATGCTCACGCTGCGCAGGCCATACTCAGCATTGGCAGCCATCTTGTTGCGCTGAGTGTCGAAGTCGCTTCCTGCGCAACTCTGCTCCACCACAGACTTTTCCGTGACGCTGCCCGACGTTGCGAAGAGGTAGCCCGTGTTTTTGCCCTCGCCATTGACCAGTTGGCAAGTCACGGTGTACGTTCCTGCTGGCACACCTTTGAGAGTCTGTTGTATGGAGAAGTTTGTGCTGTGCCACGTCTCTGCCGCTCCGTTGAAGCGCTGGTTGCCAAATGTGCCTGTCACAGTCCATAATGCCCACGAGTTGCCGTCGAAGGCTGGGTTTTGGATGAGGACTGTCGCATCCTTTGCTTCGTTGAGGAAATCGTGGTGGAAGCGCTCCTTATCTATGGCGAAGAGTTGGAAATGCCCCACTTCGTCACCAGTCTTGTTCAGTGCGGTCTCTTCTCCATCATGATAGCCGTTTTCGGGGAACCAAAGACCGAGGAAGTTGCCCGTGTAAGTGCCGTTCTCTATTGTCCACGCGTTGTCTTCGAGAGCCAACAGCAAACGAGCCCAGAAGATAGGATAAGGTTGGTCGTGAGTGCGCAAGTTTTGCGGTGCATCCATCTCTGTCTGCAGGAGCAGACCGTCATAGTCGATGTTGCGCAGGCAATATCCGCCGTCGAAAGCCTCCATCGTAAACACCTTCGAGCAATCGCCGAGAGGGTTCACAGGTGTCTGATAGTGCAGCGCCTTGTTGCCGTTCTCCTTGGCATTGGCAAGTCCGAGCATCAGGTCTGCTTCGTCGCTGCACAACACGAAGTAACTGCTGTTGATAGCCCTGGTCAGTTGCTCCAGAGATGTGATGTGAGTATAGCCATTTTCAGTGGTAAGAATGTCGTAGTAACCGTGACTTGCCTCTTTCAGAGACACGCTGAATGTGTAGTCCTTGCCTTGGTATGTGGCTGTGAGCGTGGCTGGTTCTTGGATATTCGCGATGATATATTCTGTTCCCACTGTGCCGTCCTGCCATACCACATTCTCGGGTTGCATCTGTTGAGGAATTTGAAGCAAGCATATCACATTGCTTCCAGGGAATGTCTCTATCTGCGTGCCGCTGATGGCGCTGCCGTCGATGTAGAACATCTGCTGTGCTGGCACAACGTCGATGTGGAAAAGCCCCGTGCTGACAGCGCCGCTCTGGTTGGCATACTGGCAGGTGTAGTCGCGCGATGTTGTGATGTTGGGTATGGTGATGGTCGACTGCTTAGCGCCGTTGTCCCATTGATAATCATCCGTCCATCCCGTCACAGCCCCTGCGTAAAGGGTGAGGCTGCTGCCCATAAGCACCTGTGCAGTATCGTCTTTTGCGATCTTGCCATTGGCGGTAATCTCCTGCGTCATCGGTTCAGCCTGCGCGTCGCCACACACTGCTATGGCGAATGACTGCTGACTCTTTGTGCCGTTGGCAGCGGTGTAGGTGACACGATAGAGGTAACTGTGGTCGGCATGCACGGTGATTTCTCGTGTGGTCTCTCCTATGTTCCATTCCCAGTTGCCTGTGTCAGTCTCCGAGTCGGGCAGTTGCGGAACGAGCCTTATCTCCTCGTCGTCAGCGGGAATAGCTCTTGATGCTTCTACTGTATATTTGTATTTCAATCCGCCCAAGTTGGTCTGGTTCTTGTAGGTCTCACCTTTATATATAATGTCGCCCGACAATGGCACAATGGCTTGCGACTGCTCTACGGCAGGACGCCAACTAGTCAGTGTGGAAAATCCGAGGTGGTCAAATCCTCCTGAGTTCTGGCTGTAGTTGCCGCCACCGCCGTCGGGACACACCTTGGCGCTTGCCTTTTCTGCATATTGGAGTTTCACGCCACGCAAACCTTCGTAGTAGCCGATGGCTCTGTCCCAGTATGGGCGATATTCACCTGAGCCGCCAGTGTTTGGCCCTCCCATTGCCCAGCCAGCACCCATTGTGCCTCGGCAGTCGGCATAGTTGTATGTAATCCACGGAAGCGAAGTTGCATCCACGCCACCAAAGTTCATCGCTGCCACAAACTCAGTACCAGCGGCAATGCGGTCGTTCATATAAGCGAAAAGGTCATCGCCCTGATTGAAGCCTACCTGGCAAATGTCCAACGCCAATCCGAGAGCCATCAGGGAGTGTCCCTGGTCGCGTCCCGACTCCTGCATCTGACCAAGATAGCCGAAAGGCCCTCTCTCGTCGGGCAATACCACGGGAACGAGGTTGCCGATGAACTCGTCGCAACCATCGTTGAGAATGACCTTTTGCGAAGAGCGGTCTCTGAACGTGCCGACGTGGTCGTACTTATAGAAGGATACGCCTTGGTTGTACATGTGGACATCATCGCACAGGATGCCGATGGACATCACGCACAGCGCATTGCACAATCCCCAGTTGCTCCAGTAGTGTCCCGGACGTTCACCCAGATTGGCGTATCGTGCATTGAGCCATGTGTCGTGACGACGACGAAGGAAATCTATCGCAGGGTTGTAGAACACTCTGATAATCCACTGCTTGAACTCCTCGAAATCCTCTGGCGACCACCCTTCGTAGTCACGCATAAGTTCTGCGGCATTGGCAAACTCGTGGCCGTAAATGCCCGAAGCAAGAGAGACGTTGGTGTCACCGCCCAAAGCCTTGCACTGTCGCGCCCACTGCATCATGATACGCACAGCGGCATCGGCATTCTCTTTTGTGCCTCCAATCTTCCACCTCAAAGCGTTCTGATATGCCATCGCCGCACCACGAGCGCAATTTATATAGTTCTCTCCTACGCCGCCTCCACGCACAACAACCTCGGTAGGCCATGTGGCGATGTCGGAACGGGAATACTCGTTGGCGCAAAGGATGTTCCACGCACGAATCATATAGTCGTTCTTCTCCTCAAAGATGAGGCGCTTTGCCCTGTCAATGTCATTCTGCGACACCAGTCCGCCAGGATGCACAAAGCCCTGTTGCCCTGGCTTGTAGTCAAAGGACTTCTTTGCTTCGTATTTTTGTGCGTTCTTAGCCTTATTCAAGGCGGTGGTGAGCGACTTCACCCAATCGTCAATAGCCGTTTGAGAGAGCGCCTTATATCCAATCTCCAACTCTAATACGGTCACATCATCCTGCAACTCCGCCAAGATGTTAGGGGCAATCCCCTCTGTGGGAGCAGCGATGAAGTCCTTGCTTTCCTTCAGCAGAGCATTCAGCGCCGTCATGTCTCCTTGCGAACCGTAGCGGTATTCCTGCTCCAATCTCTTTGTCTCCAAAGAGAGCGCATACACCTCGGCGTCAGTCAGTGCTATGTCGTAAAGGCGGAAGTCGCTAACCAATGTCTGTTTAAGATAACTGTCACCGTCGAATGGCGCACGACCTATCCAGCAATAAGCAGGATTGGACGAGAATATGCTTTTGATAAGCGGCATGTTGCTCTCGAAGCATACACGACGCCCATCAATGAAGAGTTCTCCTGTTTGTCCTTTCTGTCGATATAGAACGTGCGTCCAGCATCCCTTCTCTGCGGCAGTTCCTATCTCCATACCTACTTCTCCTCCCCATCCTGCGGCAGAGGTTGCCATGCGCTGCGCGTTCAGACGATAAGCGATGTAGGCTCCTGAAGTCTGCGACGTGCTTGACGACTGCGCAAAAGCCCACAAGAAGAAACCATTGCCAGAGAGAGACGCCGCTTTGTCCACGCGGTAGTATGTGGAGATACTAAACTCGTCCATCTGACGCAACTTGCCTCCCACTTCGGAGGTCATATTGAAGTAGCCTACGCCGTTGCCGAGGCTCAGCACTTTGTATGCTCCCATGTCCAGTACCGAAGCAGGGTTCGTCAGTTTGCCGTTGATGCCCGACACGTTGTCAGTCACTGTCGTTCCATCCGCTTTGCTAAAGTCAAATTGCACAACTAAGTGATCTTTCTGTTGCGCAAATCCTCCCAAAGTGAAAAGTGCGAGCGCTAATAAAATAGATGCCTTTTTCATATGAGTAGTTTCTGTTTATCTATAGTACTTCTTCCCTCCCTTGATGTAGAACCCTTTGGCTGGTATGCCTGAGAGCCTTCTGCCTAATAGGTCGTAGATAGCGTCATCGTCAGTGGAAGTGTCGGCTGTTGTGATGTTGCCAATTCCGTTTGGACCATTTTCTGCAGGTATAATCTCAAATGGGAAATCGCTCAGCGTCTTGGTTGTTCCATATTTAATGGTGTTGTCGTTGCTGACCACCCAGTATTGTGAACTTGCATTGTAGATTGCGCAGGAGTTAGTTCCTTTGGCGAAACTGATTCTGTGAGGACGTGCAGTGATGATGCTCATAACCCCTTTTTCTGTCATATATTGTGAATCGGCAAGTGATACAAAGTCGTAGCGTGCATCGGAGAAGAGGTGCTCGATACTCCACACTTGGTTGCTGTTGACTTTGCCGTCTTCAACTATCACTTCTGACAGCACGGTTGAATCGCCCCTGTTAGTCAGATAGAGACCGCTTGCCTTGTGGAGTATGAGGTAATCACCTGTTTCTACGAGGCGGTCTTCGTTTTCCTTTACATAAATGTCGTATGCAATCTTTGTAATGTTGCCGTCCAAGGTATATTTTGCGGTGTGGTGGCTTGATGTCTCCACCTTCTCTACTGTCAGAGTGGACTCTTTGCTGCCGTCATCCCACAGCCATGTGCCGTAAGCGATAGATGCAGGAACGTATGGGCTAAGCACTACCTTGTCGCCTTCGGTGGCAACAACTGCCTGATTGCCTTCCATAACTTTGTCATTCACAATGATATCTGGACGTATATTTTTTACCGTCAGGTGGAATGTTACGAGTGTCTTGCGGCCTCCTTGGTTGGCGAAGTAGCACTGTATGTCTCTGTCTGTGGTTATCTTAGGTATGGTGATAGATTTGGTTGTCTGTCCATTATCCCACTGGTAGTTGCCCCAACCAACCCAATCTTCAATAGTAAGAGTGACGGATGAGCCATACAACACCTCCATGCTTGTGCCTGTCACGGTTTCGCCTGCACATTTGATTGTTGCAGTAACTCCGCTATCGGTGCAGTCGCCAAGTACGGCTATGGTAAAGCAGAGTTCGCTGTCAATGCCGTTTTTGTTGGTGTACTTCACACGGTACATCTTTGATGCGTTAGCCGTTACAGTAATCTCTCGTGTTGTCTCTCCGCTTTCCCAAATCCATTTGCCTGTGTCTTCTTCACCTTCGGGCAGCTGTGGGGAAAGTGTAACGACTGTACCTTTTGCTAAGCCACGGTTTTTGTACGCTGTGGTTTGGTATGTGTTGGTCAGTCCGCCCAATTCGTTGTGGTCTACGGTCTTTCCGTCGTATGCCATCTTTGGAGAGAGTTCAGTTGGTACTTTGTCCTGTGGTGCGATGCCGTCTCTTGTGTTCATCAGCACAGAGTAGCCGAGGTGATCGTATCCTCCCGATGTTGCTCCTACACCGCCGCCGTCGATGCCCATCATCTCATACGATTTCTCTGCGAAAGGCATCTTCACGCCTTTGATGCCCTCGTAGTGGCCAATGACAGTACCCCAATAAGGGCGGATTTGCTCGCCCAAAGCAGGTTCTTCCATAATCCAAGCACGACCATCAGAAATGTAATATCCATTATTGATATATCCGTAGTTCACCCATGGCAAGCCCTGCACGCTCTGTGTCTGAGCGGCAACGTATTCAATGCCAGCGGCAAGTCGGTGATTCATATAAGAGAAAAGGTCGTCGCCCTGATTCCATCCCTGCTGCGCAATGTCTACGGCAAGTCCAAGTGCCATTGTGGCGTGGCCAATGTCACGTCCGCTCTCGTTCATCTGGCCGAGTTTGCCGTATGCGCCTGTCTCTAATTCTGAATCGTATGTGGTTACTATGAGGTTGCCGAAGAACTCTGTAAGTCCGTCATTCAGAATGCCGCTAATGTTGTCTCGTAGAATGCCTGGCACACGTGGGTCTTTGAATGTGCCTACTTGGTCGTACTTGATGAATGACATGCCTTGATTGTAGATAGATACATCGTCGCAAAGAACGCCTATTGTAATGACAGCCAAGGCGTTGCAAAGTCCCCAGTTGCTCCAATAGTGTCCGGGGGCTTGCCACCACTTGCTGCTATTCTCCCACGTTCCGTGACGTCCTCTAAGGAAATTGATGCAGTTGGGATACCACACATTGAGCATCCACTTCTTGAACTTATTGAAGTCTGCCTCGCTCCAACCCTCATAATCGCGCATCAATTCCGCCGCTTGTGCGAACTGGTAGCCGTAAAGTCCAGAGCCAAGTGACACGTTGCTGTCTCCGCCTAAGTATTTGGTTGTGTTACACCATGCCATAAGGATTTTTACGGCATTGTCGGCATTGGCTTTTGTGCCGTCTATCTTCCAGCGCAGAGCATTCTGATATGCCATAGTTGCACCTCGTGCGGCATTGATGTAGTTCTCTCCTGTGCCACCGCCTCGTACAATGGTCTCAACGGGAGATGAAACAACAGTTGACTGGGAGAATTCCGCATTTTTTAAGATGTTATATGCGGCAGTAACTTTCTTGTTGCCCTCTTTTAGTTGCTGCTTAACACGGTCGAAGTCAGCCTGTGTGTGCAGACCTCCGGGATGACGGAAACCTCTTTCTGTGTCATAGCCACTAACAACGTCGGCAATGTCGAAAACGAAACCTTTTGTCTTGTCGAACTTTGTCTTTGCAGTAGTAAGAGCCGTTGCGAGAGAGTTTATCTCTGTCTGCTTCGCTGTTCCTGCTATGATAGCATTTTTCGCTACAGTAATAGCGTCCATGTACTCTGCCAATGCGGATGCAGGGTAGTCGTTCTTGTTGATGCTCTCAATGTAAGTTTCGGCACTTTCAACAGCAGTTTTCAACTGTGTGAAATCTTGTGCCTTGCTCGCTGTGCTTGACAGCGCAACGATACCTACGAGTAGGATTTTGGTTAGTGATTTCATATTGGTAAAATTGTTTAATAAGTGGATTATTTTCTCTCTAATACGAATAACTCCACTAAAACACTTAGTCGGTTAGTAAATTTTTTTATTTTTTTCTTAGGGTATGCCTTCTGCCTACCGTCTTGTTATCCCTTTCTGCTCCATCCACTCATTGGGTGTACAGCCCTCTATTTTCTTGAATGCAGCGAAGAAAGCGGATTTTTTCATGCCGCACATTTCGGCAAGGGCAATGGTGGTGAACTGGTTGTACTGAGGGTCTGCCGCACGACGCTTGAATTCCTCTACTCTCAGAACATTCAAGTATTCGGGGAATGATTTTCCTGCGTACATGCTGAACATCTGCGATAGTTTGGCAGGGGTGCTGCCAACGGCCTCTGCTACATCGCTGAGACGTAAAGAAGGGTTGGTGTAGCATTTGGTCGTTTCTACGTGAGACTGCACATTATTATATATAGTCTCGCATTCCTCTTTCGAGAGCCTTTGCCTTTCGTACAGTTTAGCCATACGCCTTTCTTCCTCTTGTCGCTTGCGTTCATCTTCGGTAGCCTTGTAGGTATCCACTGCCTCTCTGCGTGCCAAGTATATGCCCAACCCGATGAGTGTGACGATAGCGAGGCATGCCCAAAACATAAGGGACGGATAGCAGGTGAAGTGCATGTCCATGCGTGTCTCGGGATGACCGAGCAGCCATACAGACAGCGTGTGTCTGCCCCATGAGAGAGGGTTCAGTTCCACTGTTTCGCCGTCCATGCACACTTCCGTATTGCCGTCATCTATCTGCCATTCGTACATTTTGCCGAGGTCGGTGCTGTAGTTCATCAGCAAGGGCTGGAAAGATGTTAGTTGGCTTCCCTCCCACACGGTGCTGTTCAGCACTACCTGTCCATGCACTCTATCGTTGAGGTGCTTCTGCTGTTCTGCGCTCATCATGGCGATGCCGCCCGATGTTGCTATCCACAAAGTGCCGTCGGATGCCACCTGCCATTGTTGCTCTTGTAAGCGTGGAGAGGGCAGTCCGTCAGCCTCGCTGATGTGCTGGAAGGCGGTTTTGAGATCCTCGTCCACAATGAGCAATCCTTGTGTTGTGCCTATCCAATAGTGGTTGTCTTTGTGCCTGATAAAACTAATCTCGTCGATGTGCATTTCTTGGCACAGTGGAAGTTCTTCGAAACTGCTGAAATCGAGCCGTGACTTGTAGAGTTTCCGCCCAGACCATGCAAGCATGTCTCCGTCTTTTGCGAGGGCGAAGTGGAGGGAGGGGGCATTGTTGAAGAAGCCTTTTGGAAAGCCAGTGGATTGAATAGTCTGGAGCAGTGGGTCGTACACGCAGAGTCGGCTCAGGCTGCTTATCCACGCTTTGCCTGTGCTGTCGAAGATGATGTCTGTCAGATATTCGTCGGGCAGTTCGCTGTTTTTGCTTGTGAATTGTTTGATGACTTGTAAATCTTCATTAATAACCGTCACGCCCATATTGCTGATAGCAAACAGACGTTTGCCATCGGGAGCGATGCAGAGGTGGGAGAAACTGCCTTTGGTAACTATGGTGTGCAATTGCCCGTCTTTGTTCATTGTACGCAGTCCGCTTTCGTAGGTTGCCACGACAAAACGCTCTCCGAAATAGGAGATGTTGGTAACGATGCTTGCTCCCAATTCTTCAGGTGTGCAGTGTTTTATTACTCCGCTTCCCTCGTCTATCAGATACAGCCCTTTACGTGTGCCGATTGCTATCTGTTTGCCATTGCGGCAAAAACTGCGAATAGGCAAAAGCCGTGTGTCGAGTTCCCCGAAACAGAATGTGCTAACGAGGTTGCGAGAGTAGAGGGTATGGCTAAATCCGTCAAGATAGTATCCTAACAAGGTGATGCCTAAGTCCTTGTCTTTCCAAAAGGTATATACAGCATCGCTTTTTCCGTGAGGCTCGGGAAAAGTCTGCCCTGTGGTTGTGTCGAGAGAGTATGCTCCGTTGCCGTCAGTTGCTATGTATAGCATTCTCTTGTCATCGCTGTTGAGGTCGGCTATCACGTCCGACGGAATGCCATGCACCCTCTCTGTCTTTCCCGACTGCACATCAAATGCTAATAGGCCGTCGTTTCTTGTGCCGATATATAGCATTTTGCCTATTAGGCAGATGCAACTGATGTTGTGAGTGAGCAGGGTGTCGGGGATATTGTATTTCTTTATTTCATTGCCTGTTTCCGACAGATGCACTATCCTCTTGTTTGTGCTGACCCACACGCCGCCTTTTCCGTCGTCTACAATGTCAGTCACCGCATTTCCTTTCGATATGACGCTGCTTTCTATCGGCACTGCCTTATAGTCATCACCGACATTCATCCACAGTCCGCAGTTACCGCCAATCCACCTGCCACACAATGCGTTAACGTCCGTTATTTCAGTAGCAATCCTCTTCGCTCGTCCTTTCTCACGGTCAATTTCATACAGCCCTGTTGCTCCTCCTGCAAACAGTCTCCCCTCGGCATTCTCTGTTATGTCATGCACCATTCCCATTTCTTCCGCCTCCTCAATCTTCGTCACGGCATGCCCGTTGTATGACCTTACCCCTCGGTTTGTGCCGAGCCACAGCAAGCCCTCTTTGTCTTTATATATCTTAAACACAGTCTCATGCCCCAACCCGTCGTATGATGTGAGCTGGTCGGAATGTCTCATGGTCTGCCCTCGAAGAGGGAAACAGAGACATATTGCCATGAGGTATATGAACAGGCGATAAATCATATATTATATATGTAAAGATATATAGGTTTGCAAAGATAGAAAATTTTTTTTCAAAAAACATGGATTTTTTTACTTAACTTTACATCATTATCTGCGTATATATAGTAGAAGCAGTTCAGAAAAGCGATGAAAAGAGAAACCTTTGAGACGATAGTGAAGGGGTTGCGGCCAAAGATATTGAAGGTGGGTCGCAATTTCTTCGGTTCTGACGACGATGCGGAGGATGTTGCACAGGAGACGCTTGCCGTGTTGTGGGAGAGGTGTGCTTCTTTGGATGAGGGGCGGAATGTTGAGGCGTTGGCAATGAGGGTGGCTAAGTCCTGTTGCGTGGATATGGTGAGGAGGAAAAGGTTGAATGTTGTAAGAATAGATAATGTGGCTATGTTGCAAAAGTCAGCAGTTCAGCCTTCACCGCATGAAGATGAAGAAGGACGAGAGAGGGAGAGAGCAATAGCGGAGGCGGTGGAAGGGCTGAGCAGGAGAGAGCGGCAGTTGTTCAAGATGAGGCAGGAGGAAGGATTGTCGGCTGAGGAGATAGCGCAGTTGACGGGTATAGAGAAAAGGTCTGTTCTGAGCATTGTTTCAATGGTAAGAAAGAAGGTGTATAATGAGATAATAAGGAGGATAAATTTATGAGAAATCAAGATGTGGAAAGGCTGATTGCCAAATATATGGACGGGCATACATCGCCCGAGGAGGAGAAACGTCTTGCTCTTGCGCTCGACAGTGCCATTGAGCGTGGCGATGCTCCGCAAGAGTGGCGTGCGGTGGCGCAGATGTTGGGAGATTTGACGTTGGGCGAGGCGATATATGATAAGATGCTTGCTAAACGCAGACGGAAGAAAATTAGCGGATGGGCATCGTTGGTCGCTGCGGCATGTGTGGCATTGCTGTTGGGCTTCTGGTTTGTACCTCAGTCAGATACGGAGGCTTATAAACCCCTACCGTTGGTAGATATAGAAGTGCCTTTGAAGCCGACGGAGAAAAAGGAAACGAAAAGAGTGCCTTTGGAAAAAGAACTGCCAACTATTGCGGAGGTGAAACCGGCGCGCAAGTCTCGCACCCCCACAGCAATGCCGATGATTGCAGAGGAAATGGCGGTATCAGAAGAGTCCGGTGTGGAGAGCGTCCTCGAGGAAACTATTGCAGAAGAAGATGTTCCTGTGGTGCAGGAGGTGGCTGAGGAAACGAGTACAGCTGAGGAAATAGACATAGAGGAACTGAGGAGGAAATACAGCAAGGAGATAGCGCAGGTGGAGCGGAACTACTACGAATGGGAAAAGAAACAAAGCATCTCGCTCTACAAAGCGGAGATGAATGCCGTCGGCGAAAAAACAGAGCAGCAGTATGTGAAATACATCAAAAAAGACAATAACGTGAAAGATAACATAATCAATAATAAACCATTACCAATATGAGAGCATTGCAGAAACACTGTGCGGCATGGCTGATTGCCACCGCAATGGCGACAGGTGCAACGGCACATGGAGCGACCACAACGAACCTCACGTCACACACGGGCGAGAGCATGATGACAACGCATTCGCTGTCGGCTGATGCCCCCGACAACGACTCTTACGCCAACGACTTCATCACGAGGATGATGTTCTACAAAGAGTCTTTCACAGGCAAAGACAACGGCGACAATGTGAGTCTGCTGATGGATATGCATACATATCTGAACATCTATGCCTCTACGGCGACCGCTGAAGAACTGGAGATAGCGGGCATTACCATAAAGGAAATGAAATTGACTGCAGAAACAAGCAAAACCCTGAAGACCTTGCTTACTTCTTGCCAAGAGATATTGGCTCCATACGAGATTAAATCATTCCTTATCAACGGTATCCGTTTTCATATCAAGCAATTCGCATACGGCAATCCCCCTAATGAACTTCTTGATATGATTGTGGATAAGATGGAGAGGTTGACTGTAACGGAAGTGTCCCAGTCGGAACTCGATGAACTCCATGGATTTTACGATAAATGGAAGATGCTATATTCTGACGATAAGACTAAGGCTCAACTGACACGCATCGGTGAACTGCTTGAAGTGATGGGTAAAACAGTCTCGACAGCCAAAAGCAACGGCATAAACATAGGGTATGCCAAGCAACTTGACCAGTACCATAAAGATGCTTTATACGCCGATGGTCCCGGCAGAATGAAGGTGGAGAAAAGCATACACAAACTCATCAAGCGTCATGCAAAAGATATGAATCAGGAAACGCTCGACTACACTCGCAAGGTGTATGACCACCTCTCGCTCATTGCCTGTATGAAGGGTGAAAGAGAATTGGTTCTTTCAATTGCCAAAACGATGGAGAAGATACAGGACAGAATAATAAAAGAGAAGAAATAATAGGCGAATTTCTTATTAAACAAGTTAACGTCAGGTAGGCGAAAATACATTTATGGTCATAGAAGTTTGTCGAATCCACGTTAAACAGTTTGGCGTTATCCAAACTTCCCTTTTCCTGTTCAGAATAACAACGGTTGACCTCTGAAATGCCCTGCCGTTCACGATTACAATAGTCAGCCGTGACAAATTATAATAGTCGGCGAATGCAGATTATCTATGCCGGCGGTTGCCTCTTAGTTCGCTCAGCCGTTGTCCACTTTTGGGGGCAACGGCTGTTGTCTAATTGTGTGCAGCACATAACGAATCGTATCTCATAGATAGATTGGATACGGCTCTTTTTATGTACTTGGCAGATAACCTTATGGGATGTGATTTCAGATGTTTTTTGTTTACGAAATGTTTGTTGTTAGTGAAAAAGAATGTAAATTTGCAATTGATACATATCTTTTCTAACAATTTAATTATAGGTAATATGAAAAAGACAAATCCAGTTGACGGTAAGTTTCAGGTGGTGGAACTGCCGTATGGTCAGGGTGACCTTGCACCCGTGATTAGTGCGGAAACTATTGGTTTCCATTATGGTAAGCATCTTCAGACTTATGTTGACAATCTCAACAAGGCTCTGCCCGGCAGTGAGTATGAAGGCATGGCATTGGAGGACATTGTTTGCAAGAGTCAAGGAGGAGTGTTCAACAATGCAGGGCAAATCCTCAACCATACGCTGTATTTCACTCAGTTTGCTGCTCCCAAAGAGGGCAATGTGCCTGTTGGACGTCTTGCCGAAGCGATTGATAAGCAATTCGGCTCGTTTGACGCTTTCCGTGCGCAGTTTGAGCAGCAAGGCACAGGGCTGTTTGGCTCGGGCTGGGTGTGGCTGTCGGCAGACGCTGAGGGCGTGCTGCACATCACGCAGGAGACAAATGCGTCTAACCCTTTAACAAAGGGATTGACACCGCTTTTGACTTTCGATGTGTGGGAGCATGCCTACTATCTCGACTACCAGAATAGACGTGCGGCACACCTCGCTGCGTTGTGGCAAATCGTCGATTGGAATGTGATTGAAAGCAGATTTTAGTTTTTTTTGTAGGTACTGATTAAACTTTTTTCTTTTTCCGTAGTCAAACAATACGAAAACCAGTGCTGGAGATATAAATAAAGAACATTAAAAAAGAATTTACATTATGAAGAAATTTATATTTGCCTTAATGGTGTTCGGTTGTACTGCATTGTTGGCAGTGGCGCAGAACAATGGCGGTCAGCGTCGTCAGCGCATTGACCAAGCGGAAATGAATAATCGCATGGCTGAACGTCTTGCAAGCCAGATGAAACTCGATAAGGAAAAGACTGAACTATTCAAGTTGCTATTCCTTGACTATCAGACCGCAAGACAGAATGCCGCAAATCCGAAGGGAGAGGATGAAAGCGCCAACGAGAGGGTAAATCTTGATAAGATTGATGATGCTAAGGCAACGGAACTGATTGATAAGCAGTTTGCTGTGCAGGAAGCACAACTTGCCGTTGACCGTGAGTATCTGCCCAAGTTCCTTGAAATCCTCACTCCTGCTCAGACCGCTCGTATCTATCTGCGCAGAGGCAATCAGCAGCGTGGACAGCAGATGCAAGGCGGACAAGGTGGTCCGCGTGGCTTTGGCGGAGGTCCGGGCGGAGGAGGCTTCGGAGGCGGTGGCTTCGGTGGCGATTTTTAATGGAAGTTTTTCATAAGTACCTATTATAAACTAACTCTGTTTTTTTGTTAAGGGGCGTGAGATGTGAATCTGCAACGTCCCTTTTTTATGCTTTTATAGAAAAAAGATGTGGCGATACACAATAAAAAGGGAAAAATGGAGTTTATTCTAATGATGTTTAGACGTTGTTTAGTTCTGACGTTGCTCCTTTTGCCGTCTTTCGTGGCAATGAGAGGGCAGTGGGATGTGCAGTTTTCGGACTACACAGCCTTGAAGTCGTTTTATAATCCTGCTGTGTCGGGAACGGACGGACTGCTGAATGTGAATGGTGTTTATTCGATGCAGATGGTGGGATATGACGGCGCACCTGCCACGATGTACATCGGGGCTGATTTGCCAGTATATTTTTTGAGTCCACGGCATGGTGCAGGCTTAAATTTCTTGACGGATAACATAGGTATGTTTAGCACCACAAAGATAGGCGTGCAGTATGCCTACAATATAAAACTCGGCAAGAAAGGGCGTTTGGCTGTGGGTGTGCAAGGGGGGATAATGACGGAGAAGATTGACCCAAGCGATGTGGAACTGGAGGACGGAAGCGACCCTGCTTTTCCCTCGTCTCAGCAGGACGGTAATACTTTAGACTTGGGGGCAGGATTGTATTTTTATCATCCCAAAGTATGGGTGGGAATGTCTGCGCAACATCTTCTTGCTCCGACAATTACGATAGGTGAGACAAATGAAGTGGAACTGTCGAGGATGTATTATTTAATGGGTGGATGCAATATAAAGTTGAAAAATTCGTTTATAACAATACAGCCGTCATTTCTTGTGCAGACAGACCTTGACACATGGAGAGAGGATGTGCAGTGCAAAGTGGCGTATGATTACGAGGGGAGGAAATTCTATGGTGGCTTGGGTTACAGCCCCAATACTTCTGTGACGTTTCTTGTTGGAGGAGAGTTTCACGGAATAAAGTTGGGATATAACTATCAGATGTACACATCGGGAATAGGTATGATTAACGGTAGCCACGAATTGGTGTTAGGGTATCAGACTGACCTCGATTTGTTCAAGAAAGGTCGCAATAAGCATAAGAGTGTGAGGTGGCTATAAGATATAATGATTGAATAAATAAGAAATAGAATATATATGAAGAATTTTCGGTTTGCTGTATGCGTGGCGGTGGTAGCCTTTGTTGTGGCTTCGTGCTTTTCCAGTCGTGGAGGCTCGAATGCGACAGGGGGCGAAGTGACAGGCGTTAGTGGGCTGTCTGTGTCGGAGCCTGCTCCATACGGTATGGTTTTAGTGAAGCGTGGAAGTCTCAAAATGGGTACGGAAAAGACCGACAGCCTTTGGGGTAAGGAAATGCCTACGAGAGAAATCAGCGTTGATGCTTTCTGGATGGACGAGAAGGAGGTGACGAATGCCATGTATCGGCAGTTTGTCTATTGGGTGCGTGACTCTATCATCCGCGAGCGTTTGGCTGACCCTGCATACGGTGGCGACGAGACATACAAGATTGAGGAGGACAAGAACGGCGACCCTGTAACTCCGCATCTGAACTGGAATAAGGCATTGCCTCGTAACCCTGATGAGGACCAAGAGCGTGCTATTGAAAGTGTTTATACTTACCACCCAGTCACAGGCGAGAAGATGCTGGATGCCAGTCAGTTGAACTATCGCTATGAGGTGTTTGACTATGTTATGGCGGCAAAGAGAAAGTATCGTCTGAATGCGTCGGAGCGTAATCTGAATACGGACTTCCAGACCGATCCTAATGAGGTTGTGATGATAAGCAAGGACACGGCGTATGTGGATGATGAGGGCATCATTCATCGTGAGACTATCACACGTCCGCTCAGTAGCATGTGGGATTTTGTGAATACATATATAGTAAATGTATATCCCGACACGACTTGTTGGATAAATGACTTCCAGAATGCAGAGAATGAAATGTATATGCGTCTGTATTTCTCCCACTCCAACTACAATGATTTTCCTGTGGTGGGTGTGAACTGGGAGCAGGCAAACGCTTTCTGCAACTGGCGTACGGATTTCCTCCTCAAAGGACTGGGCGGACAGGCTAAATTCATACAGCGTTACCGCTTGCCGACTGAGGCGGAATGGGAATTTGCTGCGCGAGGCAAGGATGGCAACGAACTTCCGTGGAATCAGGAAGGTGTGGCAAGTGACAAAGGGTGCTATTATGCTAACTTTAAGCCTGACAGAGGAAACTACACGAAGGACGGTAACCTCATAACATCGAAAGTCGGCATTTATAGTGCAAACTCCAATGGTCTTTATGACATGGCAGGAAACGTGGCAGAGTGGACAAGCACAGTCTATACAGAGGCTGGCGTGCTGTCAATGAGCGATATGAATCCTACTTTGACATACAATGCAGCCATAGAAGACCCATACGCACTGAAGAAGAAGAGTGTGCGTGGCGGCTCGTGGAAAGACCCAGAGAGTTTCATAAAGAGTGCGTGGCGTACATACGAATATCAAAATGTAGGGCGTTCTTTCATCGGCTTCCGCTGTGTCCGCACGCAAGTAGGAACTGCTTCAAAAGCAAAGAGATAAACAAAGCACAGATTGCTTAAATAATAAATAATTTGTAAATCCTCAAAATAGAAAATCAATATGGCAACACAATATAAAGGCATTCAGAAGTGGCTCAGAACAAAGAGAGGGCAGACATTCTTGAACTATGCTTACAGTTGGGGTGCATCGGTCGTTATTGCAGGTGCACTCTTCAAACTCACCCACATCGCGGGTGCTGACATCATGCTTTTCCTCGGTATGGGAACGGAGGTTATCGTGTTCTTCCTCGCAGGTTTCGAGCCTCAAGAAAGCCTTGATGCGCAGGAACTGGCAGAAGAGGCAGCAGAAAATGCGGCAATCGCGGCAGCGGTAAATTCCGCTTTTGAAGACGATGTGGAAGAGACATCGGGTGGCGGCACTGTCGTTGTAGGCGGAGGCGTACCCAAAGGAGGCACCGTCATCATTGGTGGAGGCGTTTACGGCTCGGGGTCGGGAAATGCAGGAAATGCCGAAAGTGCTGCTGCATTCGGAGGCGGTCAAGTCGATGCTGCACAGTTGGCAGAGAACATCTCCTCTTCTCCTATCTTCACTTCGCCGCAGTTTCAGGGTATGGCACCCGAAATGCAGGAGGCTACAATGGCTTATGTTGAGCAACTCACAGAACTCACCGACATTCTCAAGCAGGTGGCTGAGCAGAGTGCACGCCTCACCCGCGACTCGGAGGAGATGGAGAATATGAACCGCACTCTCACAGGCATCAACCGCTTCTACGAGATGCAACTCAAGAGCGTAGGCACACAGTCGGCTACCATCGACGAAGTGAACGAGCAGACAAAGAAACTCGCCGCTCAACTTCAAGAACTTAACGAGGTATATTTCAAGATGGTTGAAGCCCTCAAGATGAAGATAGCATAGTAGATTAGTCTATAAACAGTTAAACAGGCTAAAAGAACTACTGATTATGATAAGAAAGAAGTTAACTCCACGTCAGAAGATGATAAATCTGATGTACGTTGTGCTGATGGCGATGCTGGCACTCAACGTATCATCGGATGTGCTTGAAGGCTTCAAACGTGTAGATGACACCCTGATACGTTCACGCGACAATGCCGCAGCCCAAAACAAGGCAATATACGACGATTTGGAGGCTGCCATGAAGCAGAACCCAGAGAAGACCCGCCAATGGTACGAAAAGGCACAGCAGGTGAGACGAATGTCTGATTCGCTCTATCAGATGGCGGAAAATCTGAAATGGCAGATTGTGCGTGAGGCAGACGGCAAAGATGCGGACATAAACGACATAAAAGGCAAGGACAACCTCGAAGCAACAACCCATGTGATGCTTGCTCCCGGCGTTGGTCAAGGCGGGAAACTGAAGAAGGCGATAGAGTCCTATCGTGACGGCATCGTCGCAATGATAAACGACGAGCAGCAGAAAGCACTCATCCGTTCCAGTCTTACCACCGAAGTGCCAAACAAGGCAAAGATGCAAGGCAAGAACTGGCAGGAATATATGTTCGAGAACATCCCCGTTGCTTCAGCAGTCACTCAACTTACGCAGTTGCAGGATAACGTGCGTCATGCCGAAGGCGAGATGCTCCACCAGTTGGTTGCCAACATTGACGTGAAGGATGTGCGTGTAAATCAGATAAATGCGTATGTCATACCTAACTCGCAGACCGTAGTGAGAGGCGGCAAGTTCTCCGCTCAAATCATTATGGCTGCGGTAGATACCACTCAGCGACCAGAGATTTACGTTGGTAACACTTTGCTGAAATCTTCCAACGGCAGATATGAGACAATTTGCAGTTCCACAGGCGATTTCACTCTAAAAGGCTACCTCGTGATGAAGAACGGCAATGGCGAGACCATACGCCGAGAGTTCAGTCAGCCATACACCGTTGTTGAGCCATCGGCAACAGTGAGTGCCACCATGATGAATATGCTCTATGCGGGCTATCAGAACCCCATCAGTGTCAGTGTGCCGGGAGTGCCGAGCAACAAAATTGGTCTCTCGATGACTAACGGCAGTCTGACAAAGAAAGATGGAGGTAATTACGTTGCCGTTCCGTCTAAAGTTGGTGAAGATGTGACATTTACCGTAACGGCAGAGAACGAAGGTCGCCAGCAAGAGATGGGCAAATTCACTTTCCATGTGCGTAAATTGCCAGACCCTACGGGTTATCTCCAATACACTGACGCTAACGGCAATGCCACTCGTTTCAAGGGAGGACGAATTTCCAAGCAGGCTGTCATTGCGGCAGGTGGAGTAGGGGCGGCAATCGACGATGGTCTTCTTGACATAGCGTTCCGTGTCGTTGGCTTTGAGACGATATTCGTCGACAATATGGGTAACGCTGTGCCAGAAGTTAGTAATTCGGCCTCGTTCACACCAAACCAAGTGACAAAAATACGTTCCCTCACACGCGGCAAACTGTTTAATATCAGTCGTATCCGTGTTGTAGGTCCTGACGGAATAGAGCGTACATTGACAAGTCCCGTAGAAATAATTATAAATTAAAATATGAAAAATATACTGTTCACATTTATAACATTCTGCATAGTCGGCACTCTTCATGCTCAACCGCAGAAGAGCCGAGTTCAGAATAACAGAAGTGCTACAACGAAAAGTGCTACAGCCACCGACCGTGCCAGCCTCATGTTTCCTACTGCGGTCGATGTGCCAGAAGACCCAAGTTGGCGGCGAGACATCTATCGTACTCTCGACTTGCAGAAGGATGAGAACGCTGCCCTTTATTTTCCTGCAGAGCCACAAGGGGATAACATGAACCTCTTCACCCTTCTGTTCCGTCTGCTCAACACGGGCAAGATACCTGCATACGAGTACAAACTTGACGGCATAGAGGACTTTCAGCAGAGCAACCGCATGCACTTCAAAGATATGCTTGAGCGATATCACATTTATTATGAGATAGATGGCAACAGCATCAAGGTAGAGCAGAGCGACATTCCATCAGCCGAGGTGCTTAGTTTCAACGTGAAGGAAAGCAGTTACTATGACCAAAACACCGCTACCTACCACAGCCGCATCGTTGCCCTCTGTCCTGTGCTTCATCGTTCAGACGATTTCAGCATGGATGTTCGCAAATATCCTATGTTTTGGGTAAAGTACGATGACATAAAGACTTATCTGAGCGGTCATGAAGTTATGGTGAGCAACCTTAACAATGCCTCCAGAATGTCAATTGATGATTTCTTTGCTACCAACCACTACAAGGGCGACATCTACATGACCACCAACATGCAGAACCGCTCCCTTCAGCAGTATTGTGCCACAGATAGCCTCTTGAAACGGGAGCAGCAACGTATCGAGAAAGAGATTGTTGACTTCGAGGAGCATATATGGAAAGACCCTGTCGACTCATTGGAATTGGCGAAACAAGATTCTATTGCCGCAGCAGGCAATAAGAAAAAATCTGTGTCTCGCAAATTATCATCCGATGCAAACATCACTACACGCCGTGGTTCGTCGTCAGTCGCTACTAAAAAGGAGAAATCCAAATCAAATGGTAGTTCATCATCCGCTGGTTCTGCTCCTCGTGTATCAGTACGAAGACAAAGGCACTAAATATTAGTTCACATATTCAAATAAAACAAAAAGCACTTACAAATGTATTGTGAGTGCTTTTTGGGAAGCAAGGATTGGTTGCTATCCCTGCTATAGCATCGCGTAAATAAGAGTACCTCGATGTGGATAGGATGGCACAGTTCTACCAAGTGTTTATAAACAAAAACTATCCAGTACATGGAAAGAGTGGTATGCAGAACGCCCCATTACTTGCTTGGTCTGTTCCTCATACAATATATTGGCAATGGCTTTAATCTTGTTTATGTCTGGCAGTTGGCCTACTCGCAATATTGTTTTGGCACAGAACGCAAGGCTTTCAGATTCTACCGCAAAAAACCACAAGGGCGTAGTACCAGTGGAACCAAGGTGATTATCCCTATCGTTGAGCCGCTGCAACGTATTCTTGATGAAATAGTTGCACCTTCCCCAATAGAATGCGTATGTCTTTCCATACGTTTTTGAAGGTGCGATCCATGAGCGTGACATTAGGGTAAGAGTGTCGCAAGAAAACTCCAACGTACAAGACCGCATCATCAAAATTTGCCATGAGATATTCCATTGGGAGGTGCGCCTATCGGGTAACTTGGGTACGCCATAGTTGTGCCAATAAACCAAGAATTATAGCAGAAACCATATAAAATGTTAAAAGAATGCTATTTTATATTAGAAA